>JBGCDD010000252.1:0-15211 GCA_045105075.1 Sedimentitalea sp. | reverse complement strand
GCATCACTGCCAAGTGCCGCGCGTTCCCACTCAGCCTCTGTGGGCAAACGCACGCCGCGCCACGCGCAATAGGCCTGCGCATCGCCAAAAGCGACATGGGTCACGGGCGCGTCGGGCTCGGCTTGGGTCGCACCATTTGGCATGCGCCAATGCGCACCCCTTACGTCGCGCCACCAAGGCGCATCGGACAGGGGTACGGCGTGATCATCGGGCTCTGCAAGATGCAGGTGAAATACGTGGCTGGAACCCTGCTGTTCCGCCTGCGTCACGTGGCCGGTCGCCCGGACGAATTCGCCAAACTGTGCGGTTGAGACGGCGCAGGTTCCGATGTGATACCCATTCAGATAAACCTTCCGAGCCGGCCCTTCGCCGTCCTCAGGGTGCGGCGCGTCCCCGGCGCCCATCACAAAGTCACCCGCCTTTATGCGTGCGAATTCAGGTCTTGTCATAAGTGTAGACGGGGGTCCACTCATCGCCCCAAATATCGCGCCAATAGCCTTTCATCATGGAATTCTGGATTGGTTTCCCCCCGCGCCACATGTCGGCGCTTTCTGCAGAATAGGTCGCGAAAAAGCTGTCAATGCGCGCGCTCAGCTCGGTCAAGATATGGGCATGGCTCGGGTCATGGGCCAAATTCTGTGTCTCGCCGGGGTCTACAACCACGTTGAACAACTCGTCCTCCAGTTCGGGCGCGCCATCTTTGCTGAACCGCTTGAACAGGGCCCATTGCGGCGTGCGGATCACCCGGGTTTCCTCTTGCTCGGAATAGACTTCGTCATCGCCCCAATCGGCAACAGCGTCGCCCTTCAACAGACCCGCGAACGAACGGCTGGGCAGCGCAGGATCGGCCTTGCCGCCCACATAGTCCAGGATGGTGGCATAGACATCGACGTTGGACACCAAAATGTCTTGCGGCGCGCTGGCCGCCACGTGCCCGTTATGGGCCACAATCATCGGGATGGAATGCGCCGCCAGATGCAGGTTGGACGGGTAGGTCGAGCCGCCATGCCCCCAAAACCCGTGATGCCCCAGTGACATGCCATGATCCGTGGTAAAGACAATCAATGCATCCGGTGCGGCCGCGCGCAATTTGCCGACCGCATCATCGATCATCGTGATCTGACTGTAGTAGTTACGCAAGGTTGGCAGGTCATTCGGGGCGCGCAGGATCAGGGAGAAATCCAGCCCCTTGCCGCTGCCATCCTTGATGATGTCGTAGTTGCGCACCGCAGACGCGCGCAGTCCTTGCCGCGGGATGCTGTCCATCGGACAATCATCATAGCGTGCAGCATGGCGGTTGCGATTGCCATCATTGGTGGCGGGCCAATGGCCATAGGGCGCGGGAAAGGGGACGTAGGCAAAAAAGGGCTGATCCTGGGCCGCAATGAACTCCACCGCTTTGTCGGTGAAGAAATCGACCGAATGTCCGGGCTGTTTGTATGTCTCGCCGTCGTCAAAAATATCATTGTCGTAAAAGCTGCGCACATGGCCGTCGGCCATTGTCACCCATTTGTCCCAGCCGGGCGACGGGCTGGTCGGATCGCCCAAATGATACTTGCCGAAGATGCCCGTTTTGTAACCAAGCCGCTGCATTTCCTCTGGCAGGGTCGCCAAACCCGAAAGAGCGTGCCAGCCTTTTGGCCATTCCTCCATGTTTCGGTCATCTATCCACGAATGCACCCCGTGTTGCGACGGCATCAGCCCCGTCAACGTTGACGCGCGGCAGGCAGAGCAGAAGGAATTGGCGCAATAGGCCTTGTTGAACTGAATGCCGTCTGCCGCCAGCTGATCCAAGTTGGGCGTATGCACTTCGTTGTTGCCATAACAGGCCAGCGTCGCGGCTTGCTGGTTGTCCGTGAAAATCAAAATGACATTGGGCTTGGAATTATCGGGCATAGGCTCTCTTCAACAAAAGGCTTGACGCGACCACAAAACATGAACTTGAATGCGAATTCAAGTGTTGATGGAGAGCCCATTTGCTATCAGATCCTCCGACCTCAGCCGAAAAACAACCCAAGCAAGCCCGCAGTATCGCGCGCCGACAAGCCTTGCTGGACCATGGGGTTAAGCTGTTCAACACCCACGGGGTTGATGATGTTTCGATACAGGACATCACCCAGGCCGTGGGTTTCTCAACCGGGTCATTCTATAGCTACTTTGCTGATAAAACAGAGTATTTCGTTGCGGTGCAGGCCAGTGTTGCCGCAACCCAAAATGCCATCGCGGCAGAAACATTCGCCAAAGACCGCATTGCGCTGCTTGGGTTGTCAGACCGGCTGCGCCTGTGTCTGGACTATTCGATCACCTATTTTCGCCAGCACACCGGTTTGGTGCATTCGGCCCTGAGCTATGAGCGCCGCATTCCTGCGGGTTGGCAGCCCAACCGGGAAACCTCAGCAATGATTGTGAGCTTGGCAACCGCTGGATTGCCCCCCGCGAAAGCGCGCAAACTTGAAATCGCAATTCAGCTTGCCTTTGGCCTTCTGGTCAACGCGCTGCTTCATGATCCCGGACCAATCCGGCTGCAAGACAACGATCTTGCCGAGCAAGTGTTGGCGGCGCTGACACCGTATCTAGAACACTAAAAAACCAACGAAAGACAAAGAGTCCCAGGAAGGAAAACCCAATGAACAAGATGTTTGCCGGCGCGCTTGCCCTGAGCTTGAGCGCGGTTGCCGCTGAAGCCAAAGAACTGCGTTTGTCGATGGCACCGCCACCCAATTCTCCGTGGGGTGCGGTGGCGCAAAAATTTGTCGAAAAAGTTGACGAGCTGTCCGGCGGCGAATTGACCATCAAAGCCTTCATGGGATCCAAGCTTGGCGGTGAACAGGATGTGATCAAACAGATCGCACGCGGGCGCATCGACATGGGTGTTATGTCTAACACGGCTGTGTCTTTGGCGGTGCCGACCTTTGGTCTTTTGGCGTCACCTTACGCCTTTGACACACCAGAGCAGCTTGATTGCGTGGCGGACAACCACTTGTTGGACACGTTCGGTGCTGAATTCGACGCCGCAGGCCTCAAGACCCTCAGCTGGATGGAAGTGGGCTATCAGGTTCTCTACACCAAAGAAGCCGTGCGTGTTCCAAGTGATCTGTCAGGTGTGAAAATTCGCACGGCGCCATCGGCGACAGATACGAAATTCATGCAACAAGCCGGTGCAACAGCCGTACCCCTAAGCCCCAAGGACACAATTCCGGCGCTGAAAACCGGACAGGTTGATGGGTCCACGCAGCTTTCGGTCTTTGGCATTGTCGTGGGTTACCCTGCGATTGCGCCGAATATTACACTGACCCGTCACCAGCATCAGGTGGGCGGGATCGTCATATCGACGAAAACCTGGAATGATCTGAATGCCCAGGAACAGGGTTGGCTCAACGAAGCGGCGCCCATTTTCCTGAACCTTCGGGCGGCTTTGCGCGGCGCGGAAGTCGCGCTTTTGAAAAAAACCGAAGGCGAAGGGACGACGATCATCACCTTGTCTGACGCCGAATTGGCGCAGTGGAAAGCGCTGGCACCAGCCGCACAAGAGTCGATCCTGGGCTCGATGGGCGACGATGCGGCCGCCAAATGGGCCGCCATCCAGGCCGCCAAGGCGTCTTGTTCGTAAAACTGGAGAAGCGTTAGATGATCCAACTGCTGCGGAGTCTGCGCTTTGTTGAAAGCCTGGTGGCGACGGGGGCCTATGCAACCGTCGCCACATTGCTGATCTGTGACGTGGTTGGCCGCGAGGTGTTCGGCACCGCCTTTCTTGGGGCGGACCAACTGGCAGTTTACGGCGCGATCATCGCGGGGTTTCTGGGCCTGACGCTGGCCACTTCTGATAACGCACATCTGCGACCCGGTTTTATGGATTTTGTGTTCAAAGGGCGCGAAGCGACTGCCATCCGTATCGGTGACGGGATGTCATGCGCCTTTTTTATCGCGTCCGCCGTGGTCGCCTGGAGCTTTGTCAGCGTCTCGATGGAGGCACAGGACCGCGCGCCGGTCTTTTACTTTGTTGTCTGGCCGCTGCAGATCATCATTCCTTATGCCTTTATGTCTTGCGCTCTCAAGCATGGAATTTTTGCACTGCGCCCGTCGCTCAAACCAGCCGCCGACGGGGTCCATTAGACATGGCAGCCGTTGTCCTGTTGGCGCTGATCCTTGGCGCGCTGGCCTTGCGTCAAAACGTGATTGTCATTTTGCTTGGCTCGGCGGCTTACGTGCATCTGGTTTGGGGCGATGGTCGCCTGGAATATCTGGCCGAAGACGTCTGGATCAGCCTGGACAATTCGCTGTTGCTTGCGATCCCCATGTTTTTGCTTGCCGGCAGCGTGATGACGCGTGGCAGCATCGCCCAACGTCTGATCGACCTGGCGGTGGCGATCACCCGCCCGCTGCCCGGCGGTCTGGCCGTGGCCGCGATCTTGAGCTGCGCCATTTTTGCGGCGATCTCGGGGTCGTCTCCGGTCACGTTGTTGGCTGTGGGCACAATCATGTATCCCGCCTTGCTGAACGAAGGCTATGACAAGCAATTTGCACTGGGGGCATTGACCTCTGGCGGCACACTTGGCATCATAATTCCCCCCTCTATCCCGTTGATCTTGTACGGTATTGTAACTGAAACGTCGATTGCTGACCTGTTTCTGGCAGGCATCATTCCGGGGATCATGATTGCCGTGTTGCTTGCGGTCTATTCGGTGTGGGTCAACCGCAAAATGCCCGCGCAAAAGTTCGATCCAGCCGAGTTTGGTCGGGCGATCATGCGCGGCGGATGGTCCGCCATGCTGCCCGTCATCCTGTTGGGTGGCATTTACTCGGGCTATTTTTCAGCAACCGAAGCGGCCGCAGTCGCATTGGTCTACGCCTTGTTTGTCGAGGTTTTCATCCACCGCGAACTCAAATTACTGGATTTTTACGCAACGGCGGTCGAAACAGCCAAGCTTTTGGGGATGCTGTTTCCCATCGTCGCTGTTGCCTTGTCGATCAAGACGATCCTCACAATCGAAGAAATTCCCGACGCCCTGGCATTCTGGATCACCGAAGTCACGTCCAACCCCATCATGTTTCTTTTGGCGGTCAACCTATTGTTGTTGGTGGTCGGCTGCCTGTTCGACGTCATCAGCGCCATTTTGATCCTCGCGCCTCTCTTGCTGGCGCCTGCCATGGCCTACGGGATCGATCCAGTGCATTTCGGGGTTATCATGGTGATCAATCTTGAGATCGGTTTTCTGACACCGCCGCTTGGGTTGAACATCATCGTCGCGATGACGGCATTCAAAGAGAATTTCCTGACGATTTGCCGCGCTGTTTTGCCATTCATCGCACTCATTTTGGTCGTTCTCATGATCGTAACCTACGTGCCAAGCACGGCGCTGCTTTTTGTCCGCTAAACGCGCCAAAACTCGAAATATCTGACCACGCAAAAATGCTCACGAAACTGTTTTGGACCTGTCACAGTTTGGCACAGCGTATTTGATAGCTTCTAGAGCAACACCAGAGATTAACTTTGCATTGCGCGTCAGAGTACTTCGCTGTCCACGCGGAACAAATTGATCACGGCATATCTGTTGCCCGGCAGTGCATTTTAAATTTACGAGGAGGGGGGCATTCAATGATCTGTCCGTCTGGATAGTGTTGAAGCAGATGATGTTTTGGTTGGTCCGATGTCGCTCGGGATTTGAGATAACGCGCGCGGTTTTCACATGAGGGCTGGTCTAGCAATCAATTGCGCCCGTTTGCGGAGGGCGAGCTGGAACTGTTCGGTGGCGCTTTTGGATCCTCTCAGCCAGATCATTGACGAGCCATCCCAAGAATTGACCCGACCCGTAGCCGCCTGACGTTCTGTTCTTTGGGCAAGGCTTTCAGTTGCTGCAAAACATCTAGCGCATTGCTGTAATTCATTTTCGCTCTCACAATGATCCCAGACATTGCGGCACTTATGATCGCTATCGCTTGGGTGTCGTCGGTACGGAATCGATCGTAACCTCCGCGCCGATTTCGGCCCCAAGCTTGCCATCCGACGCTTTGTCAAAGCGCCCTTGAGGCTTGCCAGAACGGCGCGCTGTGCGTTGGATTTGTTGATCAGCAAGATCTTGTCGAGATGTTCGGGAGTTTTTGGAACAGCGTTGGAAACAGGACAATGTCAGCACAAATCATTGATGGGCGCGCAGGTTTGGTCTGGTAATTGCGCAGCACAAACGCGCCTTCGACCCTTTTTCCCAACAGTCAAGTCGTCCAACAAGTCTTGCTCGGACACGTCCAGGACTGTTGGGTCATCCTGTCCGGCATGTGCCGATCGTGTTTCCAGTCAGAAACAGCACACCGCCTGGCCGGAACTGACCAGGGGTGAGCTGCACGGATTGTCATTTGCCATCAGCGCCCGGTTTCCGGTCGAAAAGCAATGTCTTGGCTAGGTCTTCAGGCGGCGCCAGTGGACAGGTAGCGCCACAAAGGTGCGTCGCTGTCGGATGCGCCCGCGGCTTCGGCCTCCAAAAACGCCACGGCGGCAACCTCATGGGCTGTCATTACCTTCAACAGCGGCAAGTCTTGCGGTGGGGCAAGGGCTTCAAGGTTTTGAAAGTCCACCACATAACCGGGAAAAAGCCTGCGCATGTCGGCCAAAAGATCATCCCAATCCGCCGGGGCATTCTTGGCCTGTTTTTGTCCAGACGCTTGCAAACCAGCCGTTTCGCGCGGCTTTAGACCATACTGGGAAAGCAAAGGGGCCACGGCCGTTGCGGTATAGGCCTCGACTTGCGCGAGCAACCGCATCTTGAGCTTTTGATCCGCGTTTGGAAACCTGTCCGCCAGGGCATTAAAGTAGGCTTCGCCCTCGATTTCTTCTTCGTAGTAGAGTTTCAGGGTGTTCAGATATGTGTCGCTGGCGCCTTGCGCCGTGATGCCCGTCAAATGGGCGCCTTCCGGGGTTTCACCCACATCAATGCGGTCGTGGCGCAGCGGATCATCGGCGTCTGCGCACCCGTTCAGTTCGCGAGCGTATTTGTGACCTGCATAGACGGCTGCGGCGATGATGGCTGGTGCGTCACAGTCGCCGATACGGGTGAGGGTAAAAGGCAGCGACGCCACATTACCCCCCACACCATCAACCAAGGCGCGATAGAGACCATTGTTGGTTTTGCGCTGAGTGACCATGACAATCGATGCAACGTCTGCTGCGGTTTCAGCGCCAGAGTATTCACAGGTCAGGACGGCTTGTTTGCCGTCGAAGGACAACAGCGATTTGGACAGCTCGATACCAATGCCAAGCCGCATCATATGAGTGCGCACCTGCCAGCGTTCTGCGGAATTCTCGGCCCACTGCGACACCGCATCGGCGGGCGTGACATAGGTAACATCGGCCCCCGCCGCGCGTATTTTTTCGGCAATCACCCCGGCGAGATAGTACCCGTCTTCGTCGTACACCAGCGTTGGCCCATCCGGCATTTTGCCATCCATGATGTCATCGGCGGTCAGAATTTGCGGGTTGCTGCCCGCCGGAGCAACCGAGACGTAGCGATTGCCATCAAATCGGTCTTTGCGCCATGTGGCACCAGTGGCCAGGACCACATGATCGGCTCCAACGTCATGCACATCTTTCGCCGTCAGCGGGCTTTCGAGAAACACATCGACGTTGGGCATCTGCCTGATTTGGTGTTCGCGGTGGGTTTTCACGCGGATGTATTCGCTCATCCCCGGCAATGCGGCTTCGCGAGGCACGCGCCCGCCCACACTGCGTGTCGCTTCGGCGAGGGTTACCTGGTATCCCCGCTGACCCAAAGCGCGGGTCGCCTCAAGCCCGGCAGGACCGGCGCCAACCACAAGAACGTGCGCGTCGCTGGCTTTTGCCTCGATCTTTTCAGGGTGCCAGCCTTTGCGCCATTCCTCGCCCATTGTCGGGTTTTGCGTGCACCGGATCGGAACACCAAGGCTGTCGCCGGAATAGCAGATATTGCAGCCGATGCATTCACGGATGTTGTCCACATCTCCGGATTGAACTTTGGCTGGCAAAAACGGGTCTGCAATTGACGGGCGCGCCGCCCCGATCAGGTCGGTAACGCCGCGTTTGATCTGGCCGACCATCGTATCGGGCGACGTAAATCGCCCGACCGTAACGACCGGCTTGTCGGTGACTGATTTGACGAAACTCATATAGGGCTCAAGCGCGGCTTCTTTGGTGAACCGCGAGACGCCCATCTCGACCCCGTAATCCGCGATGTTGATGTCCCACAGGTCGGGCAAAGGCGCGAGCATTTCGAACATGTCGCGCCGCTCGCCGGTGATGGGAACGCCGTTCTCGCCGATATGTTCATCGGCCGCAAAACGCACTGCAACAGCGCAGCGGTCGCCCACGGCGTCTTTGGTTTCTTCGATCAATTCGCGCACCAGCCGGGTGCGGTTTTCCAGGCTGCCGCCATATTCGTCACCGCGGCTGTTGCGGCTTGGATCAAGGAAATTGGCCAGCAAATATCCGTGTGTGGCATAGACATAGACGATATCAAAGCCAGCGTCGCGCGCCCTCAGCGCGGCTTTGCGATGCCAACGGCGCAAGGTTTTGATATCGTTTTTGTCCATCGCGCGGGTCTGGAACGGATGGCCCACCGCATTGGGCAGGCTGTCCAGATCAAGCGGCACTTCCCGGGTCATCAGATTGGCACTGCGCGACCCGCCATACCAAAGCTCGGCCCCGGCCAGCGCCCCATGGGCATGGATTTTGTCGGTCATCAACCGGTGCGCGCGAATGTCACTGTCGTTCCACAGCGAGGCTGACGCGTATTTGAGATCGTCTGAAGACGGGTGGATCGAGTTATATTCGGTGCACACAACACCCCAGCCCCCCTCGGCCTTGACCTCGCGCATATCGGCCAGCATTCGGGGCCGCAGATAGCCCATGCCAGTGCAATGGGGCACCTGAAAGAACCGGTTCTTGGTGGTGACCGGCCCGATTTTGAGCGGCGAGAACAACAGGTCATAGCGGGGATCGTGCGGCATGGGTGTCTCCGGTCAATCAAGTGGCGCAAGGGCGGGAAGTTCGCGCCGAAATGGCACATTCGGGAGGTCAGCTGTGCCCAACTCGCGGGCAAAGCGGTGGCCTGCGTAAACGGCCGCTGCGATGGTGCCGGGGGCCAGCACATCGCCAATCCGCGTCAGCGAGGGCAGGTCAAGCCCGACCAGATCGTGATAGAGAGCGTCATGTGGCGCGCGCATTGTCACCAGCAAGGCCGTGGTGTCGTTCAGTTTGGTTTCGGCCCCGGTGTAGCCACAGACAAGGGTCGCCGTGTCCGCCCCAATCTGGGTGAGATTGTGCGACAGATGAACCGTGACGCCCCTTTTCATCAGGCGCGATTGAATGCGGTGTTGTTCGAGGGTCTGAGAGGTCCATTCCGAGACATAGGCCGACGGGGTCACAAAGGTGACATCGTGGCCCTCCTGACACAGCAGTTCGGCCAGCAAGCCGCCCATGTAAAAGTGATCGTCGTCAAAAATCACCACTGCGCCATCGGGGCGCTGACCGGCCATGATATCATCGGGCGACAGAACATGAGCGCCTTGGTCGATGTCAATTCCGCGCGGGTTTTCGCGGCCAATACCGTCGCGGGTCCATTTGGCACCAGTGGCAAGCCCCACATGATCGGCGCCAAACTCTTGCACCGTCTGCGCGCTCATGTCGCTGTCGAGAAACACCTCGACATTGGGCATCTGCCCGATTTGCCAGGCGCGGTAATCGACCACGCGGCCCCACTCGGCGAGTCCGGGCAATCGTCGCTCGTCGCGCAATCGCCCGCCCAATTGTGTGGCGCGGTCGGCCAGGGTCACCCGGTAGCCACGCTGCCCCAGAGCGCGCGCCGCTTCAAGCCCCGCAGGTCCGGCGCCGATGATCAAAACGCTTTGCTCCGCCGGGGCGGGTGCGATCTTTTCAGGGTGCCATCCCTTGCGCCATTCTTCGCCCATGGTTGGGTTTTGCGTGCACCGGATCGGGACAAAGGTGTTGTCGCCTGACACGCAGATATTGCAGCCGATGCATTCGCGGATGTCCTCGACCCGGCCTTCGTCGATTTTGTTGGGCAAAAACGGATCCGCGATCGAGGGGCGCGCCGCACCAATGAAATCCAGCACGCCGCCGTTGACCAGCGACACCATCGCGTCGGGTGAAGTATAGCGCCCAACCCCCACCACCGGCTTGGATGTGACCGATTTGACCCAACGGATGTAGTCTTCCTGATAGCCCGAGCTCTTGAACCGAGAGGTCGCGCTGTCGTTCTCCCAACCGCTGATGTTTACGTCCCACAGGTCGGGCAGCTCGGCCAGCATTTCGACCAGATCGCGCCCTTCGCCGTCGCTGGTGATGCCTTGCGGACCCAGCAATTCATCAACCGACAGGCGAATGGCGATGGCGCAGGTATCCCCCACAGCGTCGCGGGTGTCTTCAAGCACGTCGCGCAGCAGGCGGGCGCGGTTTTCAAGTGATCCGCCATAGGCATCGCTGCGTCGATTGCGGTAGGGCGACAGGAAATGCGAGATCGTCGAAAGCTGGTGACCGGCATAGACATAGATGATGTCAAACCCGGCCTGTTTTGCCCGCAATGCGGCGTCGCGATGCCAACGCCGCAGGTTGCGGATGTCGGACAGGTCCATCGCGCGGGCCTGAACCGGATCGGGCATAGCAACGGGCGTGTGACTGGGGGCCAGCGGCACATCGCGGCTGTAGCGGTTCGCGGCCATGACGCCGGCGTGGTTCAGCTCGCACCCAGCAAGCGCGCCGTGCTGATGCACGCCGTCGCACATGCGCGCCAGAACCGGAATGTCTTTGTCCTCCCACAGGCGGCCGCCCATCCACGGGGAATGATCACCGGAGGGGTGAATTTCGACCTCTTCGGTGGTGACAACGGCCCAACCGCCTTCAGCCTTGATGCGGCGCATTTCGGCCATCGAGGACGGATAGCTGCGGCCCATGCCATTGCAGTGGGGCACCTGATAGAACCGGTTCTTGGCGGTGACGGGCCCGATCTGGACCGGCTCGAACAGCACATCGTAACGGGGATCACGCGCCATGGATCAATCCACCGCCAGCGCAGGCAGTTCGCGGCGGAACGGCACGCCGTCCTGCGGTGGCACGCCGAGTTCACGCGCATATCGATGGCCCGCATAAACCGCCGCCGCGATCGTGCCCGGCGCGTGGCAATCGCCAATTCGGCTCACCGACGGCACCTGCCCTTGCAGGCGTGTGAACAGGTCCGACTTGGGATTGCGCATGGCCACAGGGATCACCGTGCCGCTGGATATGGTTTTCAAAGCGTCGGTGAACACACAGCTGAGGGTGACGTGGTCATTGGCAATTCCAACCAGGTTATGGTGCGCGATGATCGTCACGCCCAACTCGATCAGACGCGCCTGAATGCGGCCCTGTTCCATGGTGTTGTGGGTCCAATGCGATACATCCGCCATCGGCGTCACATAGGTGACATCGTGCCCGTCGAGGCGCAATTTTTCGGCCAGCACGCCAGCCATATAGTAATAGTCATCGTCAAAGATCACCACGGGGCCAGTCGGCGCCGTTCCTGCACAAATCGCATCGACGCCGATGACGACACCGCAATCATGCCCGGCGATGGCGCGCCGGTTTGAGCGCCCGATGCCGGTGGTGTCCCAGTCTGATCCGGTGGCCATAACGATGTGATCAGGTTCAAATTCCAGCACTTGATGGATGTCCAACGGGCTGTTGAGGTAGGTCGAGACATTGCTCATCTGGCTGATCTGGTATGCGCGGTAATCGGCAACGCGTCGCCATTGCGTAAGCCCGGGCAGTTGGCTTTCGATGTCCACGCGTCCGCCCAGACGATCGCGCGCTTCTGCCAAAGTGACCTCGTATCCGCGCTGGCCCAGGGCGCGGGCTGCTTCCAGTCCCGCAGGGCCGCCGCCGACAATCAGGACCGTTTCGTCAGCAGATTTGGGTGCGATCCGTTCCGGGTGCCAGCCTTTGCGCCATTCTTCGCCCATTGTCGGGTTTTGTGTGCACCGCATCGGCGAGCTCAGAAAATCGCCTGACACACAGATGTTGCACCCGATGCATTCGCGAATGTCTTCCACACGGCCTTCTTTGATCTTGTTGGGCAAAAACGGGTCGGCGATGGACGGACGTGCCGCCCCAATCAGATCCAGCACCCCCGATTTGACCAAAGACACCATCGTGTCAGGCGAGGTGAACCGCCCCACGCCGACCACTGGCTTGGATGTGACCTGTTTGACGAAGCGGATATAGTCGGTTTGATACCCCTCATCGGTGAAGCGCGACGTGGCGCTGTCGTTTTCCCAACCGCTGACGTTCACATCCCACAGGTCGGGCAGTTCGGCGAGCATCTCGACAATTTCGCGGCCTTCGCCGTTGCTGGAAATGCCGCGCGTGCCTTTCATTTCGTCCACCGCCAGACGCACGGCCACGGCGCAAGTATCGCCGATGGCGTTTTTGGTGTCTTCTATCACTTCGCGCAACAGCCGGACACGGTTTTCAAGACTGCCGCCATATTCGTCCGAGCGATCATTGCGGTCAGCTTGCAGGAAATGCATCAGCGTCGTCATGTCATGACCGGCATAGACATAGACGATGTCGAAACCCGCGTTCCGAGAGCGGATCGCCGCATCGACATGCATCTTGCGGAAGGCTTTGATGTCGGCCTTGTCCATGGCGCGGGCATGGACCGGATCGGTTAGGTCAATCGGGCGCGCGGCGGGTCCCATCGGGATTTCACGGCTGTAGTTATTGGCCACACCTGCGCCCAGATGGGCAAGCTCGATCCCGGCAAGGCCACCATGCGCATGGATTTTGGCCACCATCTTGGCCAAAACGGGTATGTCGCTGTCGTCCCACAGACGGCCCTCGATGGCGCTGGTCAATTCGGAGGTATGCGAGATTTCGCATTCCTCGGTGTTCACAACGCCCCAACCGCCTTCGGCCTTTACACCGCGCATCTCAGCCATTGATGACGGGTATTGATGGCCCATGCCATTGCAATGGGGGACTTGATAAAACCGGTTGGGCGCTGTGACGGGGCCGATCTTGACCGGCTCAAAGAGGATGTCAAATCGTGGATCACGGCTCATGTGGTGGTCCTCATGTTGAAGATTCCTCGTCTGGTCTTGTGTCGATCTTCGGGCGGAAAACACTATAAATCAGAATGTTACACGTCTGGCTCTATCTGAACGATCATTCAATCATTTGTTGCAAATCACCGCGAGTCAAGAGCATATTACGGGGCAGATCCTGCTTCCCTTTGATCCGTCAAAAGAGGTTTCCAATGACACCGACACCGCGCCTGATCCATCTGTCTGCCAACGGTCCAAATGATGTTGGCCTAACCGCCCTGGACCTCGATCCAGCGGATTTTCAATCACCGTTGCCCAAACAGCATTGGCATCTGTTTTACGAAGACCCGGCCATCGGACTGACAGTTGGGGTTTGGGACACGACCACTATGCAAGAGGCGTTTGGCCCCTATCCCGGCGACGAATTCATTTGGGTGCTTGAGGGCGGTTTTGCCATGATCGACGCCAACGGGGTGGCGCATCCGGCCGGGCCGGGCGATTGCGTTGCCTTGCGAAATGGCGCCGAGATGAGCTGGAAACAGGACGAATACCTCAGGAAATTCTTCATCACCTACGTCGACCCAAATGCGCAACCAACAACCCCGAGCGCGGCAGATGCGGCAGTTGTTGTGATGGACCCTGACGCGCCCATGGACATTGCGTCACAGCCCGGCGCGCCGGTTGAACGCGACCACGTGGCCTTTACCAATGACGCCGGCAACATGACCGTTGGGCTGTGGTCGAGCGAAACTGGCGAATTCGAAATGGAGCCGTTTTCCGTGCATGAGTTTGTCAAAGTGATCGAAGGCGAGGCTGTGATCACCGAAGAAAATGGCACAGTTCACACTGTCACAGCGGGAGATTGCTTTTTTATCCCGAAAGGGACCGTCTGCAGCTGGAAAATCCCGCAGTTCATCAAGAAATACTATGCGCAGGTTGCAATCACCTGAGCGCTTTCAGCTGGCGGATTGAGCCGGGAAGTGATCAGGGAACAACATCGCCAGAGTGTGCAGGCAATCATCGCGCGACACTTTGCGATCAGCGATCTCAGGGTAGAGCATCAGACAAAGCCAGGCGCCATCCACCAGGGATTCAATAATGCGCGCGGCCTGCGCAACATCTTTGTCCTTGGTGTCGCCTGCGGGGATGATTTCTTCGCAAATCCTGACGATTTCACTGTAGCGCTCGTTGTCAAAGCTGTTGTGGATCTTCAGATAATTGGGCCGGTATTTCGCCTGGCCCCAGAACGCAAACCACACGGCCAACCGCTTGCGCGTGCAAATTTTCTTGTCAAAATCTGCGCGAATGATCGCCTCGAGACGTTGCGGCGCCGTTGGGCCAGCCGCGCTGAGGTAGTGCGTCCAGGTGGCATAATGCTCGGCTGCCAAAAACCCCAGGGTCGCATCATAAAGAGCCTCTTTGCTGTCGAAGTGGTAATTGACCACCCCGTGCGAAAGTTTCGCCTTTTCCGTCACGTGGCGCAGGGTGGTCTGGGCAAAGCCGCGCTTGGAAATGCAATCTATCGCCGCCATGATCAGCTGCTTGCGACGGACTTCCCGAGAGGCGGTGCGTCGTTTCTTTGGGGCCGTCGTTGCATCCACTCTAGTGTTCCTCGCCTTGTGCCATTCTTTGGTCTCGTTCCAGCGCCCGTTGTTGGCGCAACATCAGGATCGCGGCGATGGCGACACAAACGGAAATAACCAGAATAATGATTGTGGCCAACGCGTTGATGTCTGGCCTCAGACCAACCCGGATGCGCGAGAATATCAGGATCGGCAGGGTGTTCGCGCCGGGTCCGGTGACGAAACTGGCGATCACCAGATCATCCAGCGACAGGGTAAAGGCCAGCAACCAACCAGAAACCAGCGCCGGGGTCAGGCGCGGCAAAGTGATCGCCGTCAGCACCTTGAAGGGCTTGGCCCCCAGATCTGCGGCCGCTTCTTCCAGGTCCTGGCCCATTCCCGTCAAGCGGGCCTGAATGGTGACGGCCACATAGGCCATCGAAAACGTAATATGCGCGATCGTGATGGTCATGAACCCGCGCTCAGAGGGCCAGCCGATGAGTTGATTGAGCGTGATGATAAACACCAGCAATGACAGGCCGGTGATCACTTCGGGCATCACCAATGGCGCCACGATCATGCCGCCA
>JBGCDD010000251.1:0-8097 GCA_045105075.1 Sedimentitalea sp. | reverse complement strand
AGGCGTCCCGGCGCGGCCATGCAAAGCCGAATGGGTTGGTGCCAAAGATCGGTTTTCGACCCCCGTGGGGAGCAACCCAAGGCAGATAGGACACGCAGGTGATGCCAACCAGACCCGCCTCCGCGATGGCCTCAACCTCGGGCCAAAGCGCTGCAAAATGATGCGAGCGCCGGATTGAGACCCCCGCAAGACCAAATGTCTTGGCGGTTTCGATCACCTGCGGCAAACAGGCTTGGTGCGCCATCGGGGCAAAGGCATTCTGCGCATCGCAGGTCAGAACCACCGGCGTTTTTGTGTCGAGCTTTGGGCGCGCCTTGCCGTCAACCTTGCCGCTTTTGAGCGCTGTGACATAGCCCGGAACCCGGAACAGCCCGTGAGACAAGGCACCATCACGTTCGGCTTTGGTGACGGTTTGCGACACTGCCCCTGCATTGGCGGCGTCGGCCCCGTTTGCCATCAAAACCTCGCGGGTCAGAGCGGCGATTTCATCAAGTTCAAGATTTACAGTCTCTGGCATGGGTCACTCTCCTAGGTATTGCGCGACCCATTGTCGGGCCAAGTATCGCTCAGCCGGTATCCTTCTGGCCAGGGATCCGTTGGGTCAAGCATATGCTGATGTGTGCCGGTGATCCACGCCTGACCGCTGATTTCGGGGATGATGGCGGGAATGTCTGCGACGTTTGTGGTCTGAACGATGCGCCCGTGAAAGTGCGACCCGATGATCGAGCGCGCGGTGAATGTCTCGCCGATTTGCATCTGGCCTTTGGCGTGCAGCAAGGCCATGCGGGCCGAGGCCGCTGTGCCCGTGGGCGAGCGATCAATCTTGCCCGGTTGGATCGCAACAGCTGCCGAAGTGTGCAAATCCTTGCCGTCGCGCGTGATCGGCCCGGCAAACAGGCAGAACGATATATGCTGCCAATCGGGATTTTCGGGATGATGGAACGTCATTTGCGCATTCGCAGCATTGGTGATCGCAACCCCGAGATCAGCCAGCGCCTTGGCCTCGCCTGCCACCAGATCAAAGCCAAGCGCAGCTGCGTCGACAACCACAAAGCTGTCGCCCCCGAAAGCGGTGTCAACGCGGATCGTGCCCAATCCCGGAACGCTCAACGCCACATCCAGTTCACCGGCAAAAGAGGCAATATTCTGCACGCTGATCTGTTCGGCTTTGCCATTGCGACACCGCGCACAGATGCGGACCAAGCCACCCGGCGCCTCCAACACCATGTGGGTCACAGGCTCAATCATCGCAACAATTCCCGTCTCAAGCAGCACAGTCGCCACGCAGATCGAATTTGATCCCGACATCGGCGGTGTGTCTTCTGGCTCCATGATAATCCAGCCCATCTGCGCCTCAGGGTTCTTGGGCGGCACCAGCAGGTTAACGTGGCGAAAGACCCCGCCGCGCGGCTCGTTCAGCATGAAATTGCGCAGGGTCTGGTCCCGGGCGATCCAATTGCGTTGCTCCCACAAGGTCGCACCTGGTGGTGGCGCCACGCCGCCCACGATCACATCGCCAACCTCGCCCTCAGCATGGGCCGAAACCACGTGGATGGTTTTGACGCTGCGCATGTCAGATATCCTTCATCAATCGCAAAGCATCGTAAATGGCCGCGTGAGTGTTGCGCGCAGACACCGCATCGCCAATGCGAAACAGTTGAAATTTGCCGTCTTTGTTGCGCTTCAGGGTCTGTGGCAAGCCATCAATCAAAGCGTCATGGTCCACGGCGCCTGCGTTGGACGACATCGGTTTGAGATCAAAGTAAAGGTCATCCAACGGCAGGGTGCCGTAATTGACCACCACCTGATCAACCTCTTTATCCTCAACCAGATCGCTGTAATCGGTGCCGATGCGCGCAATCAGACTGTTGCCCGCGCGCGTCACATCCAGCAACCGGCGCGTGACTGTGAAAGTTGTATTTTGGCCCTGCAGACTGCGCATATAGGGCACCAAATTCATCGCCATCACCTCGGGCGAGAAGGTGCGATCGGGTGTCATGATCTCGACCTCACAGCCCGCATTGGCGGCGGTTTCGGCGGCCTGCAAGGCGGGGTGATCGCCGCTTTCGTCATAAATCAGAACCCGGCCTGACGGTTTGACATCGCCCGAAATGATATCCCAGCAGGACACAGCATGGGCCTGTTCGCCCTTCTTTTCAAACAGTTCCATATTGGGCAAACCACCTGTCGCGATGATCACCACATCCGGGGCCAACGCGGTGACGTCATCCGCCTCGGCAAAGGCATTGAAATGGAATGTCACGTCGCGCGCGGCACATTGCGCCATGCGCCAGTCGATGATGCCGATCATTTCGCGGCGCCGTGGGTTTTGCGCGGTCAATCGTATTTGCCCACCCGCCTCGCTTGCAGCTTCAAACACCGTCACGCTATGGCCCCGTTCTGCGGCAACGCGGGCCGCTTCCAAACCAGCAGGACCAGCCCCCACAACAACCACAGACTTGCGTGTTTTGGCGCGCGAAATCTTATGGGGCATCGTCAATTCACGACCGGTGGCAGGGTTGTGAATGCACAAGGCCTCGCCGCCTTGATAAATCCGGTCAAGACAATAAGTGGCGCCAACGCAGGGGCGAATATCGTCCTCGCGGCCCTCGATGATCTTTTGCACGATATGCGGATCGGCCATGTGCGCGCGCGTCATGCCAACCATATCCAGCAGCCCCGCCTGAATGGCATGCCGGGCGGTCGCCACATCGGGGATGCGCGCGGCGTGGAATGTGGGCATCCCCGTCGCGGCCTTGACGCTGCCCGCGAAATCAAGGTGCGGTGCGCTTTTCATGCCCTGCACCGGGATCAGATCGGTCATGGCCGGGTCAGTGTGAATACGCCCGCGAATAACGTTCAGGAAATCCACCTGCCCGGTTGCCGCAAGCCGCTTGGAAATCTCCAGCCCGTCCTGCGCCGTGATCCCGCCCTTTTGCGCCTCATCCGCCGTATAGCGCAGCCCAACGATAAAGCCGGAGCCGACGCGTTTGCGGATGGCTGCCAGAACATCCATCGGAAACCGCATCCGGTTTTCCAGCGTATCCGCGCCGTAGGGGCCGGAAAGATCGTTGGTCAGCGGCGACCAGAACTGATCGAGCAGATGGCCGTAGACCTGCAATTCGATCCCGTCCATGCCGCCTGCCTGCATCCGCTCGGCCGCGTCGGCAAAATCCGTGATGATGCGGTCGATGTCCCAATCCTCAATCAGTTTGGGAAAGGCCCGGTGCGCAGGTTCGCGGTGTTTGGAGGACGACAAAGACGGCAACCAATCACCCTTGTTCCAGGTTGTACGCCGGCCCAGATGGGTCAGCTGGATCATAACCGCGCAGCCATGATCGTGCACCGCGTCCGTCAGGTTCTTGATCCATGGCACCACATCGTCGCGATAAGCTAGGATGTTGTTGAAAACCGGCGGGCTGTCCTTGCTGACCGCGGCCGATCCCGCCGTCATCGCCAAGGCGACGCCTGCTTTGGCGCGTTCGGCGTGATAGGCGGCGTAGCGCTCTTTTGGCATCCCATCTTCGGGATAGGCCGGTTCATGGCTGGTCGTCATGATCCGGTTCTTCAGCGTCAGATGCTTGAGCTGAAAGGGTTGCAACAAGGGATCATTTGACATTTTGCGGCCTCAAAAAGTGACAGTTATGTCAAGTATGACTTCAAAATTGACACTTGTGTCAAGTTCGTTATTCTTCCTTGCATGGCCCCAACCCCAATATCCCGCCCCCAGTCTCGTCCAAGGGCCAGCCGCGAAATGTGGCTGGACGCCGCCTATGATCTGTTGGTGAGCGACGGGATAGACGCCGTGAAGGTAATGCCGCTGGCCAAACGTCTGGGTCTGACACGCACCGGGTTTTATTGGCATTTCAAAGACGTGCCCGAGCTGCACAAAGCAATTATTGATCTTTGGAAAAACCGCAACACCGGGGTCATGGTGCGAAAATGCGCGCAGCCGGCGGACAGTCTTTGTGAAGCGCTTTTCAACCTGATTGATTGCTGGATTGACCCCGATCTGTTTGACGCAGCGCTCGATCTGGCCATCCGAAACTGGGCCCGCACGGATCCGGACCTGCAAACCCTTGTTGACGCCTCGGACGAACAGCGTCTCGGAGCCGTCACCGACCTGTTCATCAGGTTCGGCACCGCTCCGGATATCGCTCATTACCGCGCCCTTACGGCGATATTGACGCAAACCGGGTATTATTCGATGCGAATCACCGAACCCCGCGCGAAACGCGCCGAGGCTGGCTGTCGTTATGTCGAGGTTTTTGCCGGCGTTCGGCCCAACACAGCGGACACTGACGCGTTTCTGGCCCGCCATCGATGACGCGAAACCAACCGCCCTGCGCGATCAATGCGATGGCGGGTGTGTTGACACATCGCTCTGGTCCCTCACCACTCGCGAATGTCCGCGCCGTCGTTTCGATTTGAAGGGCCGCGCGAGCGCTAAAGCGACAGCCCCGTACCGTAGCTGTAGGAGCTGTCCACCAATTGCAAAACCACATCCAGTTCCGCCTTGGAGGTCAGTGAGTAGATCATCTTGAGCGTCGATCTGTACGTGGGGCACGCCATTGGTGGTTTGCGGCCTCGCGCCTTCCCGCATTGGCAAATCACCACTTTGTGCCACGACGGGTAGCACAAGGCAGGCGGCGACGAGCACCGTGGCGTGTTTTGGAAAATCGTTTCACTTTGCTCTCCTTGACCTGTTGGTGGGCTGTGTGGGGCCTGGGCCGCGTATCATAGGCTCGTAAAAAGGCGCGCACGGGATTGCGTACGCCTTTTTTGTCCGGGTTTTTGTATGGGCGCAAAGATCACGCCGCGTTGAAGGCTTTGCTCACAGCATAACTGATTTCCAACCAGATCCAGAGCACCACCTTGCCGTCTTTCACCTTGGCCCTTAAGCCAAAAATGAACTCGCCGATTTCCGCACCGGATTTTGTGGTAACGCCGTTCATCTTACCAAAGATCGCAACAGTATCGCCAAAGGCAAATTGGTCTTCGTTGACCCATTGCGTGGTCTGAAAATTCTCGCCAAAGAGGCCAAGGAATTTCAGAATTCCCTCTTTGCCCTGCCACGGACCAATCCAAGGCATCGCCTTGTCGTCCTCATTGGCCCAGACCATATCATCCACCGTCAGAGCGGTCAGCGTGGCCATATCACCACCGCCCATTGCGCCCATGAAAGCCACAACAGTGTCAAGACTCGCCTGGCTTTCGGCGTCCATACCCGCCGCTTTGGCGATTGTGGTGTAATCGTGATTGACCGTCTGCGCCAAATGGCCATCTTTTCCAAGACCATTGACCAAGGCTCGTTCCGGGGAGCCGCCCGCGAGCTGAACCTGTCGCCCTCTGTTTTCAGCCATCACGTTTCCCAGCTGGAAGAGCATTTGGGTGTCGCATTGCTATACCGTTCCACACGAAAACTATCCCTGACGCCAGATGGAGAGCGGCTGCTGGACGCAACGCACAAGATGCTGGACGCGGTCGAGGGAGAACTGGAGGCTCTTTCGTCGTCTGCCCGCCAACCAAGTGGCGCGATGCGGATCACGTTACCCTCGGTGCTGTCTCAATCCATGTTGACCCAAAAAATCGCCGCGTATTCGGTTGCACATCCTCGGGTTGACATCACGTTGGATTTCTCAGGTTCGCGCCGCGAACTGTTTGCCGACGGGTTTGATTTGGCGATCCGCATGGGCGAAAAACACAGCAATTCGCCAACATCGCGCTCCTTGTTCGGAGTGAAACGCAAATTGGTTGCTGCCCCGGCGTATCTGAACGCCAACCCCGCGATTGAGTCACTTCAGGACCTGCAATCGCTGAATTGGGTTGTCCTGTTTCAGGTGCATGCGGGTTCTGTCGTGCTGCAAAATGCCCGCAGAGAAAAGAAAACAATCCGGCCTCAGTCACGGTTGTCATCCAATGATGCGGTGGCGCTTTTTCGTCTGGCCTTTGCCGGCGCAGGGCTGGCAGCACTGCCTGATTTTCTGGTCGACGCGCATTTAAAGTCGGGTGCCATGGTCGAAATATTCAGCGAATGGAAGCCGATACCGATCACCGTTTATGCCTAATGGCCGGCCAATGTGCTCAAGCACGGCCTGGTGCATCATGTGCTCAGCGCGTTGAGTTAGGCGTCGCTTTCATCCGGCGCGCACAGACCTTGTTCGGTCAAAAACCGGAGAAACAGCATGGTCAGGCTTTCACGCCGCGATTTATCGGGCCAAACCGCGTAAATCCCAAGGCCGCGAAGTGTCCAGTCAGGAAGCAATCGGGTCAACTCACCAGACTTGATCCCGCGTTCCGCAAGAAAGGACGGCAAAATTGTTGCGCCCATGTTCTGAACCGCAAAGTGGTAGACCGCGTCGATGCTATCGACCTCAATCTGCGCCTTGCCTGTGACCTTTTCGATCTCACCATTGGCTGAGGTGAACTGGGTTGTGTCAGCGCGTTGCTGATATCTGATCCAGTCCCAATCTTCCAGATCGGCGGGACGTCGCGGCGTTTTTCGCGCTTGCGCGTATTGGGTGCCCACGACCAGCACACGCTGCCCATCGGCCAGCTTGCGCGACATCATCGCGCTGTCGTCAAGCCATCCAACCCGGATCGTCATGTCAAAGCGATCTTCCACCAGGTTCAACGGCAGATCCGAATAGGACACAGAAAAAGCAACGTTTGGATGTTTGCGCGCAAAGTCAGCAATTGCGGTGGAAAGCGGGCCGGCCGTGAGGAACGCAGGAAGGGAAATTTTCAAAGCGCCCACCGGGTCCAGAGACAGGGTATTCAACTCGTTCAGCCCGGCCTCGGCGCTGCGCAGCATTTCGACCACGCGGGCCTAAAAGATCCGCCCCTCGTTCGTGAGCGTAATCTTGCGTGTGGTTCGCTAGAGCAATGTGACGCCCAAATAGGTTTCAAGTTCGGATACTGTTTCGCTGATCCGAGATGGGGCAAGGCCAATGTCTTTGGCAGCCGCGCGAAAAGAGCCTTCGTCAACAACCCGTGCGAAAATCGCCATTTGCCTCAGGCGATCAATCATTGTTCGCCCTTACGGATGAGTGGGTTCAGGTTTCGAGCCTTGGTCGAATAATTGTGACGAAACCAGCTTGTGATTTTGAGCAGATGACCGGAGCGCCGTGCCGATTGTTTCAACGACATGCTCGGCCGACCGCGGCGTTTGGATGGGCGCAATCCCCGAGAGGACCACCCATGTTCAAATGCAAAGTTGGCTCTGGTTGCGGATTTAGCGACATCTGCTGCGGCCCAGGACAGCCCGCTTGATGTTTCGGACAAAGGCACATCGACTGGTGGCGATTATGTGTGTGGAATTCCATGGCGCAGGGCTGATTGTATCTGGTGTCGCCCTTGACCTCTTTGTGTCGATCTTGCGCCGCGTGCCCTATCCGTTCGCACACGAACAGTCGGCCGCGACAGTTGAGATTACCACATTTTGCAAGATCAACTTGAAACGCACACACCCATTTCAGCCATGTCCATCCTCGAACCTGACGGCGAAACTCAGTTGGTAACCGCTCACGCCCCCAAGGCAGCGAGTTGTCGACTTTTGCCGGCGTTGGCAAATCTCTCAGAGAGAAAGCCGCGAAGGCTGGGCAGTACGTATGGGGAGAGAGTACTGCCGGTTGGACTTGTTTGGGCCGGGGATGCGTCGTCGCGTGACATTCAGGTTGTTGTTTCCGCGCTCCACCTTAGCGTTCGCCCTAGATTTAGTCCGGTTCGCTGACGGTCAGCCCCTTTTGCGCGACTTACCGGCTCGCGACACAAGGAATTTTGGTCGGTGTGGCAGATCCAACGGGTCTGAAATTCTGTCATGCAGCCTTATTCGCCGGTAGAGCGCGTTCCCTGCCCCCCCGAAACATGCTTCGTTTTAATGTAGAGGTTGCTCAACCTTTCGAAGGAGCAAACAGATGCGAAAGAGCCGTTTCACAGAAGCCCAAATTATCGGGATGATCAAAGAGCAGGAAGCCGGGATGCCGACTGCTGAGGTGTGCCGCAAGCACGGTCTCAGCCAGGGGACATTCTACAAGTTCAAGTCGAAGTATGGTGGACCTGTCCCGTTTCCGTGCCGCCCCAAGTGCTCGTTTAGGC
>JBGCDD010000250.1:0-4207 GCA_045105075.1 Sedimentitalea sp. | reverse complement strand
CATACCGGTGATCTAAGCGCGCAGATGCTGGTCGATGCCGGTGCGAGCCACGTCATCCTGGGCCATTCCGAACGCCGTCAGGATCACGGCGAAACCAACGCTGACGTTCATGCCAAAATGCAGGCGGCTTTGGCGCAAAACTTGACAGTGATCCTGTGCATCGGCGAAAGCCTTGCGCAACGCGAGGCCGGCGACACCCTGGATCATCTCGCCACCCAGCTGGACGGCTCTTTGCCAAAAGACGCGGATGTTCAACTGGTTGTCATCGCCTATGAACCGATGTGGGCCATTGGCACCGGCAAAATCCCGACGTTGGAGCAAATCGCCGAGGTGCACCAGTTTATCCGATCCACGCTTGGCGCCGCTGCAAGCGACATGCCCCTGCTCTATGGTGGTTCGGTCAAGGCCAGCAACGCTGCCGAAATTTTTGCTGTGCCCGATGTCGACGGAGCCTTGGTCGGCGGCGCAAGCCTCAGCGCCGCCGATTTCTCGCCCATTGTCAAAGCGCTCGACGCTAGTTCGTGATTATCTCGGGACCCATCAGCGCGTTGGGGATCATCGTCGACAGCCACGGGATGTAGGTCACCATAATCAGGAAGACAAACAGAACCGCGAGGAACGGCAGTGCAGCGCGCACCACGGCCATCATCGGCATGCCTGCCACACCCGAGGTGACAAACAGGTTCAACCCCACCGGCGGCGTGATCATCCCGATTTCCATGTTCACCACCATGATGATGCCCAGATGGATCGGGTCGATCCCTAGTTCGATCGCAATGGGAAAGACCAGCGGTGCAACGATTACCAACAGCCCCGACGGCTCCATGAATTGCCCGCCGATCAGCAAAATAACGTTGACCACGATCAGAAAGGTCACAGGCCCTAGCCCGGCCGAAAGCATCATCTCCGCGATGTGCTGCGGGATCTGTTCATCGGTCAGAACATGCTTCAGGATCAGCGCGTTGGCGATCACAAACATCAGCGTGACAGTCAACTTGCCCGCATCAAACAACGCCTGCTTCGTGTCGCGATGGAACCACACCGTCACCAGAGCCTGCGGCGCGCGCAAGACGCTGCGCCTCTCGCGACCGTCCCGCGCCGCCAACGGTCCCATATCGCGGTAAACGAAGGTTGCCACGAAAAACGCATAGACCGATGCAACGGCTGCGGCCTCTGTCGGCGTGAAGATCGCCGCCTCTTTGTACAGACCCTCTTCAGCCGAATACCAAGGATAGCCATAGATTCCGACCATGATGATCACGATCAGGAACAACCCCCAGAACGCATCGCGGAACGCGTCTGCGACTTCGCCCCATCCGGCCCAGTCGCCTTTGGGCATGTTCTTGAAACGCGCGATCACGTAGATGGTGATCATCAACATCACGCCCGCCAACAGGCCCGGAATGATGCCCGCCAGGAACATCCGCCCCACGGACACATCGACTGAGGCGGCATAGACCACCATCACAATCGACGGCGGGATCAAAATGCCCAAGGTGCCCGCGTTACAGATCACGCCGGCGGCGAATTCCTTGGTGTAACCGGCCTGTTTCATCGCCGCGATCACGATGGATCCAATCGCCACCACAGTCGCCGGAGACGAGCCCGACAGGGCCGCAAACATCATACAGGCAAACACGCCGGCAATCGCCAAACCGCCCTGAAAATGGCCCACACAGGCGATGGAAAACCGGATGATCCGCTGAGCAACGCCACCCGTCGACATGAACGTCGAAGCCAGAATGAAAAACGGGATCGCCAGCAGGGTGAAGTGACCCTCAAAGGCCTCGAACAATGTGCCCGCAACCGAGGCAAGTGAACTGTCCGAATAGATCAGCAAAAACAGCGTCGAACTGAGGCCCAGAGACACCGCAATCGGCACGCCGATCAGCATCAGGCCAACAACCATAGAAAAGAGCAGAGCAACTTCCATCAGTTCGCTCCTTCGATCTTGGCGCGGGCCTCGTCGATTTCATCTTCGACTTCGTGGCTCGCCACAATGCGGTCCACCTCGCCACGCCAAATCTGACGGGCAACCTGCACAAAGCGGAAAAGGATCAGGAACATCGACAATGGCATCACCAGATACGGCACGACCTTGGGCAATTTTTCATAAGAATCGCCGTAGTTGATCAGATCTTCGAGAAAGCGCAGCGCACCGACCATGGGCACATCCTGCACTTCGTAAAAGCTTTGACTGCGGGCTTTCATGTCAAACCCGGTGGGAAACCAGCGCCCCGACGTGGGCGGCAAATCGGCGAACACAGCCCAATAATCATAGGCCCCTTTCAGCATCAACAACGCAAAGACCAGGCAAGCCGCCACCGCGATCAGCGCCAGAATGCGTCGCGCAGGCGGGCTTAGCAGGTTCACAATCGCATCGACGCCCAGATGCGCGTGCTTTTTCACCGCATAGGACGCGCCAAACAACACCAGCCACGCGAACAGGAAAACCGTCAGCTCAAGCGCCCACAAGATGTTGGAATTAAAGAAAAATCGTGCAATTACATTGGCAAAGGTGATGATTGTCATCAGACCCAGAAGCACTGCGATCGCAGTTTCTTCCAGCTGGTCAATCAGCCCCGTCGCGCCAGATTTGGGCCCCGACATGCCGCTCCCCCCGTAAAAAGTCATGCGGCGGAGCCTGATTGGCCCCGCCGCTGTCCAAGGGCGCGCACGCCCTTGGTAGTCAGATCAGATACCGGCGTTGATGCTTTGTGCGGCGTCGATCATGTCCTGGCCCACATCGCCCGAAAACTTGTCCCAAACCGGCTTCATCGTGTCGACCCAGACTTGGCGCTGTGCAGGTGTCAGCGTACGGATCACCCCGCCTGCCGCCACGATGGCGTCTTTGGCAGAATCGTTCACGGCCGTGGACTCGGCGTTGCGGGTTGTGGTCACTTCGCCCAAAATTGTCAGGAACTGATCGCGCACCGGCGCGTCCAGGCTGTCGAGCCAGTCCACGGATGTCACCACAAGATAGTCGATGATGCCGTGATCGGTCTGGGTGACGCCGTCCTGAACTTCAAAGAACTTTTTGCCATAGATGTTGGACCAGGTGTTTTCCTGACCGTCCACAACGCCCTGCTGCAGCGCGCCATACACTTCGGAAAACGCCATTTTTTGAGGCGAGCCACCAATGGCTTCCATCTGCGCGACCAGCACATCGCTGGATTGGACGCGGAACTTCAGTCCGTTGGCGTCGGACGGGGCAACCAAAGGCTTGTTGGCCGACATTTGCTTCATGCCATTGTGCCAATAGGCCAGACCCTGTAGGCCGCGGCGCTGCATCGAATCCAGCATCGCCTGACCGGCATCAGACGCCTGGAACGCGTCAACTGCGTCGATGTTTTTGAACATGAAGGGCAGATCGAACAGGCGGAACTGCTTGGTGAACTTTTCGAATTTGGACAGCGAAGGCGCGGCCAGTTGCACGTCGCCCTGCAACATTGCCTCGAGCACTTTGTTGTCATTGTAGAGCGTCGAGTTCGGGTAGACTTCCATGCACATCGTGCCGTTCATCTCGTCGTTCACGCGCTGTTCCAGCATCGTCGCAGCGATCCCTTTTGGGTGCTTGTCGGTGTTGGTCACGTGGGCGAACTTGACGACGATCTCGCCGTCATCACAGGCGGCGAAACCGGCAGTTGCGGTCACACTCAGAGCCAGCGCCGTGGCGGCAGCAGTTACATATTTCATTTTGGTTTCCTCCCAAAGGAACACTTGGATTGCTTTATCCCATCACGCCACGGGGTGGCATGCTAGCGCCAGTGAACCGAATCGGACGGGTTCGCTCAAGCCCTGATCTCGATCGTGATCGGCACGCCTGATTTTCCTTTGTTTGATGATCTTTAGCTCCAAATTTTGTGATGATTCCCTGCCATGAGCATCACAGCTGTGCGAGAACCCGCACAACGCATTGGGTGGCTTGTGCGGAAAACCGCACATCTTATCGGCGAAAGTCTTCGGGGCGAATCCCATAGCGGGCCAGCTTGTCGTAAAACGTTTTGCGCGGCAGTTTCAGCGCTCGCGCCGCCTCCGAGGCGCGCCCGTTTTGCCGCCCCAACGCTGCAATCAACAGCGACCGTTCGACCCGCGCCATCTGTTCGGCCAGCCCGAGATCCGCCGCCTCGCTCACGTCATCGGGCATGCCCAGCACAAAGCGCATCGCCGCGCTCATCAGCGAACGCGCGTTGCCCGGCCAATCCTG
>JBGCDD010000249.1:0-2664 GCA_045105075.1 Sedimentitalea sp. | reverse complement strand
GCCACGTTGCAGATCATCACCGTGGCCGACCGACGCTGGAAAGTGTACCAGCGCGGCGTTGATTTCATTCAGAAATACATCTTTCCCGGCGGCATGCTGCCCAGTCCAATGGCACTGCGCGCGCAGGTCGAAAAGGCGGGCCTTGGAATCGAACGTTCGATAGAGTTCGGCGCCAGCTATGATATCACCTTGCGGCGGTGGCATGAAACCTTCAACGAGAAGTGGGATCAGATCGCAGAGATGGGTTTTGACAACAGGTTCAGAAGAATGTGGAACTTCTACCTCACCTCATGCGCCGCAGCCTTTGACAGCGATACGGTTGACGTGACACAGATTACGGTGTCCCGCCCTTCTTAATTTCGGACTTTTCATGCCTGACGCCGCCCGACTGATCGCTTCTGTTTGCCTTGCCATCACCGCCTTTATCGTGTCCGGGCAAATCATGCCCCTGATGCCGGAAGGAACGGGGTTTGGTTACTTCACGCTGGTCAACATCGCCGTTGCGGTTGTCACCGGCTGGATCCTGATGGGGCGACGCGCCGGCAAAGGCGTGACTTCGGCTGTCAACAACGGTCTGACCGGTGTCGTTGTCATGGTGTTCTGGTGCCTCTTCGTTCAGGGCTGTTACGAGATGGTGCGCCTTGCGATGCGCAACCGCTATGATGGCCCATTCGAAGCCGTGGGCGCGATTTTCCAGATCGGTTCGGAATATGCGATCATCATGTTTGTGCCCAACATCATCATCACGCTGCTGATTGGCGCTTTGGTGGCGGGGCTGTCGACGGAATTCGCCTGGCGCAACTGGCGCTAGGGGCGGGCGGTGTTTTTCTATGGCACGCTGTGTCATGTGCCATTGCTGGAATGCGTCCTTGGCCGCGCGGTAGCACCGGACAACGTTTTGCCCGCCTCTTTGTCCGGTTTCCACGTCGCTTTGGTACAGGACCAGCCGTTCCCGGCGTTGATCGAAACGCCCGGCGCCAACGCCGACGGGATCTATGTCACAGGGCTCAGCCAAGCCGATCAGGATCGGTTGACGTTCTACGAGGGCGGGTTTGATTACGATCTGCGCGCGGTTGAGGTCAACACGGTCGATGGCGTGCGCGCTACAACCGTGTTCATCGCACCACCCGGGCGCTGGCCAATCGCCGGCGCTTGGGATCTTGACCCGTGGATCCGCCAATGGGGCGATTTGTCGATCGAGGCCGCGCGAGAGGTCATGACCTGGTTTGGTCGCCTTGAGCCTGCCGAAATGGCCAAACGCTTTGATCCGGTGCGCATTCGCGCGGCTGCCCGGTTGGCGGCGCGGGCGCGGACAGGAGCAGATGACCGCGAACTGGACCGTGATGTAATCGTGCACAGCCACACGCACCCTTATCTCAACTTCTTCGCGATGGAGGAGATGGACCTGCAATATCGCCAGCACGATGGCTCGATGGGTCCGGTGCTGAACCGGGGGGCGCTGATGGTGGGGCAGGCGTCGGTGGTGTTGCCCTATGATCCTGTGCAGGACCGCGTGCTGCTGATCGAACAATTCCGCGCGCCAGTCTTCATGTTGGGCGATCCCAATCCTTGGGTGTGGGAGCCTGTGGCGGGTCTTGTTGACCCCGGCGAAACCCCCGAACAGGCGGCCCACCGCGAGGCACTGGAAGAGGCGGGGCTGACCTTGGATGGTTTGGAGCGGGCCGGGGGCATGTATTCTTCGACCGGGGCATCGGCGGAGTATCTGAACCTGTTTGTCGGCCTGTGTGACCTGACCCAAACCGTCGGCACTGGCGGCGTCGAAAGCGAAGGCGAAGACATCCGCAGCGAGGTGATCAGCTTTGATGCGCTGATGGAGGGCGTCGACGCGGATCTTTATTGTGACATGCCACTTGTGACGCTTGCGCTTTGGCTGGCGCGCCATCACGCACGCCTGCGTGTTTAAAAGGTAACGCACGCCTGCGTGTCTGAAAGGTAACGCACGCGCATCAGACGGGCAGCTTGACCTGTCCGCTTGAAGCTCCCTGCGTGCGGCGCTACACCAAGATAGCAGCCTTCAGGAGGACTCCCCATGCGCATTGCCCGTGATTTGGCCGACGCCGTCGGCAACACACCCTTGATCCGCTTGCGGCGCGTGAGCGAAGAAACCGGCTGCGAGATTTTGGGCAAAGCAGAGTTCCTCAACCCCGGTCAATCGGTCAAAGACCGCGCGGCGCTGTTCATCATCCGTGACGCAATTGCCCGCGGTGAGCTGAAACCTGGCGGCACAATCGTCGAAGGTACAGCAGGCAATACTGGCATCGGTCTGGCGTTGGTCGGAGCGTCGCTGGGGTTCAAAACGGTGATCGTGATCCCCGAAACCCAAAGCGAAGAAAAGAAGGATATGCTGCGCCTTGCGGGCGCCGAGTTGGTGCAGGTGCCTGCCGCGCCCTATCGAAATCCGAACAATTTTGTGCGCTACTCCGAACGTTTGGCCCGTGAGCTTGCCAAAAGCGAACCAAATGGCGCAATCTGGGCCAACCAATTCGACAATGTCGCCAACCAGCGCGCTCATATCGAAACCACTGGCCCCGAGATCTGGGAACAAACCGGCGGCAAGGTGGACGGGTTCGTTTGCGCCTGTGGTTCGGGCGGCACGCTGGCGGGAATTGCCGAAGTGCTGCAACCCAAAGGTGTCAAAATCGG
>JBGCDD010000248.1:0-4933 GCA_045105075.1 Sedimentitalea sp. | reverse complement strand
AAGGCGATGACGCACACACCCAGGATCTGATCGACCGCTTTGATCGCGCGCCAAAACCGATGTCTTATCAGGGCGCGTTCCTTGATCAGGTGTGGGAGTCCTATCTGAGCGATAACAACATCTTGGAAGGCGACGTTGATCCTGATCACTTCATCCGCGCCACCTATGCGCAGGCGCTGGCCCACCGCCAGCCACGCTATCAGGCAATGTCGAAATGGGGCGTCACCGTTACCGCAGATGACATGGCGCGTGTGCGCAGCGCCAGCGATTTCGACACCCTGATCGCCGCCAAGCTTGACGCCACACAAGCGTGAGCGCGCAGCCCTTGGCACCGCCGTTGGCACACTCTATCTAGTTGGTTCCAACCGCAAAGGTTTACCCCATGCCAATCAAGATCCCCGAAGACCTGCCCGCCTATGACGTGCTGACGCGCGAAGGGGTGATGGTGGTGTCCGAAGATCAGGCCGCGCGGCAGGATATCCGCCCGCTGCGCATTGGTTTGCTGAACCTCATGCCCAAAAAGATCCAGACTGAAAACCAGTTTGCCCGCTTGATTGGTGCAACACCCTTGCAGATCGAACTGAGCCTGATCCGCATGTCCGAACATCAAACCAAAAACACCGCCGCCGCGCATATGGAAAGCTTCTATCGCCCGTTCAGCGACGTTGTGGACGAAAAATTCGATGGTTTGATCATCACCGGCGCGCCGATCGAACATCTTGCCTTTGATCAGGTGACCTATTGGGACGAGCTGTGCGCGGTGATGGATTGGACCCAAAGCCATGTGCATTCCACCTTTGGCGTGTGTTGGGGCGGCATGGCGATGATCAATCATTTTCACGGCGTGCAAAAACACATGCTGGACGCCAAGGCGTTTGGCTGTTTCCGGCACCGCAATCTGGCGCCTGCCTCGCCCTTTTTGCGCGGGTTTTCAGATGATTGTGTGATCCCTGTCAGCCGCTGGACCGAAATGCGCCAAAGCGAAATCGACGCCGCCGACGGGCTGACAACGCTGCTGGGCAGCGACGAAGCCGGGCCTTGTCTGGTCCAGGATCCCGGTCGCCGCGCCATCTATATCTTTAACCACTTTGAATATGACAGCGAGACGTTGAAACAGGAATATGACCGTGACGTCGCCGAGGGCACGCCGATCAATGTACCGATGAACTACTACCCAGGCGATGATCCGACCCGCACGCCGCAGAACCGCTGGCGCAGCCACGCGCATTTGCTTTATGGCAATTGGATCAATGAGATATATCAAACCACACCGTTTGATATCGAAAAAATCGGTGGGTAAAGTGCTGCTTTTCATAGGGTTGGTGATCATCGCCTTTGGTGCCATCACATGGGTGCGCGCCGGGCAGCGCGAGGCTCAGGCCGAGGCCGCATACCCGCCCGAAGGTGAGATCATCACAGTTAACGGGCTGAACGTGCACGCGGTGGTGATGGGCAGCGGCCCTGATCTGGTGTTGATCCACGGCGCCAGCGGCAACACGCGCGACATGACGTTTTCGCTGGCCCCGGCTTTGGCTGAAAATTACCGCGTGATCGTGTTTGACCGCCCCGGTTTGGGCTATACGGATCGCATCAGCGACACCGGCAGCACGTTGATGGACCAAGGAGCTTTGTTGCGCGATGCGGCCGCGGCATTGGGCGCTGAACGCCCCCTGGTGGTCGGACAAAGCTATGGCGGCGCAGTGGCGCTGGCCTGGGCCGCACAAAGCCCCGAGCGGGTCGCAGGTTTGGTCACGTTGGCGGCCGTATCCAACCCGTGGGACACCCCACTTGATCCGTTTTACCGCGTCACATCTTCGTGGTGGGGCAAGATGTTCGCGGTGCCTTTGTTGACAGCTTTCGTGTCGCCCGAACGGATTGAGCGCGCGGTAACATCGGTCTTTGTGCCCCAATCGCCCCCCGATGGTTACAACGCCCATGTCGGCGCGCCGCTGACGCTGCGGCGGGTTTCGATGCGGGCCAATGCTGATCAACGCGCCAATTTACTTTCTGAAATCAGAGCGTTGATGCCGCTCTATGGTCAAATCACTGCGCCCACTGAAATTCTGCATGGCACGGCGGACACCACGGTTGGGTTGTCGATCCACTCTGAAAAGCTGGTCAATCAAATCAAAGGCGCCGTGCTGACATCTCTGGAGGGGATCGGGCACATGCCCCACCACGCGGCCCAAAGCGACGTGATCGATGCAATTGCGCGCGCCGCGACACGCGCGGGTTTGCGTTAAGCCGATTAACATCCCATATTGCACCTGAGAGCAGACAAAGGACGAAAAGTCATGGATCTTCCATTTGACGGCGCAATCAGTTCGTTTTTCAAAAATGACGCGCCCGAACAGGTGCGAAACGCGATCAAACGCGCCGAAAAGGGCGACATTCTGAACCCGACCTATCCGCATTCCGAACGCTTGGCGCGCAAGGTCTATGACAAGCAAATCGCTGCACTACAGATCGAACTGGTCAAGATGCAGTCTTGGGTGAAAGCATCCGGCACCCGCGTTGCCATGGTCTTTGAAGGTCGCGACGCAGCAGGAAAAGGCGGTACAATCAAGCGCTTCCGAGAGAACCTTAATCCACGTGGCGCGCGGATTGTGGCATTGTCCAAACCGTCGGATGCGGAAAAATCACAGTGGTATTTCCAGCGCTATATTCAACACTTGCCTTCGGGTGGTGAGCTGACCTTTTTTGATCGCAGCTGGTACAATCGCGGTGTGGTCGAGCCGGTTTTCGGCTTTTGCACGCAACCCGAACAAGAGCAGTTCTTTGAACAGGTCAACCCGTTTGAGCAGATGCTCGTCAACGACGGCATCCACCTGTTCAAGTTTTGGCTCAATGTCGGGCGCGCCGAGCAGTTGAACCGCATCATGTCGCGTGAAGAAGACCCGCTAAAGCAATGGAAACTCAGTTGGATCGACGTTGACGGTCTGCAGAAATGGGACGCATACAGTGCCGCGATCAAATCAACCCTGACGCGCAGTGACACCAAAGCCGCGCCCTGGACCATCGTGCGTTCGGACGACAAACGCCGTGCGCGATTGTCGGCCATTCGCACCGTTCTGCATGCTCTGGACTATGATCGCAAAGACCCAAAAGCCATTGGCGATATCGACACCGACATTTGCGGTGGCGCGGACCTTTGGGATGCCTAAACGGGGCTATCACCACGGAAATCTACGCCAGGCGTTGATTGACGCCGCCCTCGCATTGATCCGTGAAAAGGGCCCAACTGGGTTCACGTTGTCGGAGGCTGCCAAACAGGCCGGGGTCACGCCCGCCGCCGTTTACCGCCATTTTGAGGGGCGCGAGGATCTCATCGCCGAGGGCGCGCGACAAGGGTACGAGATTTTCGCCGACCTGATGCAATATGCCTATGACAGCGGTCAACCCTCGGCTTTGGCGGCGTTCGAGGCCACAGGGCGCGCGTATCTGGCCTTTGCGCGGCGCTATCCTGGGCACTATATTGCGATGTTTGAAAGCGGCATTTCCGTCAACCGCACGCCGGAACTGGCCGCCATTGCCCAGCGTGCGCGCGGCGTGCTGGAACGCGCAGCGATTGAGCTGAGTGAGCATATTCCAGAAGAAAAGCGCCCGCCGGCTTCGATGTTCAGCGCGCATATCTGGGCAATGAGCCACGGAGTGGTCGAGCTGTTTGCACGCAACTCTCCCGGCACGCAATCGCCCTTCCCGCCCGAAGACCTGCTGGAAAGCGGCATTGGCATCTACCTGCGCGGCCTTGGACTGATCCCGCCAGACAACTAGCACGGCATCATGGCTGGACCGGTGGTCCAGCGGAGCCAGCACAGACTCATGATGCGTCGCGCATTGGCTGCGCGCTCTCGATTGAAACAAGTCGCAAAGTCGGTCACTGGCACGGCTTAGACTCCACATTCCCAATGACATATTGATATGCGACTCCACCCCGTCACAGGTTTGAAAGGCGTTTCTACATCGAAGTTATGAACGCGTTCGACGCAAGGATACTGAGCCGTTCAGATGGCAAGCGGCGCTGGCCTGTTAAACTGAAGGCACGGATTGTTGCGGAAACGCTGATCGAGGGCGCGACTGTGAATAAGGTGGCCAAGCAATATGGTTTGATCCCGAGCCGCGTTTCAGATTGGCGACATAGGACGCGGGCTTGCAAACTTGTTTTGCCCACCTCCTGGCATGGATTTTACGCTGGTGCAGATTGAAGAGGTTGAGTCGATTAGGGTGGTTCCAATTCCAACTGTCAATTTGGCCAGTATTGATGTGCTGCAAGGCGGAGTAACGATCCGCTTGGCTGCGGACAACCGCGTGGGAGATCCGTCCACCCACTGTGGCAAAGTAACTGGGGCAATACATAAGGCGGGCAGTTTTATGCAGTTTTTGTATCAAATACCCATGACCTCCGCCTCTGATCTTCCTGACGATATCGATGCACTCAAGGCCCGATTACTGGCCGCAGAGGCCCAGATTACTGAGCAGAATGCGACCTTTACTGAGCGTGATGGGATCATCGAACGCAAAGAAGATCGCGTTATCCGGCTGGCGAAGCCGCTCGCTGACTTCAAGCGCGCCCTTTATGGTGCGAAGTCCGAAAAGTGATCTGCAGCCGGTTTTGAGGGCACCGAGATAAGGTGCTTATCAGATTTGAGATCAGCAATGGCGAGAAGAGTTTACAGGCGAGAATATAGGCGCGAGGCGGCACAGCTTGTGACAACTTTCGGAGTGAGTGTCGCGCAAGCGGCCAAAGATCTGGACATATATGCACCCGTTTTGCGCCTATGGGTCGGTGAGCTTGGATCAAGCGGGCCAGATGCGGTCCCCCGCACAGGTCAGCTGAAACCAGATGACGGCGCACTTCGCAGCCGGAGACGTGAGGTCGCAAAGCTGAAAGCGGAGCGCGATATACCAACAAGGGGTGAGACCATTTTGCGCC
>JBGCDD010000247.1:0-5979 GCA_045105075.1 Sedimentitalea sp. | reverse complement strand
ACAGGTATCGGCGCTTCGCAGGCGGCACAATCCGCTTATGCGCTGGATTTTGTGGGGCTTGGCAAAGTCAATGACCCCGCTGCCTCGTCGGACGCAGATCTGCGCTGACGCCGGGACCAGGGCGGTTGTTTCGCATCGGGTGATTCTCGTTGGCGAAAAACCTGTCCGTCGGGTGCGGTTGATTTGATTTCCCGCGGCGTGCCTAACAGGGCGCGTCCATCAGACTTGTCTGGCAATAGATCGCGGTTGCGCCTTGGCCATCATGGTTTGGGTGTGTGTCAGCACGCCCAGCAGCGGCGCTTTTGCCCGGCATGTGTTCAGCCTTCAAATCGTGTGGTCTGGCGCGGCATCCTTACAATTTGTGCGAATTGGTCGGAGTTGCGTGCGCAACAGGCATGGTTCAGAGACGCAGGGCCCTAAGCAACTGGCGTCTTTATGTGTCTTGACCCATACGAAAAGGGCGGCACAACACGGCGCCGCCCTTCCAAAATCAGGTAGATCTGTTGATCAGGCTTTGCGGCGTTTGGCGTAGGCCAGGCCGAGCAAACCCGTCAGCAACAACACACCGCCCGCAGGCAGTGGAATGGGGGCCACGACGTTTGGCACAAGATCGTCAACACCGATGAAGGTGAACGAGCTGTCCACCGCGTTGACCCCGTTCGAGCCCACTGCGAACGACAGATCGCTCACGTCGGAAAAGTCAACGCCGACGAAGTCTGCGAACGAAAAGTTCAACGTGCCCAACATGCTAACGCCTGCCGAGCTGGAAACGCCATCGATTGGGATGGTGAACAATGCCGCCAGGTCAATGGACTCAACGCCAATAATCAAGGTGTCGTTGCTGCCGGAATCGCTCAGGTCATAGCCACCAAGCGCATAGCTGACAGCGACGGTGCCTTGGGTCTGAAAGTCGTTGGAAACGCCGAACAGGTTGATTGCCGGGCCGGTGATGAAGCCGGTTGTGCCGCCGAACGAGCCTGCATCGTTGGTGACGGTGATTGTGCGATCACCAAGCGCACCACCGGGTGCGATTTGGGTGTCGGTCTCTGTGGCGCCGCCTGTGGCGGTCACTGGACCTTGGATGGTCGAAAAATCGTCAACCGAGATGGAAGCGGCGCTAACTGCTCCTGTGAAACCGAGCAACATTGCTGCGGTGAGTGCCATCGTTTTCATTTTAGTAACCTCGTATGCCTATTTAAGTGAGTGGCGCGAGGAAGATGATCGGTGACATGTATACCGGCCAACGAAAACCGTTAACTTTTGATTAACTTTCAATCACGGGTTGTGAAAAGCCGCCATTGTGTGATCTGAACAATACACATTTCCGGGCGTGATTGTTTCCCAACTGGCAAAAGTCAGGGCCTTCGACTGATTCGCTTTTGCCCGAATAGATCAGGACGGCGGTGTGATTTGGACCATTTCAAGGCCTGTCGGGGACAGCTTGGCGCCGACCCGAAGATCGCGGATGTGATCCGAGCTTGGGCCGATTGATCGATATCGACCCTCAAATCGTCTCCGATCGGGTGTTTTCCCATCCGTTGTGCGGGCCGTGTCGGGGTCTGCAAACGACCTGTACTGCATAAAAAAGGGCGGAGATATCCCCGCCCTTGATAGATCGAATTGTCGAGACTTACTTACTCGCGGTTGCCGAGCAGCGACAGCAGCATCATGAACATGTTGATAAAGTTCAGGTACAGGTTCAGCGCGCCCATGATGGCGGCTTTGCCCATCCACTCGCTGTCGCCATGCATGGCGTGCTGCAGGTAGGTGTTCTTGATGTTCTGCGTGTCATAGGCGGTGAGGCCGGCAAAGATCAGCACACCCAGCACCGACACCGCGAACATGATCGCTGGCGAGCCGATGAAGATGTTGATCACCGATGCGACGACCAGGCCAATGACGCCCATGATCAGGAACGATCCCCAGCCCGAGATGTCTTTCTTGGTGGTGTAGCCCCACAGCGAAAGACCGGCGAAGGCGATCGATGTTGCCAGGAACACCTGTGCGATCGACATGCCGGTGAACGCGGCAAAAATCCAGCTGATCGACAGGCCCATCACGCCGGCGAAGGCGTAAAAGAACAGCTGTGCGGCAGCGGCCGAGAACTTGTTGATCATCGCGCTGAAGCCAAAGACCATGGCGAGCGGTGCGAACATCACGATCCAGCCCAGAATATTGGGCGAAAGGGTAATCGGGTCGCGGAACACCGACAGCAAGGCCGGGCTGGAACCAACGGACCAAGCGACCAGGAATGTCAGCAGCATGCCCACGGACATGGTGCCGTAGACTTTGTTCATGTGGGCGCGCAGGCCCTCGTCGATTTCAACCGCGCGCGCGCCGGCTGCGGCGCGGCCCGCGGTTTGGGTCGTGTCGAATTCAGCCATTCTGTCAACTCTCCATAAAAGACAGGTTGCCCGTGGCGGGTGCCATCGGGTCTCCGCTCAAATATCGGAGAGAGAGGGGGGTATTTCAAGTGTTTCCGTCAGGAATTTGTCGCCAAATCCTTAAATTTTGGTGCAATGCCCGGGCGCAGGTCACTTTCTGCCCGGGCATTGCGCTTTTGATGGGGTCAGTAGCGCCAGTTTTGCGGTGCATCCCAAAGCGGACGGCGCAGTTCGCGCACAACATCTGCCTGGGTCAGGCCTACATCGCGCAGCGCGGCGGCGTCCAAACGGTTCAAGGCGCGGCGCTGGAGCCATACATCATAGACGTGGCCCAGACGGGCCAGCACGGAGCGGCGGTTTTTGAAAGTCGCGCGGTTGGTTGAGATCATGGTCATGGGGTCGATCCTTTCCGGTTTGGTGATGGGTTGATCATGTGTCATCAATATTCTTGATCTATATGGCGCAGTGTGGTTCATATTGAAAACGAATGTTTGTGGATTGATACATCAAGGAATGTGATACATGCGAAATCTGGATATCACGACGCTGCGCTCGTTTGTGGCGGTGGCCGACAGCGGCGGCGTCACACGAGCAGCGGGCTTTTTTTTTTTGTCCCAATCGGCGGTGTCGATGCAGCTCAAACGTCTGGAAGAGCTGTTGGGTCTGGATCTGCTCGACCGTTCCGGGCGGGGCATCGCGTTGACCGCTTCGGGCGAGCAATTGCTGACATATGCGCGCCGTATGGTGGCATTGAATGACGAGGTGATCGGGCGGCTGACGGATCAGGCGTTTGAGGGCGAATTGGTGCTGGGCGTGCCCCATGACATTGTCTATCCCGCAATCCCGCGGGTGTTGCAGCGCTTTAATGCGGCCTATCCGCGGGTCAAAGTGAACTTGATTGCGTCCAACACCAGCGCTTTGAAAGAGCAACACAGCCGGGGTGAATGTGATTTGATCCTGACCACTGAGGCCAATCAGGTGCCGGGCACCGAATCGCTTGGCTCCAAACCTTTGTGCTGGGTGGGCGCGCCCGGTGGCTCGGCGTGGCGGCAATTGCCATTGAACCTTGCGATGGGGCGGCAATGTAGTTTTCGCCCGTTGGTGTTGCGGGCGCTGGACAGCGCGGGGGTGGAATGGAATATGGCGGTCGACACCAATTCGGACCGCACCATCGAGGCTACGGTCGCGGCGGATCTGGCGGTGCACACGATGATTGAAGGCACGCAACCGCCGCATCTTGAGCTGATCGATCACGCCGGTGGGCTGCCGCCGTTGCCGATGCAATTCATCAACTTTTATGGCGGTGACAGCACGGGCGAGGTGAAACAGACGCTGAGCACCTTGCTGCGCGAAGCTTTTGCCGAAGCCGCGCCAAAACCGCGTTTGAAGGTGGCCGGTTAAAGTGTGATCACCACTTTGCCGGTCGAGACCCGACGCGCCAGAAGGTCAAAGCCCTGGTGCACATCCTCGAGCGGTAAAGTGTGGCTGATATGCGGAGACAGCCGGCCGGCCTCGAACCAGCCCATCAACGTGACCAGGCTGTCGCGGATCACCTCGGGGCGGAATTTCATGTAGCCGCCGATGTAAAATCCTATCACGCTGAGATTTTTGACCAGCAGGTGGTTGGCCGGAACCTGTGGCACGTCGCCACTGGCAAAGCCGATCGTCAGCAACCTGCCCTCGGGGCGGGCGGCGCGAAATGCGGCTTTGAACGGGGCGCCGCCCACAGCGTCATAAACCACGTCGACGCCGCCAAGATCGCGCAGCCGGGCCAGCAGATCCTCGCTGTCGTCGATCAGGATATCCGCACCGGCGGCCTGTGCCACCTTGAGCTTGTCCGCGCCGCGCGCATGGGCGATCACCCGTGCCCCCATCAGCTTGCCGATCTCGACGGCGGTCAATCCAACGCCGCCGGCGGCTCCGGTCACCAGCAGCGTCTCACCGGGCTGTAGCTGTGCGCGATGGGACAGGGCCACATGGCTGGTGCCATAGGCAACGGGGAAGGCTGCGGCCTGCTCAAAGCTCATCGAGGCCGGGATCGGGATCAGCCGCGCGGCGTCGAACACACCGTACTCGGCAAGGCCGCCCTGACCGGAAAATACGGCCACACGATCGCCCACACTGAGGCCGTTAACTGAGTCGCCAAGCGCATCAACAACGCCCGCCAGTTCCATGCCCATTGTAAACGGAAACGGTGGAATGTCTTGATAGGTGCCTTTTTGCACCAGCAAATCGGCAAAATTAAGCCCACAAGTCTTAATTTTTAAACGCACTTGCAAAGGCCCGGGTGTCGGGACGTCAATGTCGCACAAAATGGCCCCGTCTTCGGGTGTTCTGATCTGCAAAGCTTTCATGTGATAGGTCCGTAAATTCTGGGAATCGCTGACTTATTTATTTTGTGCCAAAGCGGGCGTCAAAGCCAGAGGTCGCGGCCAAAGGCGCGGGTATTTTGCCATTGTTTGCGCTCTCGACTCGGTTTGTTGGTGTACAATTGTACTCAACCGCAGGGTATGTTTACCAATTTACAAATCAACCGTCTTGAAAACCACACCAAACGTCGTAATATCTATGCCGACGATATGGGTCGGGTCATATCGTGGGGGCATCCTGTACGAGTGGCGGGGCAGTTTGTGCCGTCTTTGCCGGGTCCTTCACTTGCAAGGCCTGTGCTGTAACAAGTGAAACACGAAGGAGAAACAGATGACTCATCCTGTAGACGTCCATGTTGGGAAACGAATTCGTCATCGCCGATGGCTTATCGGTATGACACAGCAGCAGCTGGCCGAGCGCGTTGGGATCAAATTCCAGCAAATCCAGAAGTATGAAACCGGCGCCAACCGCGTCAGTGCCTCTCGTCTCTGGGACATTGCGGATTCACTTGACGTCGAAGTGAGCTTTTTCTTCGCTGGTCTGGAAGAAGTCGACAAGCCAAGTGATGACAAGCAAATGATCCCAACTGATCTGATGGGTGACAAAGAGGCACTGGATCTGGTGCGCTCTTATTACGCAATTCCTGAAAATCAGCGCCGGCGCCTGTTTGAGTTGGCCCGCGTTCTGAGTGACGTTGCCTGAAAAACGATAAGTGAGAGGGCTTGCATTTGGTCTGTGTGATGGGCACGAAAGACCATGCGCATTCTCACTTTGATTCACTTCCATTCGCTTCGGGGCCGCTTTGTCGGCCCCTTTGTTGTTTGATATGAGCGAAAACCCAAGCGACCTGGATGTCGCCCACTTGATGGCTGATGCCGCACGGGCCGCGATTCTACCGCATTTCCGTGCGCCGGATCTGGTGTCGGACAACAAGCTGGTCGGTGGTTTCGATCCTGTGACCGTGGCGGACCGTGCCGCGGAACAGGCGATGCGCGCTGTTTTGGCGCAGTTGCGCCCTGACGATGGCATTTGGGGCGAAGAGTTTGGCCAGCATGCCGGCCCAAGCGGGCGGCTTTGGGTATTAGATCCCATTGACGGCACGCGCGGGTTTATCTCGGGCACACCGACATGGGGGGTGCTGATTGCGCTGAGCGAAGCAAATGGCCCGGTGTTGGGCGTAATCGATCAACCCTATATCGGCGAGCGTTTTGTTGGCACATCGGAT
>JBGCDD010000246.1:0-6909 GCA_045105075.1 Sedimentitalea sp. | reverse complement strand
CCAGCTGCGCGCGCCTTCGGTGCTGTCAGACCAGCCTGGCATTTCCTCATAGATCGGCGTGCAGCGGGCCTGTTGATCGGCGGCGGTGGGCAGATAATCCAACCGCGTGCCATCCAGATCGTATCCGACACAGATTTTCAGCGTCTCGAACCCGTCCAAAACGTCAAGCTTGGTCAGCGAAATGCCGTTGATCCCGCTGATCGCGCAGGTCTGGCGCACCAGGCAGGCATCGAACCAGCCACAGCGGCGCTGGCGTCCCGTGGTGGTGCCAAATTCGTGGCCTCGCTCGCCCAGCATCTGACCATCCGCATCCAGCAACTCGGTGGGGAACGGCCCTTCACCAACACGGGTGGTATAGGCTTTGACGATGCCCAACACGTAATCGATGGCTCCGGGGCCGATTCCAACACCGGTGGCCGCCTGCCCGGCGATCACGTTCGATGAGGTGACATAGGGATAGGTGCCAAAATCAATGTCGAGCAGCGCGCCTTGCGCCCCTTCAAACAAGATGCGTTTGCCGGCTTTGCGTTTCTCGTTCAGCACTTTCCAGACCGGGGCCGCATAGGGCAGAATTTCAGGCGCCACATCGTTGAGCTGTTGCACCAGAGCATCACGGTCCACCGGCGCAATGCCCAGACCTTTGCGTAACGGATCATGGTGTTGCAGGGCACGGTCGACACGCGCCTCAAGCGTTGCAGGATCCGCCAGATCCGCCACCCGAACCGAGCGACGCCCCACCTTGTCTTCATAGGCCGGGCCAATGCCGCGGCCCGTGGTGCCGATCTTGGTGCCCTTGCTCGCGGCCTCTTCGCGACTGCGGTCCAGTTCGCCATGAATGGGCAGGATCAGCGGCGTGTTTTCCGCAATCATCAGCGTCTCGGGGCTGATATCCACCCCTTGCGCCCGCGTTGTGGCAATTTCGTCCAGCAAATGCCAGGGATCCAACACAACACCGTTGCCGATCACGCTCAGCTTGCCACCGCGCACAACCCCCGACGGCAGCGCGTGTAGCTTGTACACCGTGCCATCAATCACCAGCGTGTGGCCCGCATTGTGCCCACCCTGAAAGCGCGCGATCACATCGGCGCGCTCTGACAGCCAGTCCACAATCTTGCCTTTTCCCTCGTCGCCCCACTGAGCGCCGACAACAACGACATTGGCCATGTCGGTTCCTTTACGATTGGTCAAACCCGCGCTGGTATAGCGACGGTGTGCGACCAGCGAAACCGCAAATACGCCGAAACACTGGACAGGGCGTGCGGTTTTTGCGCATATCTCGCGCCAAACAAGAGGCAGAGTGACATGGGTATGATTTTGCGCTGGGTGTTTGCGTTTGCGCTGCTGGCGGCCACCTACAATCCGACACAGTGGAACTATACGCGCTGGTCGATGGCCAATTACAACGATCAACTGCCGATGGTGGTGCTGATCGGGTTGGTTTTGCTGATCGGCTACATCATTTATTTGCGCGCCACGCTGCGCTCGATCGGGGTGTTTGGCATGGGGCTGGTGCTGGCAGTGGTCGGCGCACTGCTCTGGGTGCTGTACGATTATGGCTGGCTCGAGCTGGGCAATTCGGCGCTGAACGTGTGGCTCGGCATTTTGGCGCTGTCGGCGGTCCTGGGCATCGGGCTCAGCTGGAGCCCCGTGCGCCGCGCGCTGTCCGGGCAGGCCGATATGGATGATGTCGATGAGTAAACCCCGTTCGGACAATGATTTCACCCGGTTCTACCTGACCAAAGTCGCCAATGGCGAAGGCTGTGGCTGCGCCGAGCGGATCATTGATGTGCACGAGTTCAACCGTCTGGCCGGGCGCAGCCGTTTACGCCTGCCGCTGATCCCACGCCCCAGCCGTGCAGGTTTCGTGCGATTCTTGCAAAAAGCCGGGCTGACGCGACGTCCCACACGCTAATTTTCGGCCTTTGCGCGCCGCCTGGTCCTTTTGGGGACTGGACGCGTGTGCCAATTAGACCATATGGTCTAGCGACTGGACCGATTGGTCCACCCGCCATAAGGAGCGAGAAGATGAGCGACACCTCTTTGATGTCCGTGCTGGAAAACCTCACCCGCGAAGGGAGCGGCGTCAGCGCCCAGATCCCCGACACCTGGAAGCAGGGGCGCACCACTTATGGCGGGCTGATCACATCGCTGCTTTTGGCCACGACGCTCAGAAATCACACCGATCTGCCGCCCTTGCGCTCGGCGATGATCAACTTTATCGCGCCGGTTTCGGACACACCGGTGATGACCAGCCGGGTGCTGCGCCAGGGTCGCAATGTCACCGCGATCGAGGCTGTGGCGATGATTGGCGATCAGATCGTATGCCAGGCGCAATTTGTCTTTGGCGTGGCGCAGGACAGCGCGATTGATCTGGCAAATGCGGGGCCCGACACGGCTGCGCCCGAAACTTACGATCTGTTGATTCCCGAACAGTTCCAATCGCTTGCGCCCAAGTTTCAGCAGAACTTTGAGGTTCGCCTGATCGAAGGCGGCCGCCCGCTCAGCGGCTCGACGCGCGCTTATTTGCGGGCCTGGATCCGCCACCGCGACCCAAGTGCGCATACTGGAGTGTTGGCCCTGATGTGTCTGGCCGACGGTCTGCCCCCGGCTGTGTTTCCGATGTTTCCCAAGCTGGGTCCCAATAGTTCGGTCAACTGGATGTGCAATTTCCTAAGCGAAACACCGGAAACCGAAGACGGTTGGTGGCAGATGGAAACCAGCGCCGAGCGGGCGCAAAACGGTTATAGCTCGCAAGTGATGCGGATGTGGAACAGCCGTGGCGAGCTGGTGGTTGAGGGCATGCAATCAGTTTTGGTGTTTGTCTAACGTCACCGGATCGCCGTGGGGCGTGTCGCGATACGCCGCCTCCCAGAGGGCTTTGACCTGTGCCACATCCTCCGTCGGCGCGCCGCCATCTTCGGCCAAAAGCTGCTCTAACGTTTCGAGCCAGGCGTTGAAATAGTCTTCGCCACCGTTCAGATCGCGATCGTGACCGTGGCGCGCCAAAGTGGCTGAAAACCGCGCCGCCCAATCGGGCCAGGTAAAGCGTCCGGTTTCGTTCAACTGCACTGTCATGGCGAACAACAGCGCGTGCCAGGGCTCTTCAAAAACCGGTTCTGGCGGCGCCGAATCGGCCTCGGTTTTCTTGTTATTCTGTGCGTCTTTGCTCATGCCGGGCTCAGATAGCTTTGCCACAGATCCAGAACCACCTCATCGCGGGGATGTTCGGGATGGGCCCAAAGATCAGCGGCCGCAAACGCCACCGCATAAAGCGGCTCGGGCGCGTCGCCCAGATCATGGGCGCTGGCGTCGGGAAACACATGCGCACCGTGGGCCAGAACCACATGGCCCACCGCTCCCGCAGCATAACCGGGCAAGCGCGTGTGCCCGCCCGCGACCAGCGTGTTCTGCGCAATCGCGCGGGTGCGCACCTTATCGCCGGGCGCAAACAGCGCCGGCACCGTGCTGTCGCGGGTATAGGGGCTGCCCTGCCCCATCACTTTGGCCACCGCCGATGCGGCCAATTTACGCTCTGCCAGAGGGTGCCGGTCTGAGCCCGGCGCGCTCAGCTCATCCACGCTCAGCACGCCGCGCGCCACCAGCAGGTCGGCCAACGCGCTGGTCCACTTTTCGAAATAGGAAAACCGCGCATAGTCCTGCGGGGCCAGACATTCTCGGGCATGGCGCGACACATCAATGTTCCATTGGCCCAAGGACCCGGAGGCCAGCGTCAACGCCAGCGCGCGTGCCTGCCAATCGGGCAATTCGGGGATGCCGTCAGCCTCGGGAATCACCGGCCCGTCGCCGAAGCGTCCGCCCATGTCATGCACGCGGCTCATGCGACCGCCTTTGGCAAACCAGTGCCAATCATGCTGTCGCGGGTCACCAGATCGGCCAGCGCGTCTTGGTCCAGCCCTTCGCTGCCCGCTGGTCGCTGAGGCAGCACCAGATAACGGATCTCGGCGGTGGAATCCCACACCCGCACGGCCGAATCGGGCGCCAGCTCGACCCCGAAATCAGCCAGCACCTTGCGCGGCTCACGCACGGCCCGGGCACGGTAGGCATCGGATTTGTACCACCCCGGCGGAATGCCGAGCAGCGGCCATGGATAACAACTGCACAACGTGCACACGCCCATATTGTGGGTTTCGGCGGTGTTTTCGACCACCACCATATGTTCGCCCTGCCGGCCATAAAACCCAAGCTCAGCCACAACCGAGGTCGCGTCTTTCAGCAAATCCGCGCGAAAATCCGGATCAGACCAAGCCCGTGCCACAACCAGCGCCCCATTGCGCGGGCCGATGCGGTGTTGATAGGTGTCGATGATTGCGTCAACAGCGCCCGGATCAACCAGACCTTTTTGTGTCAGAACGGTTTCCAATGCCTTAACCCGCAATGCAGGATCCGAGGGCAAATGGCTGTGCGGATGGTCAGAGTGATCATGGGGCATGGCGCAAGTCTGCCCGCCACGGCCCTGCTTTGTCTAGCCCCCCGCGACCAAAGACCTAGCCGCTGGCAGAGCGTTCCGTACAGGTTTGCAAGGCTTGGGTCACGGACATCGAGTTGCCCAAAATATCAACTGCGTTCGAATAGCGCACCGACGTGTCAACGACCGATGGCGCCACAAGCGAAAATTGCACTGCTTTTTCGCCGGGTTTGGCAATGCTGGCGCCGGGGCGTTTTGACACATAAAGCCTCGACGTGCCGCGCACTGCGAATTCTGCGCGCGCATAGGTGGCCGCGCCGCACCAGTAAATCGAGTTTTCGCTGAAATCCGCCACCACTTCGAACACGCCTTTGGACACCGGGAAAGCGTCAAACCGCGACTCGTTGCCCGCAAAACCGGACGTGGCCGCAAACACAGCACCTATGATCGGCGCAGACAGACGTAAAATATGGCGCATATCGCTCTCCCTTTTGATGATGTTACGCAGATCAACAGCGTCCGGATCACTTGGTCCCCCGGATCAGCGGCGGATGGGGCCAAGTCCTCCCTTGCACCGGGGCACATTCTTACCTACATAGCCGCGATACACCAAAGAGCCGCAGGTCTTCATGGAAAACGTCCTTCTTATTGTGCATCTCCTTTTGGCCCTCGGGCTGATCGCAATTGTGCTGATGCAGCGCTCTGAAGGGGGCGGTCTTGGCATGGGCGGCGGCGGTGGCGGCGCCACAGCCGGGCGCGCGGCGGCAACCGCACTGGGCAAGCTGACCTGGATCCTGGCGGTGGCGTTCATTTGCACCTCGATGACGCTGACTATCTTTGCGGCGCAAAGGGCATCGGGCACATCAGTGCTTGATCGGTTGGGCACCACACCTCCGGCATCATCGGATTCATCTGTGCCCGAATTGCCGAATGGCAGCGATCTTTTGCCACCTGCACCGGGCGACAATGCGCCGCTTGTTCCGCGCGCCGACTGATCTTTTCGCAAATACAACACTTTGAACGCGTCTCGGCGCGGACAACACCATATTGCGGTTCTCTTGCCCTGCCTGTGCGAATCCCTTATAGGCTGGACTCCCGTGATGCTGCGGTTTTGAAGCCTTCAAAACGCCGCTTGAAAACTAACACGCACGGGGACTTTCATGGCGCGATTCATCTTTATAACCGGCGGCGTTGTGTCCTCTTTGGGCAAAGGGCTGGCCTCGGCGGCACTGGGCGCCCTGCTTCAGGCACGCGGCTTTTCGGTGCGATTGCGCAAGCTTGATCCCTATCTGAACGTTGATCCCGGCACGATGAGCCCGTTTGAACATGGCGAGGTGTTTGTTACTGATGACGGCGCCGAAACCGATCTGGACCTGGGTCACTACGAACGCTTCACCGGCGTGGCCGCGCGCAACAGCGATTCCGTCAGCTCGGGGCGGATCTATTCTACCGTGCTGGAAAAGGAGCGCCGCGGCGATTACCTGGGCAAAACCATTCAAGTCATCCCGCACGTGACCAATGAAATCAAAGACTTCATCGCCATAGGTGAGGACGAAGTTGATTTCATGCTGTGTGAAATCGGCGGCACGGTCGGCGATATCGAAGGCCTGCCGTTCTTTGAGGCGATCCGCCAGTTCAGTCAGGACAAGCCGCGCGGGCAGTGTATTTTCATGCATCTGACGTTGTTGCCGTTCATCAAGGCCTCGGGCGAGTTGAAAACCAAGCCCACCCAGCACTCGGTCAAGGAATTGCGCAGCATCGGCATCGCGCCGGATATTCTGGTGTGCCGCTCGGAAGGGCCGATCCCGGTGAAAGAGCGCGAGAAACTGGCGCTGTTTTGCAATGTGCGCCCCGAATCCGTGATCGCCGCGCAGGACCTCAAATCGATCTACGAGGCGCCGCTCGCCTATCATCGCGAAGGGCTGGATCAGGCGGTGCTGGACGCGTTCGCCATCACGCCCGCGCCCAAACCCAATCTGGACCGTTGGGAAGATGTGGCCGACCGGATTTACAACCCCGAAGGCACCGTCAAAGTGGCGATTGTGGGCAAATACACCCAGCTGGAAGACGCTTACAAATCGATTGCCGAGGCCCTGACCCACGGCGGCATGGCCAACCGCGTCAAGGTTCAGATCGAATGGGTCGACGCCGAGATTTTTGACAATGAAGACGCCGCGCCACATCTGGAGGGCTTTCACGCGATCCTGGTGCCCGGTGGCTTTGGCGAGCGCGGCACCGAGGGCAAAATCAAGGCTGCGCAATTCGCACGCGAGCACAAAGTGCCCTATCTTGGCATCTGTCTGGGCATGCAAATGGCGGTGATCGAGGCGGCGCGCAATGTGGCGGGGCTAAAAACCGCCGGATCAGAAGAATTCGATCACGAATCCGGCAAAAAGCGTTTTGAACCCGTGGTTTATTGGCGTGCAGTTCCACCCCGAACTGAAATCCAAACCGTTCCAGCCGCACCCGTTGTTCAAAGATTT
>JBGCDD010000245.1:0-12076 GCA_045105075.1 Sedimentitalea sp. | reverse complement strand
CTGTTGCGCAATGCTTTCACCGACCAGAGCCGCGTCGAGTTCTGGCTTGCGCACTTCGACGATGTTCAGGTGCAATTCGCTGTCGGTCATATTGGCGATTTTCTTGCGCAGACCTTCGATGTCCGCGCCTTTTTTGCCAATGATCACGCCGGGACGTGCGGTGTGGATCGTCACGCGGCACTTTTTGTGCGGACGTTCGATGATCACACGGGCGATGCCGGCCTGCTTGCACTCATCCTTGATGAAATCGCGGATGCGCAGATCTTCCAGCAGCAGATCACCGTAGTCTTTGGTGTCGGCATACCAGCGGCTGTCCCAGGTGCGGTTCACCTGCAGGCGCATGCCAATCGGATTTACTTTGTTACCCATCAGGCTTGCTCCTCGACCTGGCGCACTTTGATAGTGATTTCCGAAAACGGCTTCATGATCTTGCCAAAGCGGCCCCGGGCGCGTGGACGTCCACGTTTCAGGGTCATGTTCTTGCCCACATAAGCCTCGGCGACGATCAATTCATCGACGTCCAGGTTGTGGTTGTTTTCGGCGTTCGCGATGGCGGACTGAAGGCATTTCTTCACGTCCTCGGCGATCCGCTTGTTGGAAAAGGTCAGATCGGTCAAAGCGCGATCAACTTTTTTGCCACGGATCATCTGAGCCACCAGGTTCAGCTTTTGCGGGCTTGTGCGCAACATGCGCAGCTTGGCCATTGCTTCGTTGTCAGCGACGCGGCGGGGATTCTTATCCTTGCTCATTTGCGTTTCGCTTTCTTGTCGGCAGCGTGACCGTAATAGGTGCGGGTCGGGCTGTATTCGCCGAACTTCTGACCAATCATGTCTTCGCTGACGTTGACGGGGATGTGCTTTTTGCCGTTGTAGACACCAAAGGTCAGACCCACGAACTGGGGCAGGATGGTGCTGCGGCGCGACCAGATCTTGATCACTTCACTGCGACCAGATTCACGAGCCGCTTCGGCCTTTTTCAACACGTAGCTGTCGACAAAAGGACCTTTCCAGACTGAACGAGACATAGATTAACGTCCCTTCTTCTTGGCGTGCCGCGAGCGGATGATCAGCTTGCTGGACGCTTTGTTCTTGTTCCGGGTGCGCGCACCCTTTGTTGGCTTGCCCCATGGGGTCACGGGGTGGCGACCACCCGACGTGCGCCCTTCACCACCACCGTGCGGGTGGTCGATCGGGTTCATAACAACACCACGCACAGACGGGCGCACACCTTTGTGACGCATCCGGCCGGCTTTACCGTAGTTTTGGTTTGAATTGTCGGGGTTGGACACAGCACCAACGGTGGCCATGCATTCCTGACGCACCAGACGCAGTTCGCCCGAAGACAAACGGATCTGCGCGTATCCACCATCACGACCGACGAACTGGGCATAGGTGCCCGCGGCGCGTGCGATCTGACCGCCTTTGCCGGGCTTCATTTCGATGTTGTGGATGATGGTACCGATGGGCATGCCCGAAAACGGCATTGCGTTGCCCGGCTTGATGTCGGCCTTGGCGGACGAGATCACCTGATCGCCAACAGCCAGACGCTGCGGGGCCAGAATGTACGCCTGTTCGCCGTCTGAATATTTGATCAGCGCGATGAAGGCGGTCCGGTTGGGGTCATATTCGATCCGCTCAACTGTGGCGGCGACATCGACTTTGTTGCGTTTGAAATCAACGATCCGGTAGAGGCGTTTTGCTCCGCCCCCGCGACGACGAGATGTGATACGTCCGGTGTTGTTACGGCCACCCGATTGCGTCAGACCCTCAGTGAGAGATTTGACAGGGCGTCACTTATACAGTTCCGAACGGTCGATCAGCACCAGCCCGCGCTGGCCCGGCGTCGTCGGCTTATACGACTTGAGTGCCATGCTTTCTGTCTTCCGTTAGCAGTGCCGGGGTGTTGACCCGGCTATGTTTGGGCCCAAGCGGGCCGGGATATAGGGCCCCGAAGGTCCCCGGTTCGAGATGTTCTTGCGAACAAAAGCAAAGCCCCGGACGAATCCAGGGCCTTGCGGATGGCGCTTGGTATTCAACACTGCGCGAAGGGTCAAGCGCATATGGCGCAAAATTCCATGCCCGTCAGCCCAGGAAGACGCGACACAGCGGCCATCGACGGGTCGATTGCTTGTGCGCCATCGCGCGCACGTCCGGTTCGCGTGCTGGGCATTCGTTTCAAGCACGTCTGCTGTTCACCAAATCTTGCGCGCCGCCCGGTTGGATCGGAATTGGGCGGTTCGGGTCAAATCGGGTCCGAGACTGGCGCCACGGTCACAAGGCAGGAATGCGCGATCGGGCCCTGGGCCAGCCGTGACGTTCCCTTGTCGATTGTCAGCACGTTGGGATTGCCGTTGAGGCATTCGCTGCCTTGCGGATTGAACCAGGCGCCGGTTGCGAGCTGCACCACGCCTTTTCGGATCGTGTCGCTGACCCGTAGTTCGGCCAGACAGCTGCCGCGTTGGTTGCTCAGGCGCACGATCTGACCATCACAAAGGCCGCGATCCGCTGCGTCTTCGGACTGCATCAGCACAGCTTCATAACCGTTTGGACGGCCCGCACGGCTTACCGATCCATGATCAAGCTGGCTGTGCAATTTGTTCTTTGGCTGGTTTGAGATCAAATGGAGCTGCGACGGGTCTGCGTGCCCGAGCCATTCAACGGGTTCAAACCAGGTCGGGTGTCCGGGGCAGTCTTGATATCCAAATGCATCAATCGTGTCCGAGAACAGCTCGATTTTGCCGCTGGGCGTGTCGAGCGGATGGGCGTCCGGATCTTCTCGGAACTTTTTGAACATGATTGTCGGTTCTTGCGGATTGGGCAATCGGTACCAGCCGTCTTTTTGGAAAGTGTCCCAATCGGGCAGATCAAAACCGTCAGCAGCGGCCCGTTGGCGCGACGTGTCCCAGAGCCAGCGCAGCCAGTTCTCGGGCGTGCGGCCATCGGTGAAATCGTCTTCGACGCCCATTTCCGCCGCGATACCGCGCAGGATGTCGTGATCATCTCTGGCCTGTCCAACAGGGGCAATCGCAGGGTCCATGGCGACCAGATAGGGGTCCTTTGGCGACATCGCGATGTCCTGGCGTTCCAGCGGGGTTGTGCAGGGCAGGACGATATCGGCGTGTTTCGCCAGCGCATTCCAGCACCATTCGTTGACGATGATGGTGTCGGGCTTTGCCCAGGCTTTTCGCATCCTGTTGAGGTCCTGATGATGATGAAACGGGTTGCCGCCCGCCCACCAGATCAGCCTGATATCGGGATAGGTGTATTGCACGCCATCATAGTCGAACGGCCCGCCAGGGTTTTCCAGCATCTCGGTGATGCGGGCCACGGGGATGAAATCGGTCACCGGGTTTTCGCCCTGCGGCAGGGCTGCATAGTTGATCTGATGCCGGTTCAGGCCAGTGTCGTTCATCGCGGAATAGCCAAAGCCCAACCCGGTGCCGGGCAGGCCCAGCTGACCCAGCATTGAGGTCAGCGCGATCGCCGCCCAGAACGGTTGTTCGCCGTGATCCTGCCGGGTGAGCGCCCAGGCCACCGAAATCATCGTCTTGTGCGTGCCCATCCGGCGCGCCAGCGCGCGAATGGTCTCGGGCGGAACATCGCATATGTCAGCGGCCCATTCGGGCGACTTTACCGTGCCATCGCCGTCTCCGCGCAGATAGGCGGCAAAGCGTTCAAAACCATGGGTGTAGCGGTCAAGAAAAGCCGGGTCATGCAGGTTTTCCGCCAGCAGCACTTGGCACAACGCCAACATCAGCGCCACATCTGTGCCGGGCCGGATCGCCAGCCAATCGGCGCCAACTTCGGGGGCAATATCCTCGCGCAGCGGCGATATGTTCACGAACTGCACGCCTGCGGCATGCGCCGCCATCAACCCGGCCCTTTGCACATGGTCACCGGTGCCGCCTTGGGTGATTTGACCGTTCTTCAACGGCACGCCGCCGAACGCGACGAACACCTCGCACTGCGCGGCGATGGTTTCCCAGGACGTCGAGGCGTTGAGGTGGCCGCGGTAGGTGCCAAGAACATGCGGCACGACAACTTCGGCAGCCGCAAAGGAATAGGTGTTTTTCGAGCTGGTAAAGCCACCGATGCAATTGAGAAACCGCTTGAGCTGACTTTGGGCATGATGAAAGCGCCCGGCACTGGCCCAGCCGTAAGAGCCCGCATAGATCGCAGAGTTGCCAAAGCTTTGCCGCACCCGCGTCAGCTCGTTTGCCACCAGCCGGTTGACCTCGTCCCAGCGGACCTCGACAAAGTCGTCCTTGCCGCGCTTTTCGCCATTCGTGCCCGGCCCGCCCTTCAGCCAGCTTTTGCGCACCATCGGGGCCTTGATGCGGGTGTCGTCTTCGAGCACATCGACGATGCCATGCCCAATCGGCGAAGGATCGCGGTCTTCTTCGAAATCATCGAGGCTGGTGACGTGACCGTCCTTTACGTTGACACGGTAGGTGCCCCAGTGGCTGGAGGTCAGCAGTGCGCGGTCACGTGGCGGCATGGCGGTTCCATTTCAGATTTGCAGATCGTGCCTTGGGTTTACTGGGATCATGGGTTCACTGGGATCTTGGGGTCACTGGGATCATGTCATAGCTGGTGTCATCGAGCACCTGCAAAAGGCCGTCCCGCGTTTGATCCCGGTTCACACCCTTCCCATGCGATCCGCAATCGCGACGATACGGTGCATATCGCGCAGAACTGGCTTTTCAATCAGTTTCCCGTCGATCACCACAAGACCTGTATCGGCGGCCTCAAATTCCACAATGATGCGCCGGGCGCGGGCAATCTGATCTGCGGAAGGCGTAAAGACATCGTTCAGCGCGGCAATCTGCTTGGGGTGTATCGAGCCTTTGCCGGCGAACCCCAGATCGCGGGCCTGTTGCGCCGCGACCCGCATGCCGTCTGGGTCTTCGAGGTCGAGGAACGGCACGTCGATCACATCCAAGCCGGCACTGGCCGCCGCGTGCACAACGCGAGACCGGGCAAACAGCAGCGGCTCCCACGCGTTTTGACACCGCAGTTCAGCGGCCATGTCGACGCCGCCAAAAAACATCGCATCAATGCGGGGCGAGCAATTGGCGATGTCATAGGCGGCCTCAAGACCTGCATTGGTTTCAATGATCACATGCAGGCGCGTGGCATGGCCTGCTTCGCTCAATAGCTGGTCCAGCATGACCACCTCGTCGGGCGTGCGGATCTTGGGCATCATAAGCGCGGGCGGAGGCGTTTTCGTGGCCAGAACCGCCTGAACATCGTCGATCCCAAACCGTTCGCGCATTGAATTGATGCGCACAATCCGCTCGACCCCATCATCGGCCTGGGGTTGCGCAAACAACGCCAAAGCCTGTTTTCGGGCCTCGGCCTTGTCTTTGGGGGCAATCCCGTCTTCCAATTCGATGCAGACGATATCGGTGCCGCTGGCCAGCGCCTTGGGATACATGTCGGGCCGCAAGCCGGGTGTGAAAATAAAGCTGCGACGTGGGCGTGGTGTGCGTTCGGTCATTTTTGTTTTCCCCAGAATTTCTCTTTCACGATGGCCTCGCGCGCGGCAAGATCATAGGCTTTTGGCCCCTGACTGGCGAGCGGCGCATGCGCACGGTGAGCGACATCTGGGCGGTTGTAACGTTCATGTGCTGGGCACCTGTGGCCGTGTGCGGGGCCCACGCAGCCGGGGCCGTCAGAGCCCACGCCCTTCTTGGTCGAGTTTCTTGTTTAGGATCTGGCGCACGAAAATTCCGGCACCATCTGCGCCAAGCGTGACCTCGAGGTAATCCAATCCGCGCGGATCGGCGGCGATCTGTTTTTGCATGATTTCAAGCAGGTGCTTGTCTTCGTCAAAGGCGGCGACAATGCTGGCCTTGGTCTTGTCTGCGACGTCTTGAGAAATCTCGGGAACGTCAAAAGCGGCCCCCCAGAAGTAGTGCGTGCGCCCGCGTTGCGCCGGGGTCACGATGTGGCACCCGCGCATGATAAAATCGGCGCGGTGGCCTTGGTCGGGGACCGGATCATGCACGATCCAGTCGGAAAACGAGATCGCGAGGCTGGGCATCCGGCCTTTCTGTGTGCGTTTGATCGGCTTGTCCTCTGGCAGGCCCATACCAGCGCAAAACAGCGGCGAAAGCGGGGCAAGATCAAAGTCCTGTTCGTAGCAAACCGTCTCGCCGTCCATGTAGCAATCGGGCGGTGTGACCCAATCGTTTTGCTTGAAGGTGTTTTTGTGCAGAAAGGCGATGTGGGTCAGGTCCAGCACGTTTTCGCGGATCAGCACCCAATTGGCCGCAACTTCGTAATAGCCATCCAGAAACGACCAGCCGGGATCGGTTTGATAGCCAACCTCGGGCGGATCACAGTCAATCGCCCCCTGATCGCCCATCCAGATCCAGATAAATGCCCCGGCTTCGCGCACGGCAAAGGAGGGAATTTCGGCCCGCTTTGGCTTCATGTGTTGGGTCGGTGCCTTGGTGCAAAGACCGTCGGTGTTGAATTCCATCCCGTGGTAGGGGCAGACGATTTTATCGCCCGAAACATGGCCCTCGGACAGCGGCGCCCACCGGTGCGGACAGCGGTCATAAAGGGCGGCCGGCGTGCCATCCGCCAAGCGGTACAGCACCACAGGCGTTTCCAGAATCCAACGGGCCAGAGGCTTGGTCGTGACCTCGCGGGCGTGGGCTGCGACCCACCACATGTTGCGCGGGGCGTTGTCTTGAAGCATCCCGTTGGGAATGCGCTGACCAGTGGCCGTCAGTGGTTCATTTCCGTCCATGTCATCCTCCCTTGGCGAGCAGCGCCTCAAAGCGCGCCGCTTCTTCTGGTTTCATCTTGTAGCTGTGATCGGCGTCGGGAAAGCCCCCCGATCTTACGTCATCCGCATAGTCCCTGAACGCTTGCGTGGCGGTTTTGGCCAGCTCGGCGTAGCGTTTGGCGAATTTCGGTTTGAAGGTGTCAAAGGCCCCAAGCAGGTCGTACCCATTCAGCAATTGGCACGTGCCTGCCGACCCTGCCCCAATCGAGAAGGTGAAGATGCCCACCGCGTCATCAACTGCGCGGCCAACCTCATAGGGCATGGCCTCGATTTCCAGACCGATGGCGCCGGCGGCCTCGATGGCTCGGGCGCTTTGAACGATGTCCATCGCCGCCTCGGCGGTTCGGCCCTGCATTTTGAAACCGCCCAGCAGATGCACCTTATGTGGCAGCAGCCCAACGTGGCTCATGATCGGCACGCCCGCATCAGCCACTGCGCGAATGATATGTGCGCCCTGAGCGCCCAGTTGAAGTTTCAGCGCGTCTGCACCGCTTTCCTTCATCATCCGAACCGCATTGGTGACGGCCATGTCCGGCGTCGCGTAGGATCCGTAGGGCATTGAGACGATGCTCATGGTGTTCGGGGCGCCGCGCCGCACGGCCTGGGTGTGCATGATCATCTGATCGACCGTCATCGACAGGGTGTTTTCGTGTCCGTGCAAGGTCATGCCGAGGCTGTCACCAACACCCACGATATCAACGCCGGCGCGTTCCGCCCAGGTCGCGGTCAGAACCTCACCGACGGCCACCATGACCAGCCGCTCGCCTGCAATTTTCTTTGCCACGAGGTCTGGTAGTGTCAGGCGTTTGCGATCTTCGCCCATGCGTTGCGTCCCCCCTTAACGGGTCGAAAAGGGCTTGCCATAATCGTTCCGTTTGGAACAATATGTCCGTGAAACGGTGATCTGGCAAGTCAAATTTGACCAGCAGTTGGGGGCAAAGCGCGTGGGCAATGACAAACAGGAGCGGGATTTCAGCGCGCTCTTTGACACCGTTGAATTTCCCGAAGCCTATCGGATCACCTATTTGGCCGGGGCCATCGCTGTGCCGGCTTATGGGGCGATCAAACGCGATTTGGGCATCATCCGGGCCGAGTTTGTTTTGCTGGCCTGCCTTGCGCATTTTCCACAAATGACAGCGCAGGATGTGGCGCGGATTTCGCAGCGCCCGCGCAATACGGTTTCGCGATCCGTGCACCGGATGGTCGCAGAGGGCTACATAGAACGCGCGCCGGATGCTCGGGATGGCAGGCAGGCCCAGCTGAAGATCACACCATCCGGTCGGGCGCTTCAACAGAAGGCGGCCGCGTATTTGGCGGGGCGTCAGGATGTGGTGCTCGCGCATCTGAGCGAAACGGAGCGGCAACAGTTCTCTGACTTGTTGCGAAAAGCGGCGCGGGGCGCGGCCGAGCTGGACCCCTGACGCATCGCCTTTGGCGGGAGCTCGTATTGCTGGTCGCGACAAAAGTAGGCAGTTGGACGTCAAATGTCCTATTAATGCGCCTCTGAAGGTGCAGATGTCCGGGGTCTGTCTGTCTTGATATTGACCTGTGCCAAGCGGTTGCAAAAGACAGCGGCATGACCCAAAACCTGCGCATTCTCGTTGTCGAGCCGAACCCAGAGCGTGTCCGAGAGATTGTGGATGCTTTAAGTGATACGGGCTGGACCGACGTTAAGGCTTTGGCCCATATCTCGGCACTTGAGCGGACGGTTCGTGAGTTCGCGCCGGACATTGTTCTTCTCGATTTGGCCAATCCGGATCGCGACATTCTGGAACATATCGCGCACGCCACTGAAACATCAAAGCGGGCGGTGGCGCTGTTTGTTGATCAAACCGACGATGATCTGACCCAAGCCGCTTTGACCGCCGGCGTCAGCGCTTATGTGGTCGATGGGCTGAAAATGGAGCGGATCAAATCGGTGCTGCAAACAGCCATCGCGCGCTTCAAGATGATGCGTCAAATGCAATCGGAACTGGACGCAGCCAAACAAGCTCTGGAGGATCGCAAGACGATTGACCGCGCCAAGGGAATATTGATGCGCCAGCGCGGGATTTCCGAGGACGAAGCCTATAATCTTTTGCGAAAGACGGCGATGGGACAAAACCGCAAGGTCATCGACGTGGCCCAGGCGCTGATGACTGCGGCAGACTTGTTGTCATGAACCACACTGTACTGAATTGCGGCTATGTGCCTTTGGTGGACTGCGCGCCGCTGGTTATTGCCAAGGAACTGGGTTTCGCCTCGGAAGAGGGGCTTGCGCTCAATCTGGTGCGCCAGCCGTCGTGGTCGGCGCTGCGGGATATGCTGGCGCTGGGGCATTTGGATGCTGCGCAAATGCTGTCGCCGATGCCGATTGCGATGTCGATCGGGTTTGGAGGGCTGCCCGCGCAGGTTGACACGTTGATGGTCTTGTCTGTGAATGGCACCGTTTTGGGCGTTTCAAATGAATTGGCCAGTGACATTGGGACCGTTCCGTTTGGGAATGCAGACGCAATCCTGGCGGCGTTGGTGCGGCGCAAAGGCAAGCCGTTGCGTTTTGGCGTTCCGTTTCACTATTCGATGCACCGCCTGCTTTTGTCCTATTGGACCTCTGCCGCACCCGATCTGAAGATTGAGGAAATCACCGTGCCCCCGCCCCGTATGGCCGATGCGGTCGCAGACGGGTTCGTTGATGCGTTTTGGGTCGGTGAGCCCTGGGGAAGTGTCGCAGTCCAGCAAAATGTCGCGCAGCTTATCATGAGTGGCCGCGATGTTTGGCAATTTGCACCCGAAAAGGTTTTGGCGGTGCGACATGACTGGGTGGAAACCAACGCCGATGTGGCGCGCAGATTGATGCGTGCGGTTTTTCAGGCCTCTGCCTGGCTGGACGAGTCGCAGAACACGCCTCTTGCTGTAGAAATTCTTGGCCGCAGCGAACACCTGAGTGTGTCTCCGGATTTGATTGATCCGGCACTTACGGGCCATATCCTGCCCAGGCAGAATGCCACTCCTGTGATGATCAAGCGGTTTTTGCAGTTTCACCGGCACGCTGCCGCGTTTCCGTGGCGCAGTCAGGCGGCGTGGATTGCGCATCAGCTGGGCGCAGACGCCGCCGGCATCAACAAGGCGAAAAACTGCTTTCGGTCGGATCTCTACCGCCAGAACCTGTCGGGTATTGGGGCGGACATGCCGGGCGCGTCTGAAAAAGTGGAAGGTGAGCTTCGGTTTGAAACGGCTGTGGCTTCGACACGCGGACATATGATTCTTGCGCCGGATGCCTTCTTTGATGGCAGAACCTTTGATTTCTCCTAGGTAAGCCGCCAAATTTTTAGGCGGCCTCTGCATTGCGGCATGAAAACTTGCTGCGGCGCAGAAAATCCATTGCGTTAGCTCAGCACAACGACCCATCATGACCACAAGGGGCAAAGACGCCCACCAAATTGCGCCGACAACGATGTCAGCGCACCTCCCAAGAGCAAAGCCGCTCGTATGGAACACGGTCCTCCCCCGTGAACCCTACGTGCGGCTTTTTTGTTTTCGCCCTTGCGGGCTTTTGAAAGGATTTCACGATGAGAAGAACACTCGTGGTTTTGATGGCCACGTCCAGTTTCCTTGCCACCTCAGCCTCGGCTCAGATGTTGGACCTTGAAAAGGAAGACCTGACATTAGGCTTTATCAAGCTGACGGACATGGCCCCGCTCGCTGTTGCCTATAAGCTTGGTTATTTTGAGGACGAAGGTCTTTTTGTCACGCTTCAGGCGCAGGCAAATTGGAAAGTTCTTTTGGATGGCGTGATCAGCGGCCAACTGGACGGCGCGCATATGTTGGCGGGTCAGCCGCTTGCTGCGACGATCGGATATGGCAGAGAGGCCCATATCATCACACCGTTTTCGATGGATCTTAATGGGAACGCGATCACCGTATCCAATGAAATCTGGGATGAAATGAAACCCAATGTTCCGGTGATGGCCGATGGTCGCCCGCAGCATCCGATCAGCGCCAGCGCTCTTGCTCCGGTGGTCGAGGATTACAAGGATCGCGGCGAGCCCTTTAACATGGGCATGGTGTTCCCGGTTTCGACCCACAACTACGAAATTCGCTATTGGCTTGCCGCCGGTGGTCTGGAGCCGGGTTATTACAGCCCGCAGGATATCTCGGGGCAGATTGCAGCGGACGTGCTGTTGTCGGTGACGCCGCCGCCACAGATGCCGGCCACAATGGAAGCGGGCACGATTTTTGGCTACGCCGTGGGCGAGCCCTGGAACCAGCAGGCCGTTTTCAAAGGCATCGGTGTGCCAGTGATCACGGACTACGATATGTGGAAGAACAATCCCGAAAAGGTCTTTGGCATCACTGCGGAATTCGCGCAGGAAAACCCCAACACCACGCTGGCGTTGACCAAGGCGTTGATCAGAGCGGCCATGTGGCTGGATGCCAATGACAACAAGAACCGTCCCGAAGCCGTGACGATGTTGTCGCGCCCGGAATATGTCGGCGCGGATTACGAAGTGATTGCCAACTCAATGACCGGGTTCTTTGAGTTCGAAAAAGGCGACGTGCGCCCAGCGCCGGATTTCAACGTGTTTTTCCGCTATAATGCGACCTATCCGTTCTATTCGGATGCAATCTGGTATCTGACGCAAATGCGCCGTTGGGGTCAGATCCCCGAGACGATGTCGGATGAGTGGTATTTTGAAACGGCCGCCGAGGTGTACCGCCCTGATATCTATCTCGAAGCTGCACGCCTGCTGGTGGATGAAAGCATGGCGAATGAGGCGGATTTCCCATGGGACAGCGATGGTTTCAAAGCGGCAACGCCAGCCGCCGACATCATTGATGCAATCCCCTACGACGGGCGCGCTCCAAACGCCTATATCGACAGCCTGCCCATTGGTCTGAAGTCCGGCCAGACGGTCATTGATAACGAAATCCAAGGCTAAACACGCAAGCCCCCTCTCCGCGACAGGAGGGGGGGCTTTGGCCGATCCCCCGTTTTTTCAAAAGCAGCAGTTGGAAGCCCGATATGACCGCGATTGACCCAGATATCCTCGACAAAGAGGCCCGCCGCGCGCGTCTTTTTACCCGCATCAACAAAGCTGACGCATGGTTCAGAGTGTTTGGTCTGTCGTGGCTGACGCCGATCCTCAAAGCTGCCGCAGGTGACAACCCGCGCGCTCAGTTCGGGGAAATTTGGCGTTTGCTGGGGGTTCCGCTGCTGGCGATTGCGGAGTTTTTGGTGATGTGGGCCACACTTGCACCGCGCGTGCAGACGTCGCTTGGGGCGGTGCCGGGTCCGGCG
>JBGCDD010000244.1:0-32169 GCA_045105075.1 Sedimentitalea sp. | reverse complement strand
GTTTTGCGTGACCACGTGATCGCAACCGTGCAGCCAACGCTCCATCAGCCCGTTTTCGACCCGCAGATTTGGGTTGGATTTGGCCAGAGCGTTTAGCGCGTCAGTCTCGGCGCTGGTGTAGGTTTCCTTGGGGTGCAGCGTAGCGACGACTTTGCGGTTCGGGTGGTGGCGCAGCACGTGGCCCAGCATATCAACCGGGCTGCACATCTGAAACGAGCGGTGTTGGAGCAACCGCCCTTGCAGCGGCACGTAGATGAAATCGCCGCGCGTTGCGGTTTGCGCGATCTCCCCGAACAGGCGCTTTTGCCAGTAACCATAGAACGTGCGGGCCTTGGCCGCGTCTGTATGATCGGCCTCAAAAGTGGTTTGCGCCACCCGCCATTCCCAACGTTTGGAGCTGCGCTCGATCGCCCAGAACGGATACTGATAGGCCTTGCGCACAGTCACGGCGCGCTCGTGAAACGGGTCATCCATCAGGAACACGGCATAGCCGCTGCGGGCGGCGGATTTCAGACGTTCGGTCAGGGAATTGTCGCGATATTCGACCCTAAACCCCGCATTTTCGCACACCCGCGCCATAGCATTCAGGAAATTGTGCTGACCCTCCATCGCCCGCTTGCGCAGCGCTTTGTGCAGGTAAAATCGCATCACATTGGGTTGGGCCATGTGCGGACGCTAGCGCGGCAATCCGGGCGCAACAAGAGCCAAGACTTGTGCATAGCGGGGCGGCAATCCATATAGGCTGGAACCACAGGAGACGGACATGAGCAGCGAAACATTTCCCGGCTGGCACGGCACCACCATCGTTGGTGTGCGCAAAGGCGGGCAGGTTGTGATTGCAGGCGACGGGCAAGTGTCGCTGGGCCAAACGGTGATCAAGGGCACGGCGCGCAAAGTGCGGCGATTGTCGCCCGGCGGCTTTGATGTTGTGGCCGGATTTGCCGGATCGACGGCTGATGCGTTTACCTTGCTGGAGCGGCTTGAGGCCAAGCTGGAGGCGACGCCGGGGCAATTGGCGCGCGCCAGCGTGGAACTGGCCAAGGACTGGCGCACCGACAAATACCTGCAAAAGCTTGAGGCGATGTTGATTGTCACCGATGGGTCCGACCTGTTGGTGATCACGGGCGCCGGCGACGTGCTGGAACCCGAACATGACGTGACCGCGATTGGGTCAGGCGGGAACTTTGCGCTGGCGGCCGCCCGCGGCATGATGGATTCGGATCGCGACGCCGAAGCGATTGCGCGCGATGCGATGGCCATCGCCGCTGACATATGTGTTTACACCAACGGCAACCTGACCGTGGAGACGATTTCGAAATGACTGACCTGACACCACGTGAAATAGTCTCGGAACTTGACCGGTTCATCATTGGCCAGAACGACGCAAAACGCGCCGTGGCTGTGGCGCTGCGCAACCGGTGGCGGCGCAAGCAATTGGGCGATGATCTGCGCGACGAGGTTTACCCCAAGAACATCCTGATGATCGGGCCGACCGGCGTGGGCAAAACCGAAATCAGCCGGCGTTTGGCGAAACTAGCGCGCGCGCCGTTCATCAAGGTTGAGGCGACGAAGTTCACCGAAGTCGGCTATGTCGGGCGCGATGTGGAACAGATTGTGCGTGATCTGGTGGATGCGGCGATTGCGCAAACCCGTGAGCACATGCGCGAAGATGTGAAGGCCAAGGCGCACAAAGCCGCCGAGGAACGGGTGATTTCCGCCATTGCCGGCGAGGATGCCCGCGAAGGCACGCGCGATATGTTTCGCAAAAAGCTGAAAACCGGCGAGCTGGACGGCACAATGATCGATCTGGAGCTGGCGGACACCTCTAACCCGATGCCGATGATGGATATTCCCGGCCAGCCCGGCGCCAATATGGGCATGATGAACCTGGGCGATATTTTTGGCAAAGCCTTTGGCGGACGGACCGTGCGCAAACGGCTGAGTGTGGCGGAAAGCTATGAGGTGCTGATCGGGGAAGAGGCCGACAAGCTGCTGGATGACGAGTCGGTCAAGACCATCGCGCTAGAGGCGGTCGAACAAAACGGCATCGTGTTTCTGGATGAGATCGACAAGGTGTGTGCACGATCTGATGCGCGCGGCGGAGATGTTTCCCGCGAGGGCGTGCAGCGTGATTTGCTGCCGTTGATTGAGGGCACGACCGTCAGCACCAAGCATGGGCCGGTCAAAACCGACCACATTCTGTTCATTGCGTCTGGTGCGTTCCACATTGCCAAACCGTCGGATTTGCTGCCGGAATTGCAGGGGCGTTTGCCCATCCGGGTCGAGTTGCGGGCACTGACAGAACAGGATTTCGTGCGGATCCTGACCGAGACCGACAATGCGCTGACGCTGCAATATTCGGCGTTGATGGGCACCGAAGACGTGACCGTAACCTTCACCACCGATGGGATCGCGGCACTGGCCAAGATTGCCGCAGATGTGAACCAGTCGATTGAAAATATCGGCGCGCGCAGGCTCTATACTGTGATCGAACGGGTGTTTGAGGAGCTGTCGTTCACCGCTCCTGATCGTGCGGGCGACGCAATCGAGGTGAATGCCGAATTTGTGGATCAAAACCTGGGTGAGTTAACGAAATCGGCGGATGTCAGCCGCTACGTTCTCTAGTTTTTAACCCTAGGCCCCTTTATGGTCGCTCAAAAGCGGGGTGCGACATGCGTGGGTTTTGGGTTTTCAGTTTTGTGTTCTTGCTGGTTGCCTGCACCGATCGCAGCTTTACGCCGGTTCTGCCCGAGGCGCTGTCGGTTGGCCGCGCCCATACGGTGTTTGCCGCCACCAGCCGCGAGCCCGAAGACAGCGGAGCGTTTGGGCCTGAACGCTCGTCGACTTTGCGACTGCTGGAACTGACCGTGTCGATCCCGCCTTCGCATGAACCGGGGCAATTGAATTTTGGCTATGCCACGCCCAACCCGGCCACGCAGTTTACTTTGGCCGGTCGCACCCGTTTTGAAAGCGATGGCGACTTTGGTGGGCGTTTGTCGCGGCTGATGCGCGCGTTGCCCGCTGATCAGCGTGAGGTGACGGTGTTTGTGCATGGCTTCAACGCCACCCAGGCCGAAACCGCCTTTCGCGCGGCTCAGGTGGCAACGGATGCCAAGATTCCCGGCGCGACTGTGATCTATTCCTGGCCCAGTCGCGGCAAGGCGTTGGCCTATGCCTATGACAATGACAGCGCGATTTTTGCCCGCGATGGATTGGAGCAACTGCTGCGCCAGCTCACTTCGGTTGGCGCGCGCCAGATTGTTTTGGTGGCGCATTCGATGGGCAGTCTGGTGGTGATGGAAACGTTGCGCCAGATCGACATTGGCGATCCCGGTTGGGCGGCGCGTGAATTGGGCGGGGTTATTTTGATTTCGCCTGATCTGGATGTCGAAGTGTTCCGCTCGCAACTGAGCCGACTGCAAAGCGTGCCTGACCCGTTTTTGGTGTTTGTGTCGCGCAAGGATCTGATCCTGGATCTGTCGGCCCGACTGCGCGGGACAAGCAAACGCATTCGTCTGGGCAACATCAAAAACACCGAATTGGTCGAAGACTTGCCGATTGAAATTATTGATACAACCGAGTTTTCGCGGGATGCCGGGTCGGGGCATTTTGTGCCTGCGACCTCCCCTGCCCTGCTGGCGCTGCTCAGCCAGGTGCGCACGGTGAACACCACGTTTGGGCGCGAGAGCATTTCGCTGACCTCGATCCTGACCGGACGGCCCGACACAGGGCGCAGTGAGGCTCCCGCCGGTTTGTTGCTTCAGGAATAGCGCTTGCTTTGAAAGCGGCGGGCGGGCAGGTCTGGCGACCATGAGCCTTTTACCGTTTCTATCTCGCAATGCACCCTGGTTGGCAGCTGGTGGCCTGCTGACGTTTTTGTCGAGCTTTGGGCAAACCTTTTTCATTTCAATCTTTGCCGGCGAAATCCGGGCAGAATTCGGCCTGAGCCACGGTGAATGGGGCGGGCTTTATTCGCTGGGCACCACGGTGTCGGCGGGCGTGATGATCTGGGCGGGCGCGCTGACGGATCGTTGGCGGGTGCGGGGGTTGGGCGCACTGGTTTTGGCCGGATTGGCGCTGGCTTGTGCGATGATGGCGCTGAACCCTGTGGTTTGGTTTTTGCCCGTCGTGATTTTTGCGCTTCGGTTCTTTGGGCAAGGCATGACCAGCCATATCGCGGTGGTTGCGATGGCGCGCTGGTTTGTGGCCACACGCGGGCGGGCGCTGGCAATTGCCACTTTGGGGTTTTCCTTTGGCGAGGCTATTTTACCGCTGATTTTTGTCAGTTTGCTGGGTGTTGTTAACTGGCATTATTTGTGGGGGTTTGCCGCATTGATCAGCTTGGCGGGGGTTCCGGTTTTGATGTTGTTGCTGCGCCATGAGCGTACGCCGCAAAGCATGGTGACCGCGCAATCCTCTGTTGGCATGTTTGCGCGTCCGTGGACCCGCGCCGAGGCTTTGCGCCATCCGCTGTTCTGGATCATGGTGCCTGCGGTTTTGGGGCCGTCTGCGTTCAACACTGCTTTTTTCTTTCATCAGGTGCACTTTGCCGAGGTCAAAGGCTGGACACATCTGGAACTGGTGGTGTTTTTCCCGATCTACACCGGGTTGGGCATTGTGGCGATGCTGGGCTCGGGTTGGGCGCTTGATCGCTGGGGCACCGGGCGGATCATGCCGTTTACGCAGTTACCTTTGGTGCTGGCCTTCGTGATTTTCGCGCTGTCGACCACCACGTTCGGTGCGTTTTTCGGGTTCTTGTTTTTGGCAATGACGGCGGGTGCGACAGCGACGGTGGTTCCTGCGTTCTGGGCCGAATTCTATGGCACCGCCCATATCGGCGCAATCAAGGCGCTGGCGACGGCGGTGATGGTTCTGGGTTCAGCGATTGGGCCCGGAATCACCGGTCTGTTGATTGATTTGGGTATCGGAATTGAACGTCAGTTCATCGGCATTGCCGTTTACTTCCTGTTTGCCACCGCGCTGATGGCCTTTGGGATTGGGCGGGCGCGAGCCGATTTGCCACCCTAACGCGGTTTGCGCAAATAGACGTAAAAGGCGCCGTCGCCCCCGTGGCTGATATGGGCTGCGTTCACCTGTAAGACCACATGCGCCAAGGGCGCCATGCCGAGCCACATCGGGACTTGGCGTTTGAGAACACCGCGCGCGGGGCCAAAAGGGTCATGGGTTCGCCCGGTTCGGCCCTTGCCCGTGATCACCAGAACCAACCGTTTGCCCGATGCCTGCGCCGACAGAACAAAGCGGATCAGCGCCGGATGGGCACGGTCAAGCGTCATGCCGTGCAGATCCAGCTTGCCCTCGGGCGAGAGTTTGCCGCGTTTCATGCGGGTAAACGCCTTGCGATCCATCGCGAGGCTGGGCGCGGGCGTGGGTTTGGGCAGCGGCGTGGGCGCGGGAGATGCCGCACGCACGGTTGGCGGTTTTGTCGGCGTGGGTTTGGGCAAAGGGCGCGGCGATGTAACGCGGTCAGGATGCAGCTTTTCGGCCTGATCCACAACTTTTTGCCACAGCGCAATCTCTTCTTCGGTCAGTTTGCGACGGGCCATTAAACCCCGTCCGGGTTAAGCGCAAAGGCCCGTTGGATCGGCATCAAGACAACCATGCGCCCCGGATCGCGGATGGTGCCGGCCAATGTTCCCGCCGCATCGCCGGTGCCGTAAAACACATCTGCACGCTGCGCGCCTTTGATCGCAGACCCCGTGTCTTGGGCAATCATCAAGCGTCGCAACGGCTTGGCACCGTCTTTTTCAACCCACACCGGCGCCCCCAGAGGGGTAAAACGCGGATCAACCGCGACGCTGCGCATGGTTGTAATCGAGCGGTTCATCGCACCCAACGGGCCTTTGTCCGCAGGCACCGAGGTGACCTCGCGGAAAAAAACGTAAGAATTATTGTGAAACAGCAGCTCGCGCCCGTCTTCGGGGTTTCGGCGCACCCAGTTTTTGATCACCTGCGCGCTGACCTGATGCGAATTGTAGATGCCACGGCGCACCAGCTCGATCCCGATCGAGCGATAGGGATGCCCGTTCGATCCGCCATAGCCAACCCTTAGGAACGTCCCGTCGGGCAAACGCACGCGGCCAGAACCCTGGATCTGAAGAAAGAACAGCTCGACCGGATCATCGACCCAGGCGATTTCAAGCCCTTTGTCATCCATCACACCCGTGGTCAAAATATCGCGCCGCGACTTCCAGATTGTTTCGATCCGCGACTCGCGCGGTTCCTTGTAGAGGGGATAGCGATAGCGGCCGGTGCGGGTGCGCGAGCCATCAAGCTCGGGTTCGAAATAGCCGGTGAACAGGGGCTTTGCGCCATCGCGGATCAGCACCGGACGAAAGAACAGCTCAAAGAAAGCGCGCGCGTTTTCAGGGTCCTGCGCTTTGGCGACGGCGCACAGCGCTTTCCAGTCGGGTTCGTCAAAGTCAATGCAAGTATTTGTAAACACGGATAAAGCTGCCGCGTGATCATCACGCGGCCAGCCGTCTAAGTCACTGAATTTTAGAACGTCATGGGTGGTCTCAGCCCCGGACATGCCAGCGGATGCCATAGCGCCCCCCAGCACAACCGCCCGAAGCGCCGCAATCATGCGTCCGTGGCAATAAGCTGCCAGTTGGGGTCATTTTCCCCCATTGCGCGGGCGAACGTCCACGTGTCTTTCTGACGTTTCACTGCTGTCGCGCTGCCTTCGATGATATCGCCACCACGGTCACGCACAACGGATGTCATCTCACCGACAAAACGCATGGTGACTTCGGCCATGTTTGTGTCGGTGTCAAAGGTCACGTCGTGCACGGTGGTTTCGCGCACACCGATGAACTCGGCTTCGATCTGGAGACCCTGATCTTCGCGCGCCGAAACAACATCGACGAAGGTTTCAAACACATCTTCCGCCAAAAGCGGCTGGATGTCGTCCAGATCGCCACGTTCAAAACCCATCACGATCATTTCGTAGGCCCCGCGGGCGCCTTGAACGAACTCAGAGACCGAAAAACTGGGTTCGGCCCGTTTCATTGCGGCCAAAGCGTCGGCCTGCGGGCTGTCTTCTTCGACGTGATCGGTGATGTCGCGGTCGGGTCCGCCTTCGATCACTTCAAATTCGGGGCGGGAAGGACTTGCGGTTTGGCGCGGTTCGGGTGGTTTTTCAAAACCCTCCCGTGTTCCCAGCACATTGCGCAGGCGCAAAATGAGAAAAACAGCGATGCCGGCCAGCACCAAAAGCTGAAGAATTGGCGAATTCATTTGAACCTCGTATCAGGCGTTGGGCTTTGTCTTGCGGCCCTTTGCTCTTATGTAGGTGCTAGGTCGGGTCAAGTCCACCGTCCTACTAGGGAGAAAGGAGTCCCGGAATGTATCTGTTTTTAGCCTTTGTGGCAGTTCCCATCGTCGAGATCGCACTTTTTATCCAGGTTGGGGGGGCCATCGGGCTTTGGCCAACGCTGGCAATTGTGATTTTGACGGCCGCTTTGGGCACTTGGTTGGTGCGCACCCAAGGACGCGCAGCGATCACCCAGTTGAACCGATCGTTTTCTGAATTGAACGATCCGACCGAGCCTTTGGCCCATGGCGCAATGATCCTGGTGGCAGGTGCTTTGTTGCTGACACCGGGGTTTTTCACAGATGCGGTTGGATTTGCGCTGTTGATGCCGCCGGTGCGGTTGGCGGTGATGCGCTGGGCGCGCGGACGGATCAATGTGCAGCAATTCCAGATGGGCGGGGGCGCGGCACCGCACCGTCCGGCCCGCGATGATGTGATTGACGGCGAATTTGAAGAAATTCGTCCCAATCCAGATCCCAATGCGCCACCCTCGGGTTGGGTCAAAGACCCTGACCGCCATTGAGGTGACGCAACCAAGCTGATAAGCAGCCGCAAATATTTTTCTTCAGGAGCATCTTACATGACTGAAAACGGCGCGGCCGCCACCGAAGGCCAACAGCCCCCGCAGGTTCAGATGAACATTCTCGGCCAGTTTATCCGGGACATGTCGTTCGAAAACGTCATGGCGCAAAAGGGCGGCGGCGGTGAAGTGAACCCCGATGTCAGTGTTCAGGTCAATCTGGATGCCAAAAAGCGCACGACCGAGCATCAGTACGAAGTGGTTATCAAGCTGACCATCGAATCCAAAGCCAAGGAAAGCGGCGATGCGCTGTTTATGCTCGAGATCGAATATGCCGGCGTGTTCAACATTCAGGGCGTGCCCGAAGACCAGCTGCATCCGTTCTTGTTGATCGAGTGTCCCCGGATGCTGTTCCCGTTCCTGCGTCGGATTGTCAGCGATGTGACACGGGATGGTGGTTATCCACCACTAAACCTGGAAAACATTGATTTCGTTCAGATCTATCGAAACGAATTGGCCCGCCGTCAGGCAGAGCAGACAGCTCAGGCCTAAAATCTGGCGCGTCTGGGTTGGCTCAGGCGCGCGTCCACACAGGGGTATCACCCAGTGTTTCAACAAACTTGCGATGCGCCTCTTCTTCTTCTTTTGTGATCCGGTTGGGCAACGCTTTGGTGCGCGGCGTCGGGCGCCATGCGGCACCTGAGGCGTCGACTGACACCGTATCAACAGCAGCCAAACCAAAGTCCGGCTGACGACCGCCGATCAGTTCAAGATACACCTCTGCCAGAATTTCGGAATCGAGCAAGGCGCCGTGCAGCGTGCGCGACGAATTGTCGATATCGAACCGCCGGCACAGCCCATCGAGCGAATTGTGCGAGCCAGGGAATTTTTTGCGCGCAATATCCAGCGTATCAATCGCCTGTTCCCAAGGCAGGGTCGGCAGGTTCATCCAGCGCAGTTCGGCGTTCAGGAACTTCATATCAAACGCAGCGTTGTGGATCACCAGTTTGGCATCCTGCACGAAATCAAGGAAGGCCTGACCAATTTCAGCGAATTTTGGCTTGTCGGACAGGAAATCGATGCTGAGCCCATGCACGTTGAACGCCTCTTGCGGCATATCGCGCTGAGGGTTGATGTATTGGTGATAGGTGCGCCCGGTTGCCACGTGATTGTGCAGCTCGACCGCGCCGATTTCGACGATGCGGTCGCCTGTTTCGGGGTCGAGCCCTGTGGTTTCGGTATCCAGCACGATCTCACGCATGGCCAAGCCCTTTTCTGATGTCACTCACAATCGCCTGCACCTGTTCGCGCGCGTGACTTTCTGTGTCTGTGATGATGATATAGTCCGCTTTGGTGCGTTTTTCGCCGTCGGGCATCTGTTTTTGTTTGATCTGCTCGAATTGCGCTTTGGTCATCGTGCCGCGCGCCATCACGCGGGCTTCCTGAGTTTGTGCATCGATTGAAACACAGGCCACCGCATCAACGCGCGCTTCGCCTCCGGTTTCAAACAACAGCGGGATGTCAAAAACCAAAATATCCGATGTGGCGGCGGCGCGGAAATCGGTGCGGTCCTGGCCAACAAGGGGGTGCACAATGGTTTCGATTTGTTTGAGCGCGTCCGGGTTTGTTGCGATGATTTGTTTTAAAGTATTGCGATCCACACCCCCATCGATGATCGCGGTCGGGAACACCGCGCGCATGGGCTCGACAGCGCCGCCGCCGGGCGCGTAAAGACGGTGCACAGCAGCATCCGCATCCCAGACCGCGCAGCCCAATTCGGAGAACATCTTGGCAGTGGTGCTTTTGCCCATGCCAATTGACCCTGTGAGCCCGAGCGCAAAGCTCATCTGAGGGCGGCGGCGCGGGCGGCGGCGTCAACGGTGGGGCGCATGCCAAACCAGCGTTCAAAGGCAGGAACGGCCTGGTGTAGTAGCATGCCGAGACCATCAACCACGGTGCTCCCGGCCTCTTCGGCACATTGCAGCAGGTGGGTTTTCAACGGCGAATAAACCAGATCGGTAACCACAGTGTTTTTGTTCAACCCATCGAGCGGCACGCGCAATTCGGGGCAACCAACCATACCAAGCGACGTGGTGTTGACCACCAGCGGCACATTATCAATAACGTTGCCGGCCTGAACCCAATCGACGACGCGCACCCGCTGACCGAAGTCTTCCTTAAGCTTTTCGGCGCGCACTCGGGTGCGGTTGGTCAGGATAATCTCGGGCACGCCCGCATCGGACAGCGACGCAACAACCGCGCGCGCCGCACCGCCTGCGCCCAGAACCACCGCTGGGCCAGATTTTGGATCCCAGTTGGGCGCGCCGGTGCGCAGGTTTTCAAGAAAGCCGTAACCGTCAGTATTGTCCGCGTGGATCTTGCCATCTTTGCGGAAAATCAATGTGTTGGCGGCCCCGATCAGCGTCGCGCGATCGGTGATCAGGTCGGCAATCGACATCACCTTTTCTTTGTGCGGCACCGTGATGTTAACCCCAACGAAACCCATTTTGGGCAGGGTGCGGATGACATCGGCCAGCACGTCGTGGCTGACGTCCATCGGGATGTAAAAGCCTTTAAGGCCCAGCGTCGTTAACCAATGGCGGTGCAGTTGCGGCGACCGGGAATGTGCAACCGGAGATCCGATGACTCCAGCCAAGGGAATGCGTTTTTCAGTCATTGTTCTATTATGCCTCGCAGCGCCAGGAAGTTCAGCAGCTCCAACAGAGGCATACCCAAAACATTAAAATAGTCGCCGTCAATTGCGCTGAACAGTCGCACGCCCTCTTCTTCCAGCTTATATCCGCCGACCGCGTGGCGGATACTGTCCCAATTGCGCGCGACATACGACTTCAGATAAGCGTCAGACGAGGCCCGCATACGCAGCGTCACCTTGCCGATGTGGCGCCAGATCGGCTTGCCGTCCTGGACGATCACCGCGGCGGATAGAAGAGTGTGTTTTTTTCCACGAAGGCGCAGCAATTGATCCAGCGCGTGCTCGGGCGAGGTCGGCTTGGACAGCAAGGCTCCGTCATGTTCAAGCACCTGATCACATCCAAGAACAAAGGCTTGGGGATGTTTATCGCTGACCTTTCGGGCTTTCATTTCTGCCAAAGTGTCACAAACTGTCCGAGGCGAGGCCGCGTCGGCCAGCAAAGACGCCTTAATCATATCTTCATCTATTCGGGCGACAGTCACTTGGTACGGAACATTGGCCGCATGAAGCATCTGCTTTCGAATGGATGACCCTGACGCAAGAACGAGGGGTATAGTCATGTGGATATCCCTGCTTGATCTGCGTGTGTGGATTGGGAGTGTTTGTATGGATTCAGCAGCTGAAGGCAAGACATGGGATATTTCCGGCTGCGCCAGGAGGTAACCCAAGCTGTATACATGTTTGAAATGAATAACTTTTTTGCTTGGGATAAGTGCCCTTTTAACACTTTTCAATAGACTTACCCACAAGTATATACCGATAATTTGTCGTTTAAATACTTGTTTTTATTATATATTAATAATTACTAATAGAGGTGGACAAAATCCGCGCACAAGTCGCTCTGTTGTGTACTCGTTTTTGGACAAGTCAGTAATCCACCGCAGTTGACATCCCTACTTCACCATCATCCTTTCTTCTTATCTTAATTATTATTAAGGACGTATGACTGCGCGTGAGGATAAGATGACCGACATTCTAAGTTTCTTTTACCCTTGGATCAAATCCCTGCACATCATAGCCGTGATCTCATGGATGGCTGGCTTGTTCTATCTGCCCAGATTGTTTGTACACCACGTTGAGAACGCTGAGGCGGTGCCTGGTCTGTCGCCTGTCTTTGAGATGATGGAGATGAAGTTGCTGCGGGTCATCATGAACCCTGCGATGATTGCAACCTGGGTGTTTGGTTTGGCCTTGGTTCTGACCCCGGGTATCGTCGATTGGGGGTCTAACTGGCCATGGATCAAGGCCGTTTGTGTTCTGGGCATGACGTGGTTTCATCATTGGCTTGGACTGCGACGCAAGGATTTTGCTGCGGGAAACAACAAGCTGACGGGTCGCACATTTCGGATGATGAACGAAGTTCCGACGGTGTTACTGCTGTTGATCGTGATCTCTGTGGTCGTTAAATTTTAGTCTAATGTTTGACTTTGGCGATTTGATGTCCTAGTCAGCGCAAAACAGGTCCGTCCGGGCTATGTGTTTCCCATTCCAGAAATAGAGCGCTCCCCGATTGGGACCTGAAGGGCTGTACAACGATGACAACTGAAACTTTGAACCTTGCGGACCTGAAGGCGAATAGCCCCAAGAATCTGCTGGCGATGGCTGAAGAGCTGGAAATCGAAAACGCCTCGACGATGCGCAAGGGCGAGATGATGTTCCAGATTCTGCGCGAACGTGCAGATGAAGGTTGGGAAATCTCAGGTGACGGCGTGCTTGAAGTGTTGCAAGATGGCTTTGGCTTTCTGCGCTCTCCCGAAGCGAATTACCTGCCGGGTCCGGATGACATCTATGTGTCTCCCGATATGATCCGTCGTCATTCGTTGCGCACCGGTGATACGATCGATGGTGTGATCAAGGCTCCGAATGAGACTGAGCGTTACTTTGCGCTGACGAACGTGACCAAAATCAACTTTGAGGATCCGGAGAAGGCGCGGCATAAGATTGCCTTTGATAACCTCACACCGCTTTACCCAGATGAGCGGCTGACGATGGAGATCGAGGATCCGACGATCAAGGATAGAACGGCGCGGATCATTGATCTCGTCTCGCCGATTGGTAAAGGTCAGCGTTCGTTGATCGTGGCGCCACCACGGACCGGTAAAACGGTCATTCTGCAAAATATCGCAAATTCGATCGAAAAAAATCACCCTGAATGTTATCTCATTGTTTTGCTGATTGATGAACGTCCAGAAGAAGTGACGGACATGCAGCGGTCGGTGAACGGTGAAGTCGTGTCTTCGACTTTTGATGAACCAGCGACACGTCACGTTGCGGTCAGCGAAATGGTTATCGAAAAGGCCAAGCGTCTGGTCGAACATAAACGAGATGTTGTTATCCTACTGGACTCGATAACAAGACTTGGTAGAGCATTTAACACGGTTGTGCCGTCATCTGGTAAAGTTCTGACGGGTGGTGTTGATGCAAATGCCTTGCAGCGCCCAAAACGGTTCTTCGGCGCGGCCCGAAATATCGAAGAAGGCGGATCCTTAACCATTATCGCAACTGCGCTGATTGATACTGGTAGCCGGATGGACGAAGTTATCTTTGAAGAATTCAAAGGAACGGGTAACTCCGAAATCGTTCTGGATCGTAAGATTGCGGACAAGCGCGTGTTCCCTGCGATTGACATACTGAAGTCGGGAACGCGGAAAGAAGATCTCTTGGTTGATAAAATCGACCTTCAGAAGACCTTTGTTCTGCGGCGTATTCTCAATCCGATGGGCACGACCGATGCCATCGAGTTCCTGTCATCGAAGTTGAAACAAACCAAAACCAACAGCGAATTTTTCGACTCAATGAACACGTAACATTCCGTCGCCGGGCATTGGGGGTGCAAGATGGATACCATTTTCGCTCTGGCCAGTGCGCCGGGAAAAGCCGGCGTGGCAGTCATCCGCGTTTCAGGTCCTGCGGCCTTTGCTTCTGCAAAAACCATCGCAGGTCCTGGGTTGCCCTTTTCGGGGCGCAGTCTACGTCGCTTGCGGAACCATGATGGGTTACATCTGGACGATGCACTGGTTCTGACATTTGAAGCTCCGGGAAGTTTTACTGGCGAAGACAGCGTTGAGTTTCAAGTGCATGGCAGTCCGGCTGTTACATCGGCTGTCTTGCGGACATTGGGCGATTTACCAGACGTTCGGATCGCAGAACCTGGAGAATTCACCAGACGTGCATTGGAAAACGGAAAGTTGGACCTGGCGCAAGTCGAGGGTTTGGCGGACTTGATTGACGCAGAAACGGAAGCTCAGCGCAAGCAAGCTCTAAAAGTGGCGTCCGGTGAACTGGGGGCTTTGGCCGAAAGGTGGCGGACCGACCTGATCAAAGCTGCGTCGTTGATCGAAGTTACGATCGATTTCGCTGATGAAGATGTTCCGGTTGATGTTTCAGAAGAGGTGGGCGCTCTTTTGACGGCGGTGTTGTCAGATATTAGCCGGTTGTCTGATGGCATAGATGCAGCTGAACGGGTGCGCTCAGGCTTTGAGGTTGCGATCTTGGGAGCGCCAAATGTTGGTAAGTCAACGCTTCTGAACGCTTTGGCGGGGCGGTCTGCGGCTATCACCTCAGATATCGCTGGGACCACGCGTGATGTTATTGAAGTCCGTATGGATTTGAACGGTCTGCCTGTTACGTTTTTGGACACTGCGGGTATACGAGAGACAGAAGATCAGGTGGAAAAGCTTGGTGTTGAATTGGCCGTTAACCGAGCGAAGTCCGCGGATTTGCGAGTCTTTTTGACCGATGAGGCGAAAGATTTTGGTGATTTGCGTCGAGAAGACGACATTTTTTTGCGCCCAAAGGTTGATGTTTCGACTGGCAACCAACGCGGTATTTCAGGTTTGACCGGCGAGGGTGTTAATACCTTTTTGGAGGACCTAGCCAGTATACTAACCAATCGAATGGCTTCAGCTGGGTTGGCGACAAGAGAACGCCATCGCAAAGCACTATCCCAGGCGCATAGTAAACTGGTTTCTGCAAAAAGGCTGCTGATTTTGGGGTCGGACAGATACGATGTTTTGGCAGAAGAGCTTCGATCTGCTATTTTTTCACTGGAGTCACTTGTGGGGCATGTTGGCGTTGAAGACCTGCTAGATGAAATTTTCTCAAGCTTTTGTCTTGGTAAGTGAGGAGTGTTTCACGTGAAACAATTAGACTTTGACGTGATTGTCGTTGGTGGGGGACATGCAGGATGTGAGGCAGCACACGCATCGGCGCGCGTTGGTGCACGCACTGCTTTGGTGACGTTGTCAGCAACAGATCTAGGTGTCATGTCGTGTAATCCGGCAATAGGCGGTCTGGGAAAAGGGCACCTGGTGCGAGAGATTGATGCACTAGATGGTATTATGGGCCAGGCTGCCGATCGGGCAGGTATTCAGTTCCGACTGCTAAATCGGCGTAAAGGACCTGCAGTGCAAGGACCGCGGGCGCAGGCAGATCGTGAATTGTACAAGAGTGCTGTCCAAGCCTTCACAACTGAACAGCAGCGGCTGAAGGTTGTTTCTGGTGAAATAGTGGAGTTCTTGGTCGAAAAAGACCGAATTTGCGGCGTCAAACTTAGTGATGGATCACAACTAAAGGCCCGTAATGTGGTATTGACGACAGGAACTTTTTTGGGCGGGGTCATCCATATAGGCGATACAAATACCCCTGGGGGTCGGATGGGGGCGTCCCCTTCAAACAGACTTGCCAACCACTTACATGATCTCGACTTGGCTTTGGGTCGATTAAAAACAGGGACCCCGCCTCGTTTGGATGGAAAAACTATTGATTGGGGAAAATTGGACGCGCAGCCAGGCGATGATGATCCGTCGATGTTTTCCTTTTTGTCGGATTCACCAAAAGCACGCCAGATTTCTTGCGGAATAAGCCATACAAACGAGAAAACGCACGACATTATACGATCGAATCTGGGAAAATCATCGATGTATAGCGGTAGGATTGAAGGCATTGGTCCGCGATATTGCCCTTCAATTGAAGACAAAGTTGTTCGCTTCGCAGATAAAAACTCCCATCAGGTCTTTCTAGAACCCGAAGGTCTCGCAACTTCGACCGTCTATCCGAATGGAATTTCGACATCGTTGCCGGCTGATGTGCAATTAGATTACGTTCAATCCATTTTTGGTTTGGAGTCAGTCAAAATTTTGCAACCAGGATATGCAATTGAATACGACTATGTGGACCCAAGAGCCTTGTCATTGACGTTGGCTGTCAAGAATTCGCCGGGACTTTTTTTGGCCGGTCAGATCAATGGTACAACAGGGTATGAGGAAGCAGCGGCTCAAGGAATGGTTGCGGGGTTAAATGCGGCCTTGGACGCTCTGGGTCGGGATCCGATTATTTTCAGTCGAGCTGACAGCTATATCGGAGTGATGGTTGACGACTTGACGGGACGAGGTGTAACGGAACCTTATCGGATGTTCACTTCTCGGGCGGAGTATCGGCTATCGCTGCGCGCTGATAACGCAGACCAGCGACTAACAGGGTTGGGGCTGTCACTGGGTTGCGTTTCTGACGGGCGCAAGGTCGTGTTCGAACGAAAGATGGAGCGATTGGCCAGGACACGCGGTATTTTGGAGGAGGCTAGTTTGACGCCGAAAGAGGTTCAAGATTCGGGCATTCCGATCAATCAAGATGGGACCAAACGAAATGGGATGGAGCTTTTGGCGTTTCCGAACGTGCTGTTCGACGATCTACTGAAGGTTTTTCCAGCGCTGCACGAGGTTAATGATGAAACGCGTCGACAATTGGAGCGTGATGCCAAGTACATGCACTACATTGATCGACAGGCTAAAAATATCGAGGCTCTGAAGCGTGAGGAATCTTTGCAAATCCCTGCGGGGTTTGACTACACAGGATTGCCCGGTCTTTCGAATGAACTGGCCGCAAAGTTGACCGCTAACAACCCTTCTAATATCGCGCAAGCTGGGCGCGTGGATGGGATGACTCCTTCGGCCTTGTCTCTTCTAGTTATTCATCTGCGAAAGCAGAAGAAGACTGTTGGCGCATGAATGCCAAAGATCTTGGTGTTTCACGTGAAACATTTGCTAAGCTGACGGATTTTGAACGTCTTTTAAAAAAGTGGTCCGCGAAGATCAATCTGGTTTCCAAATCTTCAATACATGACTTTTGGACCCGCCATGTTGTCGATAGCTTGCAATTATCGCAGTTCGCTGCGGGCGGTACTTGGCTGGACCTTGGTAGTGGGGGAGGTTTTCCTGGCCTTGTGTTGGGCATTGCATCGCCTGGCACGCCAATGATTTTGGTCGAAAGCGATCAGAGAAAGTGTGCTTTTTTGCGCCATGTCGCACAGGAGTTGGATTTGAAAGTGCGGGTTCTATCGCAAAGGATAGAAGGTTGCCCGCCGCAAGACGCCTCGGTTGTGTCTGCGCGAGCTCTCGCGCCTTTGGGGAAGTTACTGGGATATGGCCAACGACATGTTGCTGATGATGGAATTTGTGTCTTCCCCAAAGGAAAAATGTGGCAAGAAGAACTTCGTGAGGCGCAACAGCAGTGGTCCTTTGACTGGGAAGTTGTTAACAGTAAGACACAGGAAGACTCCGCCATTTTAATCATCAGGAAAATCAAGCGTGTCTGACCCATCTCGTCCTATTGGCCCAAGAATCATTGCTGTGGCGAACCAAAAAGGGGGCGTTGGCAAGACAACCACGACCATAAATTTGGCGGCGGCTTTGGTGGAGTCCAATCTGCGTGTGCTCTTGGTTGATCTTGACCCGCAGGGAAACGCGTCTACTGGGCTCGGTGTCAACCGGGAAAACAGGACCATGACCAGTTATGATTTGCTGGTCGATGACGCAGAGCTCACCGATGTGATTCAATTCACCACTATCAATGGGCTCGGTATTATTCCAGCGACTGTGGATCTGAGCTCGGCAGATATAGAGCTTATGTCCAATGAAAAGCGTAGCTTTCTATTGCATGACGCTTTGCGCCAAATTGCGATGGACAGCTATGCGTGGGACTACATCTTGATTGATTGCCCGCCTTCTTTGAACCTTTTGACTGTTAATGCGATGGTTGCGGCACATTCCGTGCTTGTGCCTTTGCAAAGCGAATTCTTTGCGCTTGAAGGTTTGTCGCAGTTGATGATGACGATCCGAGAAGTCCGTCAAACTGCTAACCCCCTGTTGCGGATTGAAGGGGTTGTGTTGACGATGTTTGATCGACGCAACAACCTGTCTCAGCAGGTCGAGCAAGATGCACGAGACAATCTTGGTGAGCTTGTTTTTCATACCAAGATCCCGCGCAATGTTCGTATCAGTGAGGCGCCTTCCTATGCCATGTCGGTGCTGACATATGACAGTCGGTCACAGGGCGCAGCAGCGTACAGGCGCTTGGCGGGTGAATTGATGGAGCGACACGGCCAAATCGCCGCGTAAGGAACAGGGGGAAAGCGGATGTCTGATAAAAAGGCAAAACCACGAGGATTGGGTCGCGGTCTGTCGGCTTTGATGGCTGATGTTGCCAGTGATCCAGCAACAGGTTCTGACGGTGCTCGCCAGGGAGGCGACATTAGAGTCCCGGTGGAACAGCTGGTGGCCAACCCGGATCAGCCGCGGCGTCGGTTTTCAGAAGAAGATCTTGCGGATTTAACGGCGTCGGTGAAAGAAAAGGGCATTATTCAGCCCTTGATTGTCCGGGCGAAAACCGATGGACTCTACGAAATTGTCGCTGGTGAGCGACGTTGGAGAGCCGCGCAGCAGGCGCAGTTGCATGACGTTCCTGTTCTGGTACGCGATTATGATGACACCGAAGTCCTCGAAGTGGCGATCATTGAAAACATCCAGCGCGCAGATCTAAACGCAGTGGAAGAGGCTGCGGGCTACAAACAGTTGATGGAGCGGTTTGGTCACACTCAGGAAAAGCTGGCCGAGGCTTTGGGCAAAAGCCGCAGTCACATTGCCAACCTGATGCGCTTGCTGTCGTTGCCGGACGATGTGCTTAACCTTGTTCGTGAGGAAAAGCTATCAGCCGGACATGCGCGGGCCTTGATCACCAGTGATGCGCCGTCTGAGCTGGCGCAGCGCGTTGTCAGTGGTGGGCTGTCCGTACGTGCAACCGAGGCCTTGGTCAAAAAACCCAAGACAGATTTCACGCCAAAACCGCAGTCGAAGTCTGGTGAAAAAGATGCGGATACATTGGCTCTTGAGGGTGATTTGAGTGCTGCCATTGGGATGAAGGTTAACCTGAACCACAAGCAGGGACGTGAAGATGGTGATCTTGTGATCAAGTACAAAACGCTTGAAGAGCTCGATACATTGTGCCGGCTGCTGAGCAACGGTTAGTCGGCGGAGAGGTTTTCGATGACCGCGTTGAGTACCATAAAGCCCTGATCTGTAATGGAAATCTGCTCATTGTCAAAGGTCAGCATGCCCAACTCTGTCAGGGAGGTTAGGGCATCGGGGCTCAGTTCATTTTCAGCAAGTGTACGGTATCTATCAATATATAGTGGCTGCCGAAGCCGAAGACCCATTATAAGGTATTCCTCTGCCTGTTCCGCTCGGCTCAGCGCAATGCGCGTTGACTCGCCTGATCCAGATTTGACATTGGCGAGCCACGCCCCGGGCGCCATCGTGGATTCGGTGGCATACCGTTGGCGTTCCAGGGTCAGCCGTCCATGCGCCCCGGGCCCGATGCCAACGTAGTCGCCAGCGGTCCAATAGATCATGTTGTGGCGGGATTCAGCGCCCGGTCGCGCGTGATTTGACACTTCATAGGCAGGCAGTCCATGTGCCCGGCAGAGATCCTGGGTCAGCTCAAACATATCTGCCGACGTGTTTTCGCCGGGCAATCCGCGCAACGCGCCGGCCTTGTGGCGCGCGCCAAAGGCGGTGCCGTCCTCGATGGTCAATTGGTAAAGCGACAGGTGATCAGCGGCCATGTTTAACGCTTGCGTTAACTCCGCCTCCCACTGCGCCAAAGACTGATCTTGCCGAGCGTAAATCAGATCGAAACTGATGCGTTCAAAGCATTGATGGGCAATCTCAAAAGCGGCTTGCGCCTCTGCGACTGAATGCAAACGGCCCAGGCGTTTTAGATCGTCGTCGTTCAATGCCTGGATCCCCATCGAGATCCGATTAACGCCGGCGCTGCGGTACCCCTGAAATCGCGCGGCTTCGACCGAGGTTGGATTGGCTTCCAGAGTGATCTCGATATCGTTGGCGAAGGTCCAGATGTCCTGTGCTTCGTCGATCACCGCCGCGACGGTTTTGGGTTGCATCAAACTGGGGGTGCCGCCGCCAAAGAAGATGGAGTTGAGAACCCGACCGCCGGTCTGAGCTCCGACGCGTCGCAATTCCTGAACATAGGCTTGGGCCCAAATGTTCTGGTCGATATGGGCGGTGACGTGGCTGTTGAAATCGCAATAGGGGCACTTGGCCTGACAGAACGGCCAGTGGACATAAAGCCCAAAGCCGCCCTGTTGCCAGTCATCGCTCAAAGCAGCCAGCGATCAGTTTGGCCACGGCGTCGGCGCGGTGGCTGATCTTGTTTTTTTCCCAGCGGTCCATCTCTCCAAAGGTAATATCGTACCCGTTTGGAATGAAAATAGGGTCGTACCCGTGCCCTTGCGAGCCGCGCATGGGCCAGATCACCTTACCATCCATCACGCCGGGGAACACTTCGTCATGACCATCCGGCCAAGCGAGAACCAAAGTGCAGCAAAACCGGGCGGTTCTGGGGTGCGGTGCATCCACCGCTTCAAGTTCGCGGTGTGTGCGTTCCATTGCCATGGCAAAGTCGCGCCCATCGGGCGTTTCGGCCCAATCTGCGGTATAGACCCCGGGCGCGCCGCCCAACGCATCAATCTCGATGCCCGAGTCATCAGACAGCGCCGGCAAACCCGTGGCCTTTGTAGCGGCATGGGCTTTGATCCGGGCATTGCCGACAAAGTTGTCTTCCGTCTCCTCGGGTTCGGGCAGGTCCAGATCAGCGGCGCCGGTCACCTCGATTCCGTATGGTTCCAGCAGATGACCCATTTCCTCCAATTTGCCGGCGTTATGTGTGGCAATCAAAAGTTTGGATCCGGTAAATTTCCGCGTCATGTGGTGGCGGCTTTTTGCGCGGCCGCCAATTCAGAAACACCTTTTTCCGCCAGATCCATCAGTTGGTTCATCTGGTCGCGCGAAAAGACCGAGCCTTCGGCGGACATTTGCACTTCGATTAGCAGCCCGCTGCCGGTCATGATGAAATTGCCATCGACGCCGGCTTCGCTGTCTTCGGGATAATCCAGATCAAGCACGGGCTGACCGGCATAGATGCCGCAGCTGATCGCGGCGACCGGGTCAACCAGGGGGTCGCTGATAACGTCGCCGGTTTTCATCAATTTGTTCACAGCCAGCCGCAAAGCGACCCATCCGCCGGTGATCGAGGCGCAGCGGGTGCCGCCATCGGCCTGAATCACATCGCAATCCACAGTGATCTGGCGTTCGCCCAAAGCCACGCGATCAACACCGGCGCGCAAGGACCGCCCGATCAGGCGTTGAATTTCCACGGTGCGTCCGCCTTGTTTGCCTGACGCTGCCTCGCGGCGCATGCGGGTGTTGGTGGCGCGGGGCAACATGCCGTATTCTGCGGTGACCCAGCCCAGGCCCGATCCTTTGATAAACGGCGGCACGCGGTCTTCGATTGTGGCGGTGCACAGAACGTGGGTGTCGCCCATGCGGATCAAACAGGACCCTTCGGCGTGCTTTGTGAACTCGGTTTCGATTGAAACCGGGCGCATTTCACTTAAGTCTCTTCCTGAAGGTCGCATGAGTTTTCCTTTTCTGCTGGTCTCGGGATAGCGCTCCGCAGGGCGTCGATGCAAGCTCGATTGAACATTGGCCTGATTGACCTTTCATCGCATTGGTCTTTAATGACGATCCGGCTCAAGGGGATGCAGATGACGCATGCTTCGAAAATTCTGGATGAAATGAACGACCGGTCGCGCGAAGTGTTTCGCATGGTGGTCGAGTCCTATCTGGAAAACGGCGATCCTGTGGGCAGTCGGACGCTGACACGCACGCTCAGCGAAAAGGTCAGCGCGGCAACTGTGCGCAACGTGATGCAGGATCTGGAGTATCTGGGGTTGTTGGACAGCCCGCATATCAGTGCTGGACGGGTGCCGACGCAGATGGGGTTGCGCATGTTTGTGGATGGGTTGCTGGAGATTGGCGATCTTGACCAGTCTGACCGTCAAAAGATCGACGCAACGCTCAGCAACAGCACGTCGGACACTGGTGGCATGCTTGATCGGATCGGCTCGGCCTTGTCGGGTGTGACGCAAGGTGCGTCACTGGTGCTGACGCCCAAGCATGAAGCCGAGATAAAACATATCGAATTTGTGTCACTTAGTGCGCAACAAGCACTTGTGGTTTTGGTGTTTTCGGATGGACATGTGGAAAACCGGCTGTTCACGCCGCCGCCCGGGCAAACGCCAAGCTCGATGCGGGAGGCGGCGAATTTTCTGAATGCGCTGATCGAAGGGCGTCGGTTGTCTGAGGTGCGTCAGATCATCCAGCAAGAGATTGTCGCGCGTCGCCAGGAGATCGACAGTCTCGCGCGGGATATGGTCGAGCGTGGTCTGGCGGTTTGGGAAGATGAAGGAGAAGAATCAGCGCGTTTGATCGTGCGGGGGCGCGCGAATCTGTTGGGAGAAAAGGACGAATCCAGTGGCTTGGATCGCATTCGAAGCCTGTTTGATGATCTGGAACGCAAACGAGACATCGAGGAATTTCTGGAACTGACCGAAGATGGCGAAGGTGTGCGCATTTTTATTGGCTCTGAGAACAAACTTTTCTCACTTTCGGGTTCCTCTCTGGTCGTGTCTCCATATATGAACGCTGACCGAAAGATCATTGGTGCGGTGGGGGTCATAGGTCCAACCCGCCTAAATTATGGGCGAATTGTCCCTATCGTTGATTATACGGCACAGTTGGTCGGACGTTTACTGTCTGATCGAAGTTAGAGGTGAGAAATGGCAGAGCCCAAGAACGAAGACTTTCTGGACGACATTGCAGCCGCCGAGGCAGAAGAGCTGGCCGATGAAATCCTTGAAATAGATGATGCAGATCTGGAGCTTGACGCATTGCGCGCCGAGCGGGACGAATTGCGTGACCGTTTCATGCGGGCGTTGGCGGACGCCGAAAATGCGCGCAAGCGGTCTGACAAGGACCGTCGCGAAGCTGAGCAATATGGTGGGTCAAAACTGGCCCGCGACATGCTGCCAGTTTACGATAACATGAAGCGCGCGCTTGAGGCCGCCACCGAAGAGCAAAAGTCGGTTTCCGCCGGGCTGATCGAAGGGGTGGAGCTGACCATGCGTGAACTGCTGAACGTGTTCCAAAAGCACGGAATGGTGGTGATTGCACCTGAAGTTGGCGACCGGTTTGATCCGCAATTGCATCAGGCGATGTTTGAAGCTCCGGTTCCGGGGACCCGCGCGGGGGACATCATCCAGATCGCTGCCGAGGGATTTTTGCTGCATGATCGGCTTTTGCGTCCGGCGCAGGTTGGTGTGTCGTCGATGCCGGCGGGCTGAGGGCTGGGTTGCGAGGGCGGGATTGCCTTCGGCGAGAGTTTATTTGGAAAGATGAAGAGCGCGGTCAAGAATTGGCCGCGTTTTTCAATTTGTAGATCAGGTCAAGCGCGTCCCGGGGGCTGAGCTCATCAGGCTGGATCGTGTCCATCATAGCGTCGAGCGGGGATTGTGTTGGCGGCGGTGGGGGAGGAGCGGCGGCAAAAAGCGGGAGATCATCAATGATGGCGATTTTCTTGTTGCCGCTCTCACGTTCACCTTTTTCCAACGCATCCAACACGTGGCGGGCGCGGGTGACGACAGACTCGGGCAGGCCGGCAAGCTTGGCGACTTGTACACCGTAAGACCGATCGGCGGCACCTTTGCGCACCTCATGCAGGAAGATTACATCGCCTTCCCATTCCTTGACCGCCACCGTGGCGTTTTCGACGCCGTCCAGCTTGCCCGCCAGTGCGGTAAGTTCGTGGTAGTGGGTTGCAAACAGGGCGCGGGCGCGATTGGTTTGGTGCAGATGTTCAAGGGTGGCCCAGGCAATCGACAAGCCGTCATAGGTCGCTGTGCCGCGTCCGATTTCATCGAGGATGACGAGTGCGCGGTCGTCGGCTTGATTGAGGATGGCTGCCGTTTCCACCATTTCGACCATGAAGGTCGAGCGACCGCGGGCGAGGTCATCAGAGGCTCCGACACGGCTGAACAATTGACTGATCACACCAATATGGGCGCTGTCGGCGGGAACGTAGCTGCCCATTTGGGCCAGAAGGGCGATCAAAGCGTTTTGGCGCAAAAAAGTGGACTTACCGGCCATGTTAGGGCCAGTTAGCAGCCAAATTGCAGCGCCTGATGTGGCGCTGAGATCGCAATCATTGGCAATAAAGCTGTCACCGCCCTGTTGTCGCAGGGCTTGTTCCACCACGGGATGGCGTCCGCCCTGGATGGCAAAGGCGCGGCTGGTGTCGACCTTGGGTACGCACCAATTTTCACCGGTGGCCAGATCGCCCAAGGCGGCCGCCAGGTCAAGTTCTGCCAAGGCGCGTGCGGCAAGGTTGATTTGGGCGGCGCTGCTTAGAATAGCGTCTTTTAGTACAAGATAGAGCCGCTTTTCGATTTCGAGCGCTTGTGATCCGGCGTTCAGGATCCGGGTTTCCAACGCGCTGAGGTCAACCGTTGTAAAGCGGACCTGGTTGGCGGTTGTCTGGCGATGGATGTAGGTTTCGGACAGGGGCGGAGACATCATTTTGGCCGCATGGGTCGCCGTGGTTTCGATGAAATAGCCCAGGACATTGTTGTGTCTGATTTTGAGCGAGGTAATCCCGGTGTCTTGCGCATAGCTTTGTTGCAACCCAGCGATCACCGAGCGGCCTTCGTCGCGCAGCTTGGTGGCCTCGTCGAGGTCGGGATCATAGCCTGTCGCGACGAAACCACCGTCACGAACAAGCAAGGGAGGGTCGGCGATCAGAGCGTTATCAAGCAGGGTGATCAGATCGTGAAAGCCGGTCAAATCCTGCGCGGCATGGGAGAGCAATTCGGGCAGGTCAGAGGTTTGACATAAGGCGTGCAGTTGCGCCGCCTGTTCCAATCCCGTGCGAATGGCCACCAGATCGCGGGGGCCACCGCGATCAAGCGACAAGCGGGACAAGGCGCGGTCAAGGTCGGGGGTTTTGCGCAAAAAGGTACGCAGGTCTGCGCGACTCTGGCTCTGATCAACGGTAAAACGCACTGACTCCTGTCGGGCGTGGATCAGGTCGACGTCTTGCGAAGGGCTGGACAGGCGTTGATCAAGCAGTCGCGCGCCTCCCGGCGTGACGGTACGATCGATGACGGACAGCAGGGACCCGCTGCGCCCACCGGAAAGGGATCGGGTGAGCTCCAGGTTGCGGCGCGTTGCGGCGTCGATGTGCACCGTTTTGTCCTGGCGATCGTGCTGGGGCGGTTGCAGCAAGGGCAATTTGCCTTTTTGCGTGATCTCCAGATAGTCGATCAGCGCGCCCATTGCTGATACTTCGGCGCGGTCAAAGGTGCCAAATGCATCAAGCGATGTCACCGAGAACAGGGCACAAACCCGCTTTTCTGCGCCAGTACTGTCAAAAATTGACCGGGCCATGGGCGTCAGGGAAATCCCAAGGTCGTTCACGGTTTCGAAGACATCCGTCTCGTGTGCGTCGGCGACAATCAGCTCGGCAGGGGCGAGGCGGGCCAATTCGGCGCCCAAAGCGACAGGCGGCAGGGTCATAACGTGAAATGCGCCGGTGGAAATATCGGCCCAGGCGAGGGCGGCGCCGTCACGGACCCGCGAAAATGAGGCCAGGAAATTGTGACGTCGCGCTTCCAGCAGCGAATCCTCGGTCAACGTGCCGGGCGTGACCAGCCGTACGACCTCGCGTTTCACCACGGATTTATAACCGCGTTTTTTGGCTTCTGCGGGGCTTTCCATCTGTTCGCAGACTGCTACACGAAAACCCTTGCGAATAAGGGTAAGGAAATACCCCTCGGCGGCATGAACCGGGACACCGCACATCGGAATATCGGCGCCGTCATGTTTGCCACGTTTGGTCAAAGCAATATCAAGGGCTTGCGCGGCAGCGACGGCATCGTCAAAAAACATCTCGTAGAAATCACCCATGCGGTAAAACAACAGGGCATCGGGATGGCCGGCCTTGATTTCGAGATATTGCGCCATCATCGGCGTGACATTGCTCACCCTCGTGCCCCCCGGCTTGGAATAGCGCGCATCTTACAAACCCGTCCGAACAGGCGAAAGGCGAAAACGTATTGGCGTTGAGACCCCAGCGCGGCTGCGCTAGAAGGTCAGACGCCCTGGGAGGAGACCACCAAAATGTCCAAGACCAAAATCACGTCTGAAGAGGCGCTCGCCTTCCACCTGGAGCCTACGCCGGGCAAATTTGAGATCACTGCGACAGTCCCGATGACAACGCAGCGTGACCTCAGCTTGGCCTATTCGCCGGGGGTCGCAGTGCCATGCGAGGCGATCGCGGCGAACCCGGAAACCGCCTATGATTACACAAACAAAGGCAATTTGGTCGCCGTGATTTCCAATGGCACCGCGGTGTTGGGATTGGGCAATTTAGGCGCATTAGGGTCGAAACCGGTGATGGAAGGCAAAGCGGTTTTGTTCAAACGTTTTGCTGACGTGAACAGCATCGACATTGAGCTGGACACCGAAGACCCGGACGAATTCTGCAATGCGGTGCGGTTGATGGGGCCAACATTTGGTGGGATCAACCTGGAAGACATCAAGGCGCCGGAGTGTTTTATCATTGAGCAGCGTCTGAAAGAAGAAATGGATATTCCGGTCTTTCACGACGACCAGCACGGCACGGCTGTGATCTGTGCGGCGGGTTTGATCAATGCTTTGCACATCTCGGGTAAGAAAATCGAAGACGTCAAAATTGTGCTGAACGGGGCCGGTGCCGCCGGAATTGCCTGTTTGGAATTGCTGAAATCCATGGGCGCTAAGCAGAACAACTGCATCATGTGCGACACCAAAGGCGTGATTTATCAGGGTCGCACCGAAGGTATGAACCAGTGGAAATCGGCCCATGCCGCGCGCACAGATATGCGTAGTCTGGAACAAGCGATGGCTGGGGCTGATGTGTTTCTGGGTGTGTCCGCCAAAGGGGCCGTGACGCCTGAAATGGTGGCAAGCATGGGCGACAATCCGGTGATTTTCGCAATGGCCAATCCTGATCCCGAAATCACTCCGGAAGAAGCCCACGAAGTGCGTGTTGATGCAATTGTGGCCACCGGGCGCAGCGATTATCCCAATCAAGTCAATAACGTACTGGGTTTTCCATATCTCTTTCGCGGGGCCTTGGATATTCATGCCCGTGCGATCAATGATGAGATGAAGATCGCCTGTGCCGAGGCTTTGGCGGCTTTGGCGCGCGAAGATGTGCCGGATGAGGTGGCGTTGGCCTATGGCAAAAACCTGACATTTGGGCGCGACTACATCATTCCAACGCCGTTTGATCCGCGCCTGATCCATCGAATTCCACCGGCTGTGGCCCGCGCTGGCATGGATACAGGCGCCGCACGGCGTCCGATCATCGACATGGACGCCTACGAGCTGAGCCTGAAGTCGCGCATGGATCCAACTGCAAGCATTTTGCGCGGTCTGAATGCCCGCGCCCGTGCAGCGCAAGCGCAGATGATTTTTGCCGAGGGCGATGATCCGCGCGTGTTGCGCGCTGCCGTGATGTATCAGCGTTCAGGTCTGGGTAAAGCGCTGGTTGTTGGCCGCCAAGACGACGTGCGTGAAAAACTCGAAGCCGCCGGGCTGGGCGATGCAGTTCGTGAATTGGCGGTCGTGAACGCCGCGAACACACAGCACTTAGAGACATACAAATCGTTTCTTTACAACCGGTTACAGCGCAAAGGCTTTGATGCACAAGACATCCATCGACTGGCCGCCCGTGACCGACATGTGTTTTCTGCACTGATGTTGGCGCATGGTCATGGCGACGGGTTGGTCACCGGGGCAACGCGCAAATCCGCGCATATTCTTAACCGGATCAACCATGTGTTCGACGCGGATGCCTCACACGGAGCCGCCGGAATCACGGCGGTTTTGCACAAAGGGCGCATCGTTTTGATCGGTGATACGCTGGTGCATGAATGGCCCGAACCCGAAGATCTTGCCACCATTGCCGAGCATGCGGCGAACGTGGCGCGGCATATGGGGCTTGATCCACGTGTCGCGTTCGTGAGCTTTTCGACCTTTGGCTATCCTGTTTCGGAACGCGCGGAAAAAATGCACATGGCCACGGATGTGCTCAGCAAACGCGGTGCGGATTTTGAGTATGAGGGTGAAATGACCGTTGACGTCGCGCTGAACCATCGCGCGCAAACGTCCTATCCATTTTCGCGATTGAGCGGGCCCGCTAATATTTTGATCGTTCCTGCGCGCCATTCCGCCAGTATCTCGGTCAAATTGATGCAGGAAATGGGCGACGCCACTGTGATCGGCCCGATCCTCACGGGCGTGGACAAGCCGATCCAGATTTGTTCGTCGGTGTCGACGGCCAATGACATTCTGAACATGGCCGTTCTGGCGTCGTGTGAGATCGGTTAACTGCCGGCAAACGGAGCCGCAGTTCCCCAAAGTTGGCGCACGCGGCTGTCACGGCCGCAGGCTTTGCGATACTTTTTGTACGCCACGGACTTTTTCGCAGGTCCAAACCGGGTCAGAATCCGCTTGGAGCTTTTGTAATAATCCTGATGATAAGCTTCGGCGGCGTAAAACGGTGTTTCCGCCAAGACTGGTGTGACAATTTTTTGGCCCAAAGCGGTTTGCGCTGCGCTTTTCACTTGGTTGGCCAGTGCTTTTTCGCTGGCGCCTGAAACGAAAATGGCGGTGCTGTAGCTTTGGCCGCGGTCACAGAACTGTCCGCCTGCATCTGTCGGATCAACCGAGCGCAAGAACATGTTCAGCAGCGTTTCGCGGCTGATCACCGACGCATCAAATGTGATCTGCACGGCTTCGAGGTGGCCGGTGCCGCCGCCCGTCACTTGTTTGTAAGTGGGCGATTTGGTTTTGCCGCCGGTGTAACCCGAGACAGCCTCGATCACGCCGGGCACCTTTTCAAAGTCTGCTTCGACGCACCAGAAACAGCCACCTGCGACCGTCAAGGTTTGGGTGTCGGCGGCCTGTGCGGGGTCTGCGCGCAAAACGCTGGCCAGTGCCATGAAGGCACATAATGCGATTGGTTTGATGTTGTCGATCAAGGTCATAACACATCTCCTTTGACGTCACGCTGACGCCTTGCGCCCGTTGAGGCAAGATGGTGACATGATTTGTCACGCGCTGGTGAGCGGAGTTTACCCTTGGTGTGTTTCCTTGCAGCGGCTAGATCACGGCCAAAAGGAGATATGCGATGCGCATAGCAATGTGGTCCGGTCCCAGAAATCTTTCGACGGCAATGATGTACAGCTTTGCTGCACGCGGTGATTTCGCCGTATGGGATGAGCCGTTTTATGCACCGTATTTAAGTCAAACTGGCTTGGATCATCCGATGGCGGGCGAAATTTTGGCGCATCATGAAGGTGATGCTAAAAAGGTGGGCGCGGCTTGCGTTGGGCCAATTCCTGACGGTGCCACCCATTTTTACATGAAACATATGCCCCACCATATGATGCCAGATTTTCCGATGGATTGGGCAAAGGCTTGTGTGAATGTTCACCTAATTCGCCATCCCGCGCGGGTGATTGCCAGTTATGGATCTAAGCGGGCCGATCCAACTTTGGACGACATCGGGTTTGCAGCGCAGCTTCGCGTGTTCGAAAAGCTGGGTGGCGTTGTGATCGATAGTTCCGAGATTCGTAAAAATCCGCAAAAGATGCTGGCCCGGTTATGTGCTGAAATCGACCTTGGTTTTACGTCGGATATGTTGAAATGGCCGGCAGGCGGCCTTGCACAGGATGGTGTTTGGGCGCGCCATTGGTACGAATCTGTTCACAAAAGCATGGGTTTCGCGGGCCCTGAAGGGCCGTTGCCTGAATTGACTGGCACGCAGCAAAGCCTGTGTGATCAGGTTTTGCCCGTGTATCTTCATCTCAAAGACTGCGCTTTGCGGTGATTACTTTTTCAGACGACGGTTGCGCATTCCGATCAACTGCAACCTGAGCGCGTTCAGCTTGATGAAACCGGCGGCGTCTTTTTGATCATAGGCGCCTGCGTCGTCTTCAAATGTGACGTGCTCTTCGGAATAAAGCGAATGCTCGGACCAGCGCCCGACTGTACGCCCGACACCTTTGTAAAGCTTAAGACGGACGGTACCGGTTACGTGTTCCTGGCTTTTGTCGATGGCAGCTTGCAGCATCTCACGTTCGGGGCTGAACCAAAATCCGTTGTAAATCAGTTCAGCATAGCGTGGCATCAATTCGTCCTTCAGATGCGCGGCGCCGCGATCCAGAGTGATTTGTTCAATGCCGCGATGGGCTTCCAGCAGCAGCGTTCCGCCGGGTGTTTCGTAAATTCCGCGCGATTTCATGCCAACAACGCGGCCCTCAACCAGATCGAGCCGGCCGATTCCATGCTTGCCGCCCAATTCGTTGAGCTTGGTCAACAGGTTTGCGGGGCTCAGGGTTTCACCATTTACGCTGATGGCGTCGCCCTGTTCAAATCCAACTTCGATGAATTCTGGCGTGTCGGGCGCCTCTTCTGGGCTCACCGTCCGTTGGTAAACATAATCCGGCGCGTCTTGGGCGGGATCCTCCAACACTTTGCCTTCGGAGGAGGTGTGCAACAGGTTCGCATCAACACTGAACGGCGCTTCACCACGTTTATCTTTTGCAATCGGAATCTGGTTTTTCTCAGCGAAATCAAGCAGCTTGGTCCGACTGGACAGATCCCATTCGCGCCAAGGCGCAATCACTTTGATATCCGGGTTCAGCGCATAGGCCGAAAGCTCGAACCGAACCTGATCATTTCCTTTGCCGGTTGCGCCGTGAGCCACGGCGTCCGCGCCCTCTGCCTCGGCAATTTCGACCAACCGCTTTGAAATCAGCGGCCGGGCAATCGAGGTGCCTAGAAGGTAAAGCCCTTCGTACACCGCATTTGCACGGAACATCGGAAATACAAAATCGCGCACAAATTCTTCGCGCACATCGTCGATGTAAATGGCGCTGGCACCCATCTGTTCGGCTTTGGCGCGGGCTGGTTCCAGTTCTTCGCCCTGACCGAGATCAGCGGTAAAGGTCACAACTTCGCAACCATATTCGGTTTGCAGCCACTTTAGAATAATCGAGGTATCCAGGCCACCGGAATAGGCCAAAACGACTTTTTTGGGTGCGGTCATGATAGGCTTCCTTTTGGTCTGATCGCCAGCGGGTTAACGGGTTTTATGCCTATGGGCAAGGCAGGCACGACTTGCACCGCTGGCAAAGCTGGGCCAGACAAAGATATGAGCAATTTTCAAGACAAAGCCCGTGACGCGACGCTGAAAATGCGGACTGTTTTCGAACCAACACCGCTGCAACGCAATGCGCATTTGTCACAACGTTTTAATGCCGATGTCTGGCTGAAGCGAGAAGATCTGAGCCCAGTGCGATCTTATAAACTGCGTGGCGCGTTCAATGCGATGCGCAAACAATCCGAACAGCAGCTTTTTGTATGTGCCAGTGCGGGCAACCACGCGCAGGGTGTCGCCTATATGTGTAAACATTTTGGGGTCAGGGGCGTCATTTTCATGCCGGTAACAACGCCGCAGCAAAAGATCCTGAAGACCCGGATGTTTGGTGGCGATCACATCGAAATCCACTTGATTGGAGACTACTTCGATAGCACTTTGGCTGCGGCTCAGGACTGGTGTGCCCGAGAGGGCGGACATTTTCTGTCGCCGTTTGATGATGATGATGTGATCGAAGGGCAAGCGTCAGTTGCGGTTGAGATTGCAGATCAACTTCAGGGCGATCCGGATGTGATTGTTTTGCCAGTGGGCGGAGGGGGCATGTCCTCAGGAGTGTCCAAATGGTTTGGCTCTGGTCCACGCTGTATCTTTGTCGAACCCAAGGGTGGGGCTTGTTTGCACGCAGCTGTATTGGCCAAACAACCTGTAACGTTGGATCACGTCGATACCTTTGTGGACGGGGCGGCAGTGGGACGGATTGGCGCGCGGACATTTGAAATACTGAAGCACGTACGGAAGGAAGATTTGGTGATCTTGGACGAAGATCGAATTTGTACGACGATCATTGAGATGCTGAACGTAGAAGGTATAGTGCTGGAACCGGCTGGAGCATTGGCTGTAGAGGCTTTGAACGATTTTTCAGATCAAATTGTTGGCAAAAAAGTCGTGTGCGTGACATCGGGTGGAAATTTCGATTTTGAGCGCTTACCAGAAGTGAAAGAGCGGGCTCAAAGATATGGAGGATTTAAAAAGTATTTTGTGCTTCGCATGCCGCAAAGACCAGGCGCGCTCAAAGAATTTCTTTCGATCCTTGGTCCCAATGATGATATAGCCCGGTTTGAGTATCTCAAAAAATCTGCGCGCAACTTCGGGTCGGTTCTGATTGGAATCGAGACTTCAAACCCAGAAAACTTCACACCCTTTTTG
>JBGCDD010000243.1:0-10976 GCA_045105075.1 Sedimentitalea sp. | reverse complement strand
GGCAGAGGCCGCGATGCTGGGCCAGCCGATTTCAATGCTAATCCCCGAGGTTATCGGGTTCGAGCTGACAGGCAAGATGATGGAAGGCACCACCGGCACAGATTTAGTGCTGAAAGTGGTCGAAATGCTGCGCGCCAAGGGCGTTGTGGGCAAAGTCGTCGAAGTTTACGTCGCGGGCCTTGATAGTCTGCCGCTGGCTGATCGTGCGACCATCGCCAACATGGCACCGGAGTACGGCGCGACCTGTGGCTTTTTCCCGATCGACGGCGAAACCCTGCGCTATCTGCGCAACACCGGACGGGATGAGGACCGCGTGGCGCTGGTCGAAGCCTATGCCAAGGAAAACGGCTTCTGGCGCGGCGATGATTATGCGCCGATCTATACCGATACGCTGCATCTGGACATGGCCAGCATCGTGCCTGCAATTTCCGGACCCAAACGCCCGCAGGATTATGTGGCGCTGACCAACGTCAAAGAGGCGTTCTCGCAAGAAATGGAGCGCACGTTCAAACGCCCGATGGGCAAGGAAGTGGCAGTCGACGGCGAAGAGTACACCATGGAATCGGGCAAGGTTGTGATCGCCTCGATCACGTCGTGCACCAACACCTCGAACCCGTATGTGATGATCGGCGCGGGACTGGTCGCGCGCAAGGCCGCCGCGCTGGGCCTGAACCGCAAACCGTGGGTGAAAACCTCGCTCGCGCCCGGATCTCAGGTGGTCAGCGCCTATCTGGAAGCGGCCGAATTGCAGGACGATCTGGACAAGATCGGCTTCAACCTGGTCGGCTATGGCTGCACCACCTGCATCGGCAACTCTGGTCCGATCCAGCCCGAACTGTCCAAAGCCATTGCCGACGGTGATTTGGTCGCCACATCGGTCTTGTCGGGCAACCGCAACTTTGAAGGGCGCATCAGCCCGGATGTGCGCGCCAACTATCTGGCCTCGCCGCCCTTGGTGGTGGCCTACGCGCTGGCCGGCACGCTCGACATCGACCTGACAACCGAACCATTGGGCCAGGACACAGACGGCAACGACGTGTTCCTGAAAGACATCTGGCCCACCAGCCAGGAGGTCGCGGAACTGGTCGAAGCCACCGTGACGCGCGAAGCGTTCCTGACCAAATACGCCGATGTGTTCAAAGGCGACGACAAATGGCAGGGCGTCCAGACCACCGATCAGCAGACCTATGACTGGCCCCCAACCAGCACCTATGTGCAGAACCCGCCCTATTTTCAGGGCATGACTATGGACACCGCCAAGATCGAAAACATCGATGGCGCCAAGGTTTTGGCGCTGTTGGGTGATATGATCACAACCGACCACATCTCGCCTGCGGGCTCTTTCAAGGACACCACGCCAGCCGGTCAGTATCTGACCGAACGCCAGGTCGCACCGCGTGAATTCAACAGCTATGGCTCGCGCCGGGGCAACCACGAGGTGATGATGCGCGGCACATTTGCCAACATCCGCATCAAGAACGAGATGCTGGAAGGCGTCGAGGGCGGCTACACCAAAGGCCCCGATGGCGGACAAACCTCGATCTATGATGCGGCGATGGCCTATCAGGCAGCGGGCACACCGCTGGTGATTTTCGGCGGCGAGCAATATGGCGCCGGGTCCTCGCGTGACTGGGCCGCCAAAGGCACCGCATTGTTGGGCGTCAAGGCGGTTGTGGCGGAAAGCTTTGAGCGTATTCACCGTTCTAATCTGGTGGGAATGGGCGTGATCCCATTTGAATTCACCGGCGGGGATACGCGCAAGTCGTTGGGGCTGACGGGCGAAGAAACCGTTTCAATCCATGGACTTGAAGGTGTAGAGCCGCTGCAAGAGGTGCCGTGCACTATCACTATGGCAGACGGGTCGACCAAAGACATCACGCTGAAGTGCCGGATCGATACCGCAGTCGAAATTGACTATATCGAAAACGGCGGCGTGCTGCATTACGTGCTGCGCAACCTCGCAAAGGCCGCCTGACACGACGTGCTATCACGCGACCCCGGAGCAACATCCGGGGTCGCACATCCGGCCAATAATTGCGCCAAGTGATGCGTTTTGCTATCAGGACAATCCAACTGAAGAGTGACACGTTTCATGCGTACAATTTTTACCTATCTTCCGGGCGACCGCCCCGGTGGCTTTGATCCGTCTGTTGGCTTTGGTTTTGCAGGCAACATCGGCTACTGGTACACTGATTTCGTTGCCGAATCCGCTTCGTTTACAGATCACTGGCTGACCGAGATTGACGGTGGCGTGCGCCTGAACATCGGCGAACAAGCGCGGTTTTCCGATGAAACGGACCGCACCGATCACTACATCGATTTTCTGGGCGACACGCTTGCTTTGGGAACCGGCGACCAGATCAGCGGCGCGATTGACCAGGTTTTGATGGGCGTGGCCAACACGCAATTTGCCGGTGACTACTTTCAAATTGATGCGCCGCGGTTTTCCGCTGACGCTCTGACCGCCAAGTTGGGCGATTTTATCGCCGCACCTGATGACAATATTACGTTCTACAATTTTCTGACCAAGGGCATCCAGTCCCTCATTGGGCACACCGCGCTCGACAATCATGGCGGATTTCAGGACGAACGCTTGCTCACGCAAGTCGATCTGGGTGCGGGCAATGATGTCTTCATTTGGCAAGGCGGCAACTTGCGCACCTTGCGCATCGAACTGGGCGACGGTGACGATTTACTGCGCCTGTTCACCGATGCGGACACGTCCGTCAACCTGTTCACCGGAGCCGCCAACATCGGCAGCGCGCAAGCCACCGTCAGCGGCGCAACCCGGATCGTCTCGGGCGCCGGCGACGATCAGTTGACCGGTTCGGCGCGCGCTGAGGTGTTTCAAAGCGAGGCTGGCAATGACGTTGTCAAAGGCGCGGGTGGCGCCGATCGCTTGTTTGGCGGAGACGGTCGGGATGTTCTTTTGGGGGGCAAGGGACGTGACGTGCTGGAGGGCGGGCGCGACAATGACACGCTGAGAGGCGGCACTGGACGCGATCTGGCGCTTTATGACCGCTTCGATCGCCCCGGCCAAAGCTTGACGGTCGATCTTGGTCAAGGTTTGGCGATGGGCAGTGAGATCGGCCAAGATCAATTGTTCAGCATCGAGGATGTGGTCGGTTCCAGCTATGATGATCGCTTGCTGGGCAGCGCAATTGGCAACACGATTGATGGCCAGAGCGGCAATGATTTGCTGTCTGGACGCGGCGGGCGCGATTTTCTGGATGGCGGGCGTGGTGATGACGTTTTGGTTGGTGGGCGCGGACTGGATGTGTTCATTTTCAACGACGACGGCTTTGACACGGTGCGCGATTTCACCTCGGGGCAAGATGATATTGACCTGAGCAGCCACAGTTTTGCGACCTCGTTTCAGGCCGTTCTGGACGCAGCCCAAGATGGCGCAGACGGCGTTTTGATCACGCTGAACACCAACAGTAGCGTTTTGCTGTCGGGTGTCAGCGAGGCCTCTTTGGCCGCCGATGACTTTATCTACTTCGTCTAAAACACGACTGAGTCAGATCAGTTGCGGGCGGCCTCAAGTGCAGGACCCAAAGTTTCGCGCAGAACGCGCTGGGTCACGGGACCTGCGTGACGCAACACGATGGTGCCGTCACCATCAATGACATAGGTTTCGGGCACACCGTAAACGCCCCAGTCCAGCGCCATCCGACCGGACACATCGGCGCCAATGCCGGCGTAGGGATCACCAAGCTCGTCGAGAAATTGCAGCGCGTTGTCGGGGTTGTCTTTGTAGTTGATGCCATAAATCACCAGCCCGTCATCTGCCAACGCCTGCAACGTTGGATGTTCGACACGGCACGGCGCGCACCAGCTGGCCCAGTAATTCACCAGCTTGACGGTGCCATCGCGCAGGCTTTCATCGGTGAACGGGGTCTTGCCGGCCATCGCGCTTAGCACAACCGGTGGTGCGGTTTGGCCTTGGCGCGCGGACGGCAACGCGTCGGGATCATCGCGGAACATGCCAAACGCGGCCATCGCCACGAAGGCTCCAAAAATCAGCGGCGGCGCAATCATCAAAGGGGAAATCTTAGCCATCGTTGCGTTTTCTTTCCTCATCAAGACGTGACATTTCGCCCCGCACCCGGCGCCCGCGCCACAGGGTCATGGCCACCAAAACCAACAACAGCACAATCGACGCGCCATAGGCGGACAGCACCGTATCGGCGTATTTTCCCAGATCAGGCATCAGGCCCCGACCCTTTCACGCGCCAAGAGCGCCTTGATCCGACGGGCCCGAATTTCCGTGCCCGTGCGGTATAAAACCAGCGCGAGGAACAGCAAAACAAAACCGGCGATGCACACCAAAAGCGGCAGGTAAAACACATCGGCCACATTCTTTTCCTTGTCGAGGCTCAGCGAGGCCCCCTGATGCAGCCCCTGATTCCAGAAGTTCACCGCATAGCGCGACAGGATCGCAAAGACCGACCCCACCAGACACAGCACGCTGGTCAGATCAGCCGCGGTGTCGGGGTCTTCAATGGCTTCCCACAAAGCGATGTAGCCAAGATAGAACAGAAATAGGATCAGGAACGAGGTCAAACGCGGATCCCACGCCCACCAGGTGCCCCACATCGGTTGGCCCCAGATTGCACCAGTGGCCAGCGCGATCAACGTCATCACAACGCCCACCGGTGCGGCGGCGCGGGCGGCCAGCGCGCTGACATGATGGCGGCGCACCAGCCAGATCAGCGAGGCCACAAGCATCATGAGCCAGGCATTGATCGCCATCAGCGCCGAGGGCACATGCAGATAGATGATTTTCACGGTTGATCCCTGGCGGAAATCGTCCGGCGTAAAGAAAAACCCCCAGATCAGCCCAACCACCAGGCAAGCCACCGCCAACAGCGTCACCGCCGGCAGCACCCGTTCTGAGGTGTGCATGAATTTCTTTGGATTTGCGTATTCCCAGAATGACATGAGGGGTATCTAATCCTTGTTGGCCGGGTTCTCAATTCACAACTGCTAGCGCAGATTGACGCGCAAGACAGCGGCGCTGGCGAAGGGCATCAACGCGATCACACCGGCGCTGATACCGGCGAGCATCAACAGCGGCGTGATCGGATCCATGCCGATCGCGCCGCGCCGCGCAACTTCGGCCCCGAATATCAGCGTTGGCACATAAAGCGGCAACACCAACAGGCTCAGCAGCAGGCCGCCGCGCTTTAGCCCGACAGTCAGCGCGGCACCAAAAGTGCCAATCACCGACAGTGCAGGCGTGCCAAGCACCAGGGAGACAGCCACCCAGACGAACCCTTGGGGCGGCAAGTTGAGCAACACACCCAGCAACGGCGCGGCCAGAACCAGCGGCAGGCCCGTCGTCAGCCAATGCGCCAAGGCTTTGACGCTGACCACTGCCTCGAGCGGCAACGGGGCCGTGGCCAACAAATCCAGCGTGCCGTCTTCCCAATCGAGCGCCAGCAGACGATCAAGCGACAACAGGCAGGCCAGCAGCGCGCCCAACCACAGCACGCCCGGTGCGATTGTGGTCAGCAACGCCGGTTGCGGGCCAACGCTGAACGGCACCAGAACCGTCACGATCAGGAAGAACGCGAGGCTCAGGCCAAAACCACCGCCAGCGCGCAAGGCAAGACGCAGATCGCGCAGCAGCAGCGCCGTCATAAGAACGCCTCGTCGAAATCGCTGAGGCTTTGGGGTTTGGCGCGCAGCGGCGTGACATCAAGCACATCCGCGTCCAGCCCCAGATCAATATGGGTGGCAATCAACGCGCTGCCACCCTGCCCCAGATGCGCCTTCACCGCGTCGCCGAATTGCGCCACTGACGCGGCATCAAGCGAAACGGTCGGTTCATCCAGCACCCAAATGCTGCGCCCAGTGACCAAAAGCCGCGCCAGCCCGAGGCGGCGTTTTTGCCCGGCCGACAATGCGCCCGCCGCACGATCCGCCAGCGCGCCCAGATCATAGGCGGCCAGCGCCGGGTCAATCGCGCTTTGGCCAAAGATACGCGCCCAGAACACCAGGTTTTCCGCTACGGACAATGTTGGTTTTAGCCCATCGGAATGGCCCGCATAGGCAATCGTGTCCTCGCCGCCCTCTATCTGGCCGCGTGCAGGCGGCTGCAGCCCGGCAATGGTGCGCAACAGCGTGGTTTTGCCGCTGCCATTGGGACCGCGCAACACCAGCGCTTTGCCCGGCGACAGCTGAAATGTGACGCCTTCAAGCACCGGAATGCCGCCACGTTGCAGGGTCAGATCGCACACCCTCAGCATGCGGCGCACGCGCCCTTGTTCATACCGGGATCAACGCCAATGCGATGCGCCGCCCTTCTGACAACAGCACATTGTAGGTGCGACACGCCGCAGGTGAGCTCATTGCATCAACCCCAAGACCAGCCGCTTCGAGCGCCGCGCGAAAATCCTGCGGCAAATGGGCAATTTCGCCGCCGGTGCCGACAAACAACACGTCGATTTGATCGCTCAGCGCCAACAGCGCATCAACATCGCTGTAACCCGCCCAGTTTTGCGTGCCATTAGAGCCCGTCAGCACCGCGCCCTGCCAAACGTCGCACAAAAAAAAAAAAAAACCCGGGCCATAGCCTTCGACGGGTTTGGCGTCGGAATAGTTGATTTCGTTCAATCGCATGGTGGTTCCTCAGCTCCAGATCGGCAGGCCCAACAGCGCGGACGCGGCGACGATGGCATAGGCCACCCATCGAAAAACACGCTCGGCGGAAGGATCAAACAACAGCGCCCCCAACGCATTGGCCAGCATATATGGCAGGATCAGCACCAGCGCTGCAACCACCGGCACGGCCTGAAACAGACCAAAAACAGCAATCACCGCGATCATCAACACATCGATCATCAGCAGATACATCAGGAAATTGGCGCGGATCACAGAAATCGGCAAGGTGCTGGCCATATAGAGCATGATCACTGGTGGACCGGGAATACCCACCGCGCCGCTGAGAAATCCACCCAGAGCGCCGGTGCCGGTGATCAAACGTGGGCTCAGGTGGCCGCGATAACGCCAACCGGTCATGATCACGGCGAGCAACACCAACACCACCAGCGACACCGACCACCCAAACACATCCGACGACAAAGTGGCCAGCACCCAGATGCCAACTGGCAGCGCCAACATTGCACCAAGCCCAAGACGCGCCACATCTGCCAGGGTTCCAGTGTTCAGCGCCGAACGCAGATTTGGCAACGGGCCGAACAATTCCACCGCCGTCAGGAACAACACGGCGCCCACCGGAGAGAACACCGAACTGGCCGCTGGCATTATGATCATCGCGCTGCCAAAGCCGGAAAAACCGCGCACCAGACCTGCCACCATCACCGCGCCTGCCAACCAGATCAGCCCGGGCGTTGCCAACGCCTGAGCCAGCAGGTCAGGCATCGATGTTGGCGTATTGGTTGCCCGCATTGCCCGTAGGCTTGGACCAGTCACGCTTGACGCCTAGATACAGCAGGATCGCCGAGGCCACAAAAACCGAGCTGTAGGTGCCCACAATCACGCCCCAGATCATCGCAAAAACGAAGCCGCGGATCACATCACCGCCCAGAACAAACAGCGCAATCAGCGCAAGAAGCGTGGTCACAGAGGTCATGAACGTACGGCTGAGGGTCTCGTTGATCGACAGGTTCAGCACCTCAGAGAGGTTCTTTTGTTTGTATTTGCGCAGGTTTTCACGCACGCGGTCGAACACCACCACCGTGTCGTTGAGCGAATAGCCAACGATGGTCAAAAGCGCCGCGATGCTGGCCAGATCGAACTTGATTTGCAGCTCGGAAAAGATGCCGATGGTCAGGATAACATCGTGCACAAGGGCCGCGACCGCCCCCAGCGCAAACTGCCATTCAAAGCGCAACCAGATATAGACCAGCACCGCGCCGATGGCCAGAATCACCGCAATCACGGCGGTTTGGATCAATTCGCCTGACACTTTTGGCCCGACAGATTCCACCGAGACAAATTTGATATCCGGCACAATGGTCTGCAGCGCGGCGCGCACGTCTTCGATCATTTTTGCCGTTACGGCCTCTTCACCGTCTTGCGCCTGAATCCGCACCATCGCGACGTTTTGATCGGCGTCAAATGTCGGATCGAACACTTCAGAAATGGTGATATCGCCCAGCCCCAGCACATCAATGGCACCGCGATAGGCCGCCACATCGACCACCTGTACGCTTTCGGTGCGGATCGTGGTGCCGCCGCGGAAATCGATACCGTAGTTCAGACCTTGGATCATGAACGACACAAAGCCGATCACCATCATCAACGCGGAAATGCCCAGCCACAGTTTCCAGCGGCTGAAGAAGTCGAACTTTGTGTCCTGTCGAACCAGTCTCAGACGCATATCAAACCTCGATTGTCTTGGGGCGGCGGCGTTCGAACCACATCACAATCATGATGCGGGTGACAAAAATCGCCGTGAAGACCGAGGTCAAAATGCCCAAGCCCAGTGTGATGGCAAAACCGCGCACCGGCCCCGAGCCCATGGCAAACAGGATCACGGCGGTGATGAAGGTGGTGATGTTGGCGTCCAGAATGGCCGACAGAGCTTTCTCGTAGCCCAACTCGATCGCGCGGGCCGGACCTTTGGAGGTTTTCAACTCTTCGCGGATGCGTTCAAACACCAGCACATTGGCGTCCACTGCCATGCCCACGGTCAGCACGATCCCGGCGATGCCCGGCAAGGTCAGTGTCGCGCCGATCAGACTGAGCAGGCCGAAAATCAGCGCGATGTTCAGGATCAGCGCAATATTGGCGAACAGTCCAAACAGCCCGTAACTGAGGCCCATGAAGATCAGCACCGCAGCAAAAGCGATGATCGTGGCGATCTTGCCCGCATCAATGCTGTCCTGGCCCAGTTCCGGGCCGATTGTGCGTTCCTCAAGGAATTCAAGCCCCGCGGGCAAAGCACCAGCCCGCAGCAACACGGCCAGATTGGTGCTTTCCTCGACCGAGAAGTTGCCGGTGATGATGCCCGAGCCACCCGGAATGTGCGACTGGATCACCGGTGCGCTGATCACCTCGTTGTCGAGCACGATGGCGAAAGGGCTGCCAATGTTTTCAAGCGTGTAGTCGCCGAATTTGCGCCCACCTGACGGGTTAAAGCGAAAGTTCACCGCTGGTCCGCCATTTTGGTCAAAGGCGGGCTGGGCATCGACCAGTTGTTCGCCCGTCACGACCGGGGCGGATTCCAGAATGTAGAAAATACCCTCCTCGTCCAGTGAGGGTACGATTTTGTTGCCCAAACCTGGCGGTGTGTCGGCGTCTGCGACGCGGCCCACAACCGGATTAAAGGTCAAAAGCGCGGTGGTTCCGATGATCTCTTTCAGCTCCGAAGCCGAGCCGATGCCCGGCACCTGGATCAGAATCCGATCCGCACCCTGGCGCTGAATTGTTGGCTCGCGGGTGCCCACTTCGTCGATGCGTCGGCGCACGATTTCAAGCGCTTGGCGCACTGTGCGGTCATCCGAGGCCAGTTTTTCCGCTTCCGACAGTTGCACGATCAGAATGTCGCCTTCGGCACTGACATCGATGTCGTTGGCGCCCACGCCGGTCAGCGTCTGGATCGGGCGGGCCAGCCCGCGCACCACGGTCAACGCCCGCGCCATGCCGTCAGGTTCACTGATGCGCACGCGGATTTCATCGGGGGCAGATTGTTGCAAGCGGATCGTGCCGATGGTGGCGCGTTCCGGGCGCAACGCGTCGCGCACTTCGGGCCACATGGCCTCCATGCGCACGCCGTACACTTCTGCGACCTTCACTTCGGCCAGCAGATGCGCACCGCCGCGCAAATCAAGCCCCAAATTGACCAGCGAGGACGGCATCCAACCCGGCCATTGCCCCGCCTGTTCGACCAATTCGGCGGTTTCGCCGCTCAGCTCGATGGCCTGCACCGCGTCATTGTGTTGCTCAACCCGAGTGTAAAACCCGTTGGGCAGCGCCAAAAAGACACCCATTGCGCAGACCAGCCAGATCAGCACCCGTTTCCAAAGATCGATTTGCAGCATCGCCCTGCCTTTTCAAGAGAGTGTCAGGGCCGTTTATTTTGCCGGCTCGGTCTTGCTCATCACAGTTGCAATGGTGCTTTTGACCACGTTGACCTTGACGTTTTCCGCCAATTCAACTTCGATCTCGTTGTCTTCCTTGACCTTGACAACTTTGCCGATCAGCCCGCCCTGAGTGATCACGCGATCCCCCCGGCGCAGGGCTTCGACCATGGCCTGATGTTCTTTGACCTTTTTCTGCTGCGGGCGGATCAACAAGAAATACATGATCGCAAAGATCAGGATCAGCGGGAGAAACTGGGCGAATGCGCCACCTTCCATGGGAATGTCCTTTTGTCTGAGAGCAGGGCAATCCCCGCGAATTTGAGCGGAACCTATGCGCTGCCCCGAGGCTTTGCAAGGTGGGCAACGGGTGGAAATCGCAGGAGGCTTTGACAAATCGAGCCATGCAAAGCCGGTGCGGCCACAGCTGCTCTACCACTGTGCGCGCGGTTGGGGCATAAGGCGGCCATTGCGACTCAAAGAGACAGGATTTGCCCGATGCATGATATCCGCGCCATCCGCGACACCCCCGAGGCGTTTGACGCCGCCCTTGCCCGCCGTGGTGATGCTGCGATGTCGCAGGCATTGTTGTCATTGGACAGCGCGCGACGCGCGAAAATTCAGGCCGCAGAGGTCGCGCAGGCCGAGCAAAACCTGGCCTCGAAATCCGTCGGCAAGGCCAAAGCCAGCGGAGATGAGGCTGAATTTGAACGCCTGCGCGCGCTTGTGGCCGAGAAAAAGGCCGAAATTGCTGCGATGCAGACCGAAGCCAAAGCGCTTGACGCCGAATTGACGGACCAGCTTGCGCGCATTCCCAACCTGCCCGCCGATGATGTGCCCGACGGCGCGGATGAAGCCGACAACGTGGAAAAATCCAAATGGGGCACGCCGCGTGATTTTGATTTTGCCCCGAAGGAGCATTTT
>JBGCDD010000242.1:0-14069 GCA_045105075.1 Sedimentitalea sp. | reverse complement strand
GCCTATGATCCGATCAAGCGGATGGTGTTTCAGGGGCGCGGTGCCAAAGTGCGGGCGCTGTTTGATCAAACCAACCTGCCCCGGCGTGAACAGGTCATTCGCAACCGCATCAAATCAGAAGGGTTCTGGATGCGTTGACCGGTTGGAAAGACACCAGGTGGTGCCTTTCCGTGAGCTTTTCTATTCCGGCTTTTCGAGCAAAGTATACGTGCTGATCATCTCGTTTTGCACCTGAGCGCGTTGAATACGACCAGCCTCGTTGCGCTTGCTGCGCGCACCGGCGGCGCGTTTGATCAGACGTCCCAGATGCTGGTTCATGGGCGCCTTGGCCCGCGCGATGACTTTTGGATTGTCAGACTCCGCCTCGATTGCGGTGTTGTAGAGATCCTTGAACACCGGATCTGCCCAGGCTTTTTGCATCACAGTCAGGATAAAGTGCTCGTCAAAATCGCCCGACGCATCGGTTTTGCGCGCCAACGCCACCACCAGATCATAGGCCGCGCGCTGTGCGGACAGGCGTTTGACCAGGGGGTTGTCATCTGGGGCATTGGCCAGAACGTGATTTTCAGCCAGCATTTGCATAAACGGAGCGATGTCCATCCCGCTGGCGCGCGCTTCTTCGGTTATGAATTTGCGCACACCGCTGCCCAGAATAAAGGTGATCTTGTTGGCCTTGGCCACACGGTCGCGTTTGGCTTTGTGCTTTTGAGCGATCAGATCCAGATCGGTTTCTGCGGTGATGACCGGAGTTTCAAGGGTCTCTTGCTGTGTTGCCTCGTCCTGCTTTGATGCGGGTTTTTCTTTTGTCTTGCCTGCAGTTGCCATGATGGCCTCCATACCTCAACATAGTTATCACCAATGTGTGGGCCGCAAATCTGTCAACATTGTGACACCCTATGTTGGACCGTATCGGATGTGCTGGCGCTGCCACTTGGTTGTCACAGACCAGCCAATACCATAGTGCTGATGCAAACTGGTGATCATCGGAGACTGACCCATGACTGACGGCCCAACCTATGGCTTTGACACGTTGCAAATTCACGCCGGCGCCCGCCCGGATCCGGCCACAGGGGCGCGTCAAACGCCGATCTATCAAACCACGGCCTATGTGTTTCGCGATGCCGATCATGCGGCGGCGTTGTTCAATTTGCAGGAAGTTGGCTATATTTACTCGCGCCTGACCAACCCAACGGTTGCGGTGTTGCAAGAGCGGATCGCCACGCTTGAAGGTGGTGTTGGCGCGGTTTGTTGCTCTTCGGGTCACGCCGCACAGTTGATGGCGCTATTCCCGTTGATGGAGCCCGGGCGCAACGTCGTGGTCTCAACCCGGCTTTACGGCGGCACGGTCACCCAGTTCAGCCAGACCATCAAGCGCTTTGGCTGGAACGCCACTTTTGTGGATTTTGATGATCTGGACGCTGTCAAAGCCGCCATCGACGATGACACCCGCGCTGTGTTTTGCGAATCCATCGCCAATCCGGGCGGCTATATCACCGACCTCAAGGCGATTTCCAAAGTGGCCGATGCCGCGGGCGTGCCGTTGATCGTCGACAACACCTCGGCCACGCCTTATCTGTGCCGCCCCATCGAACACGGCGCCACGCTGGTGGTACATTCGACCACCAAATACCTGACCGGCAACGGCACTGTCACCGGCGGCTGCGTTGTGGATTCTGGCAAATTCGATTGGTCCGCGAACGACAAATTCCCCTCGCTCAGCGCGCCCGAACCCGCCTATCACGGGCTGAAATTTCACGAAACCTTTGGCCCGCTTGCCTTTACCTTCCACGGCATTGCGATCGGGTTGCGCGATCTGGGCATGACGATGAACCCACAGGCCGCGCACTATACCCTTTGTGGCATCGAAACCCTGTCACTGCGCATGCAGCGCCACGTGGAAAACGCCGAAACTCTGGCCAAATGGCTCGAGGCAGATCCGCGCGTTGACTACGTGACCTACGCAGGCCTGAAATCGTCGCCTTACAACAAGCGGGTCAAATCGATCTGCCCCAAAGGCGCAGGCGGCTTATTCACCTTTGCGGTCAAGGGCGGCTATGATTCCTGTGTCAAACTGGTCAACGCGCTGGAAATCTTCAGCCATGTGGCCAATCTGGGCGACGCGCGGTCGTTGATCATCCACTCGGCCAGCACGACTCACCGCCAGCTGACCGCAGAACAGCAAGAAGCCGCAGGCGCCGGCCCCGGTGTTGTGCGGGTCTCGATTGGCATCGAGGATTCTGCCGATCTGATCGCTGATCTCGACCAGGCGCTGAGCAAAGCCGCAAGCTGACGTCAGATATGACGCACGCGGCGGAAATTTCCCCCGCGTGCGTTAACCAATTGGCAACTTTTTCCTGCGACCCTGCGTTTCGCAGAGCAGACTCTCGTGTCTTTCCCTTTTCCTCGGCCTTCACCTGCACTAAACTTGCACGACTGGCTCTTGGGCCAGCGTTTTGGTGAATTGAAAGAGCCGAAGGTTGAAACCCAGTTTCGCGCTTTCATTGTCGTTCGAAGGGATTGCCCTTTTGCACCGTGCCGCCGGGGGGTGGCGCCGCGTGGGAGATGTGGCTGTTGATGCGCCTGATCTGAGCACTCAGCTGACCAAAATGCATTCCGACGCGCTCAAGCTGGAACCCGATGGAATTGCCTGCAAGCTGATCATTCCCAACGATCAGATCCGGTATTTGTCGGTCCAGTCCGAAGGTGCAACCGGTGCCTTGCTTGACGCGATGGTGCGCGACGCGCTGGAACAGGCCACCCCTTACCCGATTGACCAACTGGCTTTTGACACCTGCCAGGAAGGCGATGTTACCCATATCGCCGCGGTTGCACGTGACACGTTGGAAGAGGCCGAGGGCTTTGCTGTCGAACACGGCATGGCTCCGATCAGCTTTGTGGCCATCCCCGGTGATCAGGCGTTTCTGGGTGAGCCTTGGTTTGGGCCATCCCAATACGCGCGTACGCATTTGAACGGCGACCCGGTCGGTCCGGACGGAATCGCTGTGGTGGTGATTGGTGATGCAGCCATTCCCGAAGCCGAGCCCGCGGCACCCGCCACACTGGGATTTTCCAGCCGGCGTCGCACTGCTGCACCGCCCGATCCTGCTGCACCGCCCGATCCTGTTGCGGCGCCGATTGTTGCGCGCGAACCTGTTGTTGAGGCTCCCGCGCCGATCGTGCAGGCCCCGGAGCCTGCGCCGGAATTTGTGGTGCTATCGGAACCGCTGCCCGAAATCTACGCCGAACGAGAACCTGCGCCTCAACCTGTGTCGGTCACAGCGCCGATGCTCGAGATCGAGGAGGATCCAGTTGATGCGCCCGCGCCAGCCAGCGGACCCACCGGCGTGCTTGCTGGGTTTTTGAGCCGACGTAAACCGCGCAAATCTCCGGCGTTGGCCACGCCACTGGCACCCCCAGTCCAAGCCGCCATCACAACACCCATCGCACCTGCCGCAGCCGCGCAAGACGAAAAGGCGCGCATGACCGTTTTTGGCGCGCGCGCAACGGCCCCTGTGGGCGGAAAACCGCGTTTCCTGGGCTTGATGCTGACAGCTGCATTGTTGTTGTTTCTGGCCGGTGTTGCTGCATGGGCCGCAATTTTCCTTGAAAACGGCGTGGCAGGCCTGTTCCGCACGCCAGAAAAACCGTCACAGGAAATTGTGCGTGCGGTGGTGCCCGCACCAGAGCCCACAACGCCCCCCGCAGAACCTGCGGTTCAAACGCCGCTGATTGCGCCGCAAAACCCAGATAACACGCCGCAAATTCCGGCGGCCCGCCAACCTGATGTGGCTCTCAATGCGCCTGACCGTGTGGCACCTCAACCGGGCGATATCCCTCAGGTGCCGCTCGATCCTGGCCTGACGGACACCGATGTCGCCGTTCTGGATGCCCTGCGCGACCCGCCTGCGCAAATCGAAAACGCGCCAGACGAGCAGCGTGATCTGGCCCCGTCTGGACCCAGCGCGCGATATGCTGCAACTGGCATTTGGCAAACGCCACCGTTGGTGCCTGAAACTCCATCGCTGATCAGCCTGGACGCCTTGTTCATCGCATCGATCGACCGCACAGATTTGTCCCAAGACGCGCTCGCCCTGCCCCCGGTTGCCAGTTACGACACCGACCAACTGCCCGGCGCCGTTGGCTCGCCGCAGGCTGCCACAACCAGTTTTGACCTGAACGCGCGCGGACTTGTGGTGGCAACAGCAGCCGGTACCCTGAACCCGGATGGCATTTTGGTGTTTTTGGGCAAACCCGCCGCAGTACCGCCTGCTGTGCCGGTGCGTTTGGAAACCGAGCCTGAAACCGATGCTCTGCGCCAACGTTTGGCCGAATTGCGTCCCAGATTGCGACCGCAAGATTTGGTGCAACAGGTTGAACGCGTGCAACTCGGCGGCCTTACCCGCGATGAACTGGGTGATGTGCGCCCGCGCCTGCGTCCACGCAATCAAAAACAACAGGCCGAACAGGACGAAACGCCTACTGCTCTTGCGATTCAAACCTCGCCGCGTCCGGGCCTGCGTCCCAAAAACCTGCAAGCCCCGCGTGCCGCAACGGCGCAGGTCACAGTCCAACCTGCCACGGTCGCTCCGCGCACCGTTCAGCCCAAAATTCCCTCTTCCGCGTCTGTCGCGCGCCAGGCGACTTTGAACAACGCGATCAATCTGCGCCGCGTCAACCTGATCGGCGTCTACGGCACCCCCGCCAACCGACGCGCACTGGTGCGTTTGCCCAGCGGACGCTACAAAAAAGTCAAAGTCGGCGATGCGGTCGACGGAGGCCGCGTGCTCGCCATCGGCGACAGCGAGCTGCGCTATCAAAAGGGCGGCCGCAACCTGACCCTAAAAATCCCCAGCGGCTGACCTACCGTTTTCCTCTTGCGCAAAGTAGCCCGGGGGAGTCGCCGCAGGCGACGGGGGCAGCGCCCCCTTACCATCCGTTCAACCCGCTGACAGCTCGCCAGCATCAATTTGTTCCTGCTCGATACTTTCAAACAAGGCTTTAAAGTTGCCCTCGCCGAACCCATCATCGCCTTTGCGTTGAATGAACTCGAAAAAAATCGGCCCGATCACGGTTTTGGAAAAGATCTGCAGCAGGATCTTGGTCTCGCCGCCGTCAAGCACCCCTTCCCCGTCGATCAAAATGCCGTTCTTTTTCATGCGATCCAGTGGTTCGTTATGACCAACCACCCGGGTCTTGCTCAGCTCGTAATAGCTATCTGGCGGGCCGGGCATGAATTTCACACCCTCGGCCGCGATCGCATCAGTCGCCGCATAAATATCCTCGGCGCCGACAGCGATATGCTGAATGCCTTCGCCTTTGTACTTTTTCAGATAGGCCACGATTTGCCCGGTTTCGCCACGATCTTCATTGATCGGAATGCGGATACGACCACAGGGCGAGGTCAGCGCGCGGCTGAACAGACCGCTGAACTTGCCCTCGATATCGAAAAATCGAATTTCTTTGAAATTGAACAGATCACCGTAAAAGCGGAACCATTTGTCCATATTGCCCTTGTAGACATTGTGGGTGAGATGATCGAGGTAGTGAAATCCCACACCGCGTGGTTTGGAGTGTGCCAGCCAGTCAAATTCGGCGTTGAACGGGGATGTGTCGTAATATTGATCGATGAAATAGATCAGCGATCCGCCGATGCCCTGAATTGCAGGCACATCCATGGTTTTATCATCGCCTAAATAGGGTTCGGCGCCTTTGGAAACCGCATGATCAAAGGCCTTTGCCGCATCCACGACGCGCCAGCCCATCGACGGCGCGCAAGGCCCATGATCTTGCACAAAACGCGCCGCGAAGCTGTCGGGTTCGGCGTTCAGAACATAGGTGATATCGCCTTGCTGCCAAAGCTCGATGGCTTTGGTTTTGTGCCGTGCGGTCAACGCATAACCCATTCGTTCAAACGTGACGCGCAGCTCTTGCGGATCGGGATGGGCAAACTCAACAAATTCAAACCCGTCCGTTCCAGCCGGATTGTCCGGGGTGATTTCGGATTTCGGCGCGTTGTGCGGGAAGGGTCCCATTGCAGTCTCCTGTCAGACATATCTGCTGTTGAAGACAGATTACGCCACTTCAAATGCAAATGGCGCGCATTTTACGCGCCTGATCTCTGGTTATCTGCTGACCTAGCGCATAAAAGTTAACAAAATGAGGAAAACGCCGCACATGATTGACAGCCTTGATTCCCGACTGATGGCCGAATTGCAGCGTGACGCGCATCTGACGGCGCAGGACCTTGGCACCCGGCTTAACCTGTCGGCCAGCCAGGCCGGGCGACGACGCCAACGGTTGGAAGCGGATGGCTATATTCAGGGCTACAGCGCCCGGCTCAATCCGACGCGGCTGGGTCTGAATGTGCAGGGTTTTGTGCAGGTGCAACTGGCCACTCACGGGCCCGATCAATCCCAGAGCTTTGCCCGCCTGATCCGCACCCAACCTGAAATCACCAGCGCCTGGACCATGACCGGCGAGGCCGATTACCTGTTGCGCGTCTTTTGCGCCGATTTGCCGGCGCTGAATGCGCTGTTGCATGATGTGATCCTGCCGCACCCGGCGGTGGCGCGGGTGCAAAGCCAGATCGTGATGGACCAGCTGAAACAGGACGCGCCGCTGCCCACCTGAGTGATTTCTGCAAGGGCCGCGTTTAAGGTTGTCTCGCCTGCCCCGGCCCGCCAACATGGAGACGAATCCAAAAGGCAAAGCACCGACATGGAAAGCTTTCTCTATCAAGCGTCGATTTACCTTGCCGCGGCGGTGATCGCTGTGCCTTTTGCCGCGCGCCTTGGGCTGGGGTCGGTGCTGGGCTATCTGGCGGCGGGCATCATTATCGGGCCCGTATTGCATCTGGTCGGCAGCGAAACCCAGGATTTGCAGCATTTCGCCGAATTCGGCGTGGTGATGATGCTGTTTCTCATCGGGCTCGAACTTGAACCCCGCGCTCTTTGGGATATGCGCCATCGCCTGATCGGTTTGGGCGGCGCCCAGGTTGTGCTGAGCACGGGGCTATTGATGGGCGCGGCCATGCTTGCCGGTCAACCCTGGTCTGTTGCCTTGGCGATTGGCTTGGCGTTGGCGCTGTCCTCAACCGCGATTGTGCTGCAAACCCTGTCGGAAAAGGGGTTGATGCAAACCGGTGGCGGCCGCTCGGCGTTTTCGGTGCTGTTGCCCCAGGACATCGCGGTGATCCCGATCCTTGCGTTTCTGCCGCTGATGGCGCTGCCTGAACTAGCCAGCCTCTCTGCTGACGGCTCGATCACGCGTCCGGGCGATGCAGCACACGCGGCTGATCATCACGCCGTTCCGTCGCTGGTCGAAGGCTTGCCGGGCTGGGGTGTCACGCTGGTTACGCTCAGCGCGATTGCCTTTGTGGTGCTGGCCGGCGTTTATCTGACCCGCCCGGTGTTTCGCTACATCCACGCGGCGAACCTGCGCGAAATGTACACAGCGCTGGCTTTGCTGATCGTGGTTGGCATTTCTTTTCTGATGACGCTGGTCGGACTGTCACCAGCTTTGGGCGCCTTTTTGGCCGGCGTTGTTCTGGCCAACTCCGAATTCCGCCACGAGCTGGAAAGCGATCTTGAGCCGTTCAAGGGTCTGCTTTTGGGGTTGTTTTTCATCACCGTCGGCGCGGGCATCAACTTTACCGCCTTCTTTGCCGAACCGGGCGATCTGATCGGGCTGGCGCTGCTGGTCATCGTGGCAAAGGGCGCGGTTCTTTACGGGCTTGGGCGCGCCTTCAAGCTGGCTGGGCGCGATCAATGGCTGTTCACGCTCAGCCTGGCGCAGGCCGGTGAATTTGGGTTCGTGTTGATCGCGTTTTCAGTACAGCAAAATGTGATCCCGGTAGACGTGTCGGAAAAGCTGCTTTTGATCATCGCGCTCAGCATGCTGATCACGCCGCTCTTGTTCATTCTCTATGACGTGATTTCCAAACGCATGCCCGAAGTTGCGCGCAGTCTGGAAGCGGATGTGATCGACGATGAAGGCCCGGTGATCATCGCAGGCATCGGCCGCTTTGGGCAAATCGTCAATCGACTGGTGCAAGCAAGCGGTTTCAAAACCATTGTGCTGGATCACGACATGGAAACCATCCAGCTGATGCGCCGCTTTGGGTTCAAGGGGTTCCTGGGCGATCCGACGCGCCCCGAGCTGCTTAAGGCCGCCGGATTGCCAAAGGCGCGTGTGCTGGTGGCGGCGATGGACGACAAGGACAAGGTGACTCAATTGGTTGCCTATGCGCGGCGCGAACGCCCGGATCTGCACATCATCGCGCGCGCTTATGATCGCAGTCACGTGTATCAGCTGTATCGCGCAGGCGCCAATGACATCGTGCGCGAAATGTTTGACAGCTCGCTGCGGGCCGGGCGTTATGTGCTTGAAAACATTGGCCTGTCCGAATACGAGGCCGCCGACGCGGAACAGACGTTTTACGCCCATGACCGCCACGCTGTGCGCCAGTTGGCCGAGGTCTGGGATCCGGGCAAACCCGCTTCGGACAACCAGGCCTATATTGCGCGTGCCAAAGAGCTGCAAAAAGAGCTGGAGCTGGCGTTGCTCAACCGCGACCGTGCAGATGGCAAGAAATCGGCCTAGGGCCTTAGCCGTCGGCCACGCCCGCTTCGGCAAACGTCGCCATGCCGGAATGGCATGCCACAGCACTTTTGACGATGTTGATCGCCAGTGCCCCGCCCGATGCCTCGCCCAACCGCAAGCCAAGCGACAGCAACGGCGTTTTGCCCAAACGCGCCAGCAACGCGGCATGCGCGCCCTCGGCGCTCAGATGCCCGGCCACTGTGTGATCGAGCGCGCCTGCGTCTTCTGCGTGCAAACAGGCCGCGGCCGCGCAGCAAATAAAGCCATCCAGTATCACCGGAATGCGCAAATGGCGTGCGGCGGCAATGGCGCCGGCCATCGCAGCCAACTCGCGCCCGCCAAGGGCCGCCAAGGTTGCCAACCCCGATCCACCGCCATGGCGCGCCACGCCCTTGGCCACAACCTCGGTTTTCAGCGCCAGACCTGCATCATCCACGCCGGTGCCACGCCCGGTCCAATCCTGCGCCGCACCACCAAACAGCGCATGCGCGATGGCGGCCGCAGATGTGGTGTTGCCGATGCCCATTTCGCCCACAACCAGCACATCGGCGCTGTCATCTACCGCGTCCCAACCCGTGCGCAGCGCGGTTAACAATTCGGTGTCATCCATCGCCGGGCCTTGGGTAAAGTCGTTGGTGGGGCGATCAAGCTCGAGCGCGATCACATCCAGCGTTGCACCCGCCGCCTTGGCCAATTGGTTGATCGCCGCACCACCGGCCTGAAAATTGAACACCATCTGCTCGGTGACGGCCGCGGGAAAGGCCGACACACCCTGTGCCGTTACGCCGTGATTTCCAGCAAAAACAATGATCTGCGGGGATGCAATCACCGGTCGCGCATCGCCACGCCAACCGGCATACCACTGGGCGAGATCTTCCAGACGCCCCAACGCACCGGGCGGTTTGGTCAGCTGGCTGTTGCGCTCGCCAGCGCCAGTCTGCGCGGCGGCGTCAACACTGGGTGCGGCCGTCAAAGCCGCGCGAAATGAGGTCAGATCTGTCAGGTCAGGGCGCATTCAAAGCCTCGTTGCAATCGGTTACCTTGCGGTGTTTAACCACTCGAGGCGCAGCCACAAGCCCCGGAAAGGCCTTGATATGCCGAAAAACGACATCGCCTTGCCCTCCCGCGTTTCGCTGCTTTGGGATGTGCCGGTGGCGCTGGTTCTGTTGACGCGTTTGCCGATGCCGAGCTTGCCAGATGCCGCCTTTGCCAACCAAGCGCGTGCGGCTTGGGCGTTTCCGCTGGCCGGTCTGGCGATTGGGACACTGTCAGGGGCTTTGGCCTTGGGCGCGTTGTGGCTGGGGCTGCCTGTTGGCGCAGCGGCGGGGCTGATGCTGGGCGCGGGCGTGGTGCTGAGTGGTGCGATGCACGAGGATGGATTGGCCGACACTTGTGACGGATTTTGGGGTGGTTTCACCCCTGCGCGCCGCCTTGAGATCATGAAGGACAGTGCGATTGGCACTTATGGTGTGCTGGCCTTGATCCTGTCGTTGGGTCTGCGCTGGGTCGCCTTGGCCATGCTGCTGCCCCATGGAATCGCCGCGCCCCTTGCCGCCGCTATTGTCTCGCGCGGCTGTTTCGCAGTCTTGATGACCGCGCTGCCGCTGGCGCGCACGACTGGCCTTTCGCACGGCGTCGGCGCGCCGGGGGGCGTGGTCAGCGCGGTGTCGGTCGGGTTGGGGATCGTGTTGGCGCTGATGTTGACTGGCCCTGCGATCCTGTTGCCGGCGCTTGGTGCTGCCATCGTCGTGGGGGGGCTGGCCGCAGTGGCACTGCGCAAAATCGGCGGGCAAACCGGAGATGTTTTGGGCGCGGCCCAACAGCTTGGTGAAATCACCTTGCTGTTGGGTTTGTGCGTCAGTCTGTCGTTCTAAGCCGCGATCGTTGCACCAGCGCGATGGTCACCAGCGGCGCCACCACACCGATCACAGCCACCCAGATCAGCAACGGGCCCAGTGCATCATAGAGCGCCGGAATAGTGATCTCGCCGGCCTCGTTGCGCACTTCGCGGGTGACCTCGAACAGTTGGTTCATGTATTTGGTGATCAGCGAACTGGCCGACAGCGCCAAATTGGTGAACGAGGCCATAACCGCGAAAAACGTGGCCTTGAGCTCGGTCGGGGCATTGCGTGCAATCCAGGCCAACATCGGGATCATCGCCACCTGCCCCAGCGGACTTTCCACCGCTGTGTCCATGATCGCGATGAAGCGCGCATCAACGATGCCAGCTGTCAGACCTGCGGTCCAATGGTGCAGGCCGTAAAACAACCCGATGTTGGGCAATGACAAAACGCCGCCCACAATAGTGAGCAAAATCACAATCTTGGTGATCGGCCAGCGCGCCATCAGTGGGCGCAACAACAAGATGCCGGCCAAGGTGAGCGCGGCGGTGATCAGTGACAGCACCGACAGGAATTGCTCGTCAAACTTCAGCTCGTCAATTTCAAACCAGGTTTTGCCGGGGCCGGGCAAAGGCACGGCGCGAAACACGAAAATGATCACGGCGGTGCCGACAAGTGCGCGCGCTTTGGCCGGCTCCAGCACCTGCAGCAATTGACGCATCAAAAACAGCACCACGCTCATCGAGCCGATGAACACCAGTTCTTGACCAAAGGGCACATCGGACAGCCCAATCACCAGGCTGAGCACAACAAACGCCGCGCCGCCGGTGAAATACCAGTGGTTCAGGTCAGGTGGATCGCCGGCCCGCCCCAAAGCCTGTTCGATCGTGGCGTTCGCAACCCCCGCGCGCTGCATCGCGGCGCGTTGAGAGCGACGTTGCAACGCGGCCAAAACCACGCCGGACACCGACAAAACCGGGATCGCCAGCGCCATCAGGTAGACCTGCGCATAGACCGCTTGTTTGCCGGCCGGATCCAGCGCCTCGACCCCCGAAAACATCACGATGTTCAACACGGCCACCCCAACCGAGCCCAGGATCAGCGAAAACCGCCCCAGCGTCTGCATGGTGGTGTGCATGGCTTTGGTGTCGGTCTCTGCGATGGGCGCGCCGGTGTCGGTATGCGTCGGAACCGCCTCGACCGACATCGCATCGGCCACCGCGTCTTGCACCACATAGCCCGAGGGCGCCAGCAAAACGGATGTCACATACCATGCCGACAACGGCATGATGCTCGCCATCCACGCCCGTTCGGTGATCAGGAAATACATGATCCCAAGGCTGGTGGCGACCAATCCCGCGCCGATAAAAACCAGCACTGCCTTCCAACGCCAGATCAGATCGACCAAATGGCCCAGCGGCATTTTCAGCGCCCAAGGCAACCCGGCCCAAAACGCAAGCCCCGCCAGAAACGCCGCCGACAGACCCAGATAGTCTTTGACGAAAAACGCGCCGACAATCGCCGTAAGTCCCGACACACCGGCCGAGAAATAGATCATCAAAGGCGGCAGAAACGACCAGCGCATTTGCCGACCCAGATCCAGCACCACCCGGTCAAACCATCCCGTCATCTTGCGCCCCCTGTTTGCAAGCCAAGTCTAAACCGCGCCGAAGGGGCGAGAAAACGACAAAATGCATCGCTGCGACAGCAAAAAGGCCGCTCCGGCTGCGGAACGGCCCAATCTATCAAAGGTCGCTGGGATCAGGCGGCGGCAGGCGCGCGCGATGACAAAACATCACCGATTTGCTGGGCTGCCAAAGCTTCGTCTCCGCCACCGACGGCCGCAACTTCGCGGGTCAAACGCTCAAGTGCTGCTTCATAAAGCTGACGCTCGGAATAGCTTTGCTCACGCTGATCATCGGTGCGGTGCAAATCGCGTACCACTTCGGCAATTGCGATCAGATCACCCGAGTTGATCTTTTGCTCGTATTCCTGCGCGCGGCGCGACCACATGGCCCGCTTGACCTTGGCTTTGCCCTTCAGCGTGGTCATCGCTTTGGTGATCACGTCCGGCGAAGACAGGCTGCGCATGCCGATTTCGGTGGCCTTGTGCGTGGGCACCCGCAGCGTCATCTTGTCTTTTTCAAAGGAAATCACAAACAGCTCCAGCGTGAGGCCAGCGACCTCCTGCTCTTCGATCGACACGATCTGTCCGACCCCATGCGCGGGATAAACCACAAATTCGTTCGGGCGAAAGTCGAGCTTTTTCGTTTTTGTCATACGTGGGTCGTCCTTTTCAGCCGGGTGGTGTTTTTGCGGGCCCTGCCGTGTTTTGGCGTAAAAACCAAGCACGGGGGCGACAAAAAAACGGCCTTGATGCAATTGCTCCATCAAAGCAGACCCGGTCGTTTCAACAATGTGATGAGAGCATAACACAAAAACGCCCGCAAAAAAAGCAGACGTTCCGTCACACCGTTAATATAGCAAGGAAACTTGGTCCTCAGCCGCCTTCGCCGGGCGCTTCGGAGAAGTATTTCTCAAGTTTGCCAGATTCGCCGTCGCGGTCTTCGGCGTCAGGCAGCGGGTCTTTTTTGGTGATGATGACCGGCCACATTTCCGAGTATTTACGGTTGAATTCGACCCATTTGTCCATGTCCGGTTCGGTGTCCGGGCGGATCGCGTCAGCGGGGCATTCGGGTTCGCAAACACCGCAATCGATGCACTCATCCGGGTGGATGACCAGCATGTTCTCGCCCTCGTAAAAGCAGTCCACTGGACAGACTTCGACACAATCGGTGTATTTGCAGGCAATACAGCTGTCGTTCACGATATAGGTCATGCGTCGCTTTCCGTTAAATCCCTGAACGTCTAGCTAAATCAGAGATGCGGGGCATTCAAGTATCTGGTGTCAGAAAGACTGGACACAGGAGCGCGCCGTGGCGGAATGCGCCCAAACACCTCAGATCAGATCATCATTTGAGCGCAGCGCGTCCAGCGCGCGCCGGTCCCGTTTGGTCGGGCGTTCGCCCACCCGTTGGGGCGCTTCGATGTGCTCGCTGGGTGGGGTCAGATCCTCAAACAGCGCCTGAGCCTCGGGCGCCGGGCCACGCCTGACGCCCATGGCCACAACTTTGATCACACGCACGTCGCGGCCTTGTGCAAAGGTCAGCACGTCACCAGAAACCACAACCTGCGCCGGTTTTGTGACCCGCGTGCCATTCAGCCGCACATGCCCGTCGCTGACCTGTCGTGCCGCCAGACTGCGGGTTTTGAAAAACCGCGCGTGCCACAGCCATTTGTCCACGCGCAGTTTGTCGGGGGCGTCGCTCACCGGATCAGGTCTTGCCCTTCAACCCCATCAGTGCCGCAGCAAAGGGGTTGTCAGGATCGATCGGCTTTTCGGATTTGGGCGGCCGCGCCGAGAAGGTCTTGCCACCCTGCCCGCCTTTGGGTCCCTCATCGCGCTTGCCCTTTGGCTTGCGGCCTTTGCCCTTGGTGTTGCCACCCTGAGGGCGCGCCCCACCGGACCGCTCGCCCTGCTTGGCCCGAGGCGTGCTGGGCCGTGCACGTCCCCAGGTGAAGGTGTAAAACACTTCGGTCTCGGGGGCGGTTTCGGCTTTGGCCTCA
>JBGCDD010000241.1:0-9682 GCA_045105075.1 Sedimentitalea sp. | reverse complement strand
GGACAAAACCGACCTTGGATTTTCCACCTTCGCTGACGCAGCATTCTTTCGCTTATGCGGAGAAATTCCCGCTGCGACAAATTTCGAATCGCCGAAGCGGTCATTGCTGAACGGTCGTAAGGCGTTGGGTTTGGCTGGCATATGTTCGTTGCAGTCGGTTACGAATGAGAACCTGCGGCGATGCCAAACCCCATTCAAATTGCTGTTTGGATCAGCTCTACCAAAATCAAGATCCCGTTCCCGACATGCAATCAAGAGATCATCTGAAACAAACCGAATTCACGTCTATCTCTAACTTAAAACGTGATTGGTCGCAGAGAGAGCTGGGGGCGGTTTGCGGTCTGTTGCTTCTGACACCGAAATTTCGACCACCCGACACATCGCATCCAGAGGCAGGCCATTTTTGACCATTCGGAAAGGATGCTCCAGTTCATTTGTCACCGCTTGTAAGCCAAAGAAAACATAGGCAACGACGGCAACGAAGAATGGCAAAAGCGGCCCCGCTGCTTCGAGCAGAGCGAAGGGCAGCAAGAGGCAATAGAGGTAGGTCGTGCGGCGGACCAGCAAGGAATAGACGAAGGGCAGCGGGGTCGTTGCAATACGCTCACAACCGGCCTGATGCAGGCCAAGCGATGTGATGATCTTGCCGATCGAAATCTGGCCAAAATCGTTGATCGCACCCTGCGCGTGAAGATGTCTGATCTGTTCCGAGATCACACGCAATGCCCCATCGGTGCTGTTGCTTTTGCCTGCAAGAGTGGCCGCGTTTTCGACGCCGATCCAGTTCGCCGCTTCTTTACTGGCGTCCACACCGCGTAGCATGCCTCGGTGGAAATGTGCAAAAGCCACAACAACATCCAGAATGTCTTTGCGGTCTTTGATGTCGGGGACGAAAATCTCGCAGGTTTTGGCCAGATTGCGCACGTCGGCAATGATACCACCCCAAAGCTTGCGGCCCTCCCACCAACGATCGTAGGCCGCATTATTGCGAAACCCCAAGAACAACGACAGCGCTATCCCGAAGACACTCATCGCGGTGAGCGAAACATGTGGGATGGAAACCAAACGGGTATCCAGAGCCATGATTGCGATGGAAAAGACCGTGAAACCGGCGATCTTTGAGAGGATCTGTGGAACAATGGACCCCTGCATTTCTACAAAAAGTGTCAATCCAGAGGGCTGTTCCTTTATTATCACTGCCGTGTCACCCTTTGTCGATGTGCCAATGGAACGAGAAATTGGGAGGACGTGATTGTCACCCGAACAGCAGGCCGGAGCGGCGCGTTGCGGCTCCGGCCTCACTTTAATTAAGCGGCGGCGGCCTCTGGCAGGGCGACGACAGCGATCATTTCGACGCGCATGCCGGGACGCGCGAGGGACGTACCGCCAGTTGCGCGCGCAGGCGGGGCGTCTTTGCTGACCCATTCGTCCCAGATCGCGTTCATCCCTTGAAAGTCGGCCATATCGGCCAGCCAGACTTGGACAGATGCGATGTCGGATTTGGTCGCGCCCAGCTCAGCGACGACTTTGTCCAGTTTCGTCAGCACTTGTCGGGTTTGCGTTTCGATGTCTGCACTCAGGTCGTCGGGCACTTGGCCTGCGAGAAATGCGATGTTTCCGATGGTCACGGCTTGACTCATACGAGGGCCGGGGTTGAGGCGGGAGAGTGTCATGATATTTCCTTTGTCAATCATTGTCACTTAGGGTTGATCCGGCGCCAGTGCGTGATGCCTCTGTGGCAGGTACGGTGGTGCGCATGGCGAAAGCGTTGAGGGCTGCAATGGTCGCAGCGGTGGTTTGAGCGTTGGGCATGGATGCGGCAGACGGCTTATGTGGCTGGGCGGCTTTGGCGGATAATGTCAGCACAAGTTGCGGCACGCCAAGGGACTGCAAGGCCGCTTGGAGCCACGTTTCATCGTTGTCGATACGGATCGCACCCTCTGGCCAAGACAACTTGAACGCCAGACTTTTGCTGTGTGCCAGTTCAACCAAGAAAGGGACCAATAGAATGGGCGCGCTGACCGGACCGAGTGCAACCGTCGCGCCAGAGTTTGGCCCTTCGGGCAGGTCGGCATAGTCGCACATCGTCGCACCCAGAATGATTGGGCAGGCAGGCTGACCATGTGCATTTTGCCAGTCGCCGGGGGTTGCTGACGGGCACAGGTCTGCCCAGTCGCGCCCATCCGCGCGTTCCAGATGTGCGCGCATATGGGACGGTCCATCAATACCATGCGACACCAGCCAAGCTGCTGCAAACCCTGCTTCTTCGGCCATGCCCCAGCTCATACCAGCGCCACGCGCGGCTTTCATGCACAAGGATGCGGCTTCATTGCACGACAACGGCGCGGGCTCTGTGTCGCCAAAAAACGGAGTGGAATCGCCGCGAGTCTGGTCCTGAGGTTCAAAACTCATACGGCACCTCCCGCTTTGATGTCATCGGGGAAGGGTGCGCCTGCAAATAGGTTGATGCGCACCCAGCGATCCGAACGGGGGTCGAACTGGCTCGCGCCGAAAAAGGCTAGTTTGCAACGCAAGAGATTGATTGGCAGCATGTCGGCGGCGATGAGGTTGTCTTGCACTTCGGCATAGGGGTGGCGCTTTGCGATCTGCACGCGCCGCACCGCAAAGCGATGTTCTGGATGTGCCAACATCAGCGCTGCGACGGATCGCGTACCGTCAAAACTTTGCACCGCTGCATGAAGCTCTGACATCAGGCGCGCGATGCAAAGCGGCTGTTCCAATGTCGCGCCGTCCTCGGTCGCGCGCTCGCCCAAACGAGGCTCAAGCTTTTCTTCAGAGACATACCAGAACCGTGCGACATTTTCGGGTGAGGTGAAATCAATCGCAAGCGCCCAAGCGTAATGGGTTTCCAGAATGCGGCGCAACTCGGCCACGGGCATCGCGCCGTCGATCCTGAAACTGGCCGCTTCATCAGCCCCCATATGGTCGGCCAGATCGTCGACCAGTGCGCCGTGAGGCTCCAGCATAAGCGACAAAAGCGCCTCCTGTCCTTCAAAGGTCAGGATTTCGGCGCCCCACATCCAAAGTGCATCCCAAGGATGGGCAGCGTTCCAGTCCCACGTGTTAAGTGCCGTCGAAAGCAAGGCTAGATCACGGCGCAGGTCATGCAACTTGCGGACCTGAACGGGATGTTCGGAGTGCCAGACCTCGGCGTTGGTCACGGCTGCATCCAGCGCAGCGTTCAGGTCGGAAATCGCCAGCGGCAGCGCTGCGGGCTGCGCACGAACGCGGGCCAGTGCCTCTTCTCGCGCTATCATCCAGTTGTTGAGCAAAACAGGGTGGCGCACGATAAACGGGGCCATCCCAAGGCCGGTGGAATTGCCGACGCCAAGGCTGCGGCGTAGGCTGGGCTCAAGCCTCACCGCCGTGTCGCCCCCTTTAGCGGCTGCGATATGTTCAACGATATCGACGGTAAAGGCGCGGATCAGCCACACCGTAAGCATTTCGACCTGAAAGGGTGCCGCGAGTTCGGGGCGGTCTGCGATATCGGCGCGATCAGACGCGCCAAATTTGCCAGAACCATAGACGGCTGTGGTGCGCATCAGGTATCCGACGGCGGCAATCTCAGCTGGATCAGGCTGGCGGCCTCGCGCCAGGGCCGTGACCACATGTTCGAACAAGCGCACAGAGCGGTTGGCACGAGCGAGCGTCAACTCCTTCGCGCTGATGCGCCCCGCTTCCTGATAAGGGACGTTGTCAGCCAGTCGCGCGATATCCTCATCTGTGGGGACCCCATCGAACAGGGTAAATGTCGCGTCCCATGCTGTCGCGATGACACGGTCGGATCGCATTTCCGGGGGAAGATCGTGGGCAAATGCCACGAGGCTGTAGGTGCGTTCGGCGCTTTTGACGCGGTAGACGCCATGACCGACACCATTCGCGTCCACATTCCAGACGGGACGGTCAATTTGCCAATCCGATGTTGCAAGACGCCGCAAAAGAACGCGCAGGAACGACAGGCGGGTCGGATGGCCACTGCCCATGCGAGCAAGGCGCATGACCTCTGTCGCCGGACGCATGAAGCGGGCCGTCTCGTTGGCCAGACTTGAGGTGTTCACAGACATTGCAGGTCCTCCCAAACGTGCGAAATTTTGGCAGACGTGGCGCACCGATGGCGCGCCACGTCTTTGGATTAGGCGCGTGCTGCTTCGGGCGCGCGTCCCAGCATCAATGTGATCCGCACGGCATCCCAAAGAGACGGGAGCAGGATCAACGACACGGGCACCGCCGTCACCACGATGAAGCTTTGCAATTTTCCGATGCCGCCTGATCCGGTTGAGATCAGTATCAGGGCCATCACGCCCATGGCCAAGCCCCAGAATGCACGCATGGCGGCTGAAGGCTCACCCGTCGTCATGGTGGACGAGATGACATAGCTCATGGAGTCGCTTGTGGTGGCGACAAAGCACATCGTCAAAACCAGAAACAGAACCGACAGGATGAACCCCATTGGCATGGCTTGGGTGATTGCCAGCAAACCCGCAGGCAGGTTGAAGCCTTCAAACGGGCCAGATACGATACCCGGCTCGGCGATTTCAAAGAAGATGCCGGACCCGCCGATGATCGTGAACCAGAAGTTCGTGATCAGCGGTGCCAAGACCGACAAGGTCAGGATGATCTGGCGGATCGAGCGACCCCGGCTGATGCGTGCGATGAACACAGCCATCAAAGGACCGTAACCCATGAACCAACCCCAGAAGAAGACAGTCCACCAGCCAAGCCAGCCCGCATCCCCAAACAGACCCGCATCGCCGCGATAGAGGGCCATGTCAAAGAAGTGCGTGGCGTAAACCTGCATGCCGCCAAAGAAGCCCGCGAAGATATCCATCGTAGGACCAGCGACCAGCATAAACGCCAGCAGAGTTCCGGCGAGGATCACGTTGATCTGCGACAGGATTTTGATGCCCTTGGCCAGACCCGTGATAGCAGAGATTGTATAGACGCCGACAAGTGCCAGAATGGCGATGGCCTGCGTGGTGAAGGTGTCGGGAATGCCGGTCAACTCGTTCAAACCGTAAGACATTTGCAACCCGAGAAAGCCGATGGGACCAACGGTGCCCGCAACAACCGCGATGATGCAGGACGCGTCAGCGATCAGACCGATTGGACCTGTCAAGGCACGGTCTCCGAACACAGGGTACAGCAGCGTGCGCGGTGCAAGCGGCAGACCCTTGTCGTAGTGGTAGTGCATCAGCATCACTGTGGTCAGTGACCCCAGAATGGCCCAGGCCAGAAAGCCCCAGTGCAGGAAGCTTTGCGCGAGGGCGGCGTGCGCCTGCGCCTGAACGTCACCGCTCAGATCACCAAAGACTGGCGGGGGTGACAGGAAATGCGCAATCGGCTCACCCGCGGCCCAGAACACGCCACCGCCCGCAAGCAGCGTGCACATGATCATGGACGCCCAGCTGAACGTCGAAAATTCAGGCATGGTCAGCCCGCCCATCAGGGTCTTTGAACCCGGCAGAACGCACAGAACCAGCCCGATCAGGAACGTGGCCAGCAAAAGGATCTGCCAATAAAGCCCGAAATACTTTGCCGAGAACGCAAAGCTGCTGTCGACCAGTGCGGACAGCCCGTCGATGTTGAAAAAAGCATAGGCGCAGAACAGGGCAATGAAGCCACCCGTGATCGCAAAGAGCGCCTTGTCGGTCCCGCCTGAAAATAGGCCCGTCGTTTTGTTCGTATCACTCATCTTTGTTCCTCCCAGAAGCGATGATGCGCTGCTTATTCAGCGGCGTTTTGGATGTTCTTAGGGGCGGCTTGCGCCCCAAAACTTTTGTCGAAGAAGGCGTGCCAGTTGTCGCCCATCACACCGTCTGTCGTGGTCCCGTCCAGACCCGCAGCCGAAAGGCCAGCGCGGATGCCTGCCAGATCGCGGTTGTCGTGAAACCAATCGGGCATCGCGGGGAAGCCTGCGTTGCTCGCACTGCCTTCGCCATAATCGATGGCCTTGGTCCAGCGGCCCACGCGCATCCATTCGACGATGCTGTCAGGCTGATCCTGACACAGGTCCGTGCCGATGCCGACGTTTTGCGGCCCCGCCAGATCGACGGCCAACGCCGCCATATCGCACCACGATTGCAGCGTGCATTTGCCGCCGTCCTTAAGGTGGTGGGGGTAGGCCGACAGACCCAGAAAACCGCCGCTGTCGCCCAGGGCGCGCAGCAGATCATCGGATTTGTTGCGCAGGGCCTTGTGCCAGCTGGCCGGATTGGCGTGGCTGATTGTGATCGGGCGGCTGGAATGTTCGATGGCTTCAAAGGTTGACCGCTCACCGGAATGGCTCATGTCGACGACAAGGCCGACGCGGTTCATCTCGGCGACCACCTGACGGCCCATGCGGGTCAGGCCTGTGTCCTCGTCCTCATAGCAGCCCGAGGCGAGCAGGGACTGGTTGTTGTAGGTCAGCTGCATGAACCGCAGACCCAGCATATGCATCACCTCGACCAGCCCGATGTCGTCTTCGATGCAGGACGGGTTTTGCGAACCAAAGAAGATCGCAGTGCGTCCCGTTTCGCGGGCGCGATGGACATCATCAGCGGTGCGGCCTTGAAAGATCAGATCGGGATATTGTTCGAACCAGCGGTTCCACTGTTCGATCACCAGTACCGTATCACGAAACATTTCGTGATACGTAATGGTGACGTGGACCGCGTCCACGCCCCCTTTGCGCATCTGGCGAAAGATCTTTTCGGACCAATTCGCGTATTGCAGACCATCAATCAGATAGGTCATGCAGGCGTGCCTGCGAAAACGTATGCCGTTTTGACGGTGGTATAGAACTCGGACGCATAAGACCCTTGTTCGCGCGGGCCAAAGCTGGATGCGCCACGGCCACCAAAGGGCACGTGGTAATCGGTGCCCGCCGTGGGCAGGTTCACCATGACACAACCGGCCCGCATGTTGGCGCGGAAATGGCTGGCCCGCGCAAGCGAGCGTGTCATGATGCCAGCGGTCAGGCCGAATTGGGTGTCATTGGCGAGCGTTAGTGCTTCTTCGTAGCTGTCGGCGCGTTGCACGGCGGTGATCGGCGCGAACATCTCTTCGCGGTTGATCCGCATGTTGTTGTGGGATTTCACAAAGACGGCAGGAGACATGTAATAGCCCTCTGTTGCCATCTCCAGACGTTCGCCACCACAGAGCAATTCAGCGCCTTCGCCTTTGCCGATGCCCACGTATTCGAGGTTCTGGTTCAGCTGGCTTTCGCTGACCACGGGCCCAAGTTGCGTGCCCGCCTCAAGGGCGTGGCCGACCTTCATCGCCGATGCGGCTGCAACCAGCTTTTCGACAAAGGCATCATGGACGGCGCTGTGAACGATCAGGCGGCTGGCGGCAGTACATTTCTGACCTGTGCCCCCAAAAGCAGACCCTGCGGCGTGCATAACGGCCAGATCAAGATCGGCATCGTCCATGACAATCAACGGGTTCTTGGACCCCATTTCCATCTGCACTTTGGTCATGTTTTGCATGGCGGCAGCGGCAATGCCCCGACCCACAGGAACGGAACCGGTAAAGCTGATCGCGTCCACTTCCGCACTTTCCACAAGGCGCTGACCAACATCACGGCCCGGACCGGCGACAAGGTTGAACACGCCTTTGGGGATGTCCTGACGCGCGATTATCTCGGTCAGGGCGATGGCGCTGGCGGGCGTGACATTGGCAGGTTTCCAGACAACGGCGTTGCCGAATGCAAGCGCTGGAGCAATTTTCCATGCTGGGGTTGCCACGGGAAAGTTCCACGGGCTGATGATCGCCACGACGCCAACTGGTTCGCGGCGCACATCAATCTCTATCCCAGGGCGCACGCTTTCGGCCAGATCACCGTGCTGGCGCAGGACCTCGCCCGCAAAATAGGTAAAGAACTGTCCAGCGCGGTACACTTCACCTTTGCCTTCGGCAGCTGGCTTGCCTTCTTCGCGTGCCAACATGCGCCCGATCTCTTCGGCGCGGGCCATCAATTCGGTGCCAATTGCCATCAGCACATCATGACGCTTTTGAATACCTGCAGCCCACCAAGCGGGTTGGGCGCGCCGCGCAGCAGCGAGGGCCGCATCCAATTGGCTCGCATCCGCTTGCGCATACATGCCAATCAAATCCGACGTGTCAGACGGATTGCGGTTCTCGATTTGGGTCGCCCCATCGGTCCATGCGCCATCAATATAAAGCTGCGTAAGATCGGTCATGCTGGTCTCCAATTTGTTTAACTGTGGTCTAGACCGCTGCGGCAACTTCAGTCATTCTCAAACAATTGAACATTTATTCAGGAGTTCTGAATGTCTATTAAGCTCGAAATGCTCAGAGCATTCTCTGTCACCGCAGCGCAGGGCACGCTTGCCGGTGCTGCCGCCGTTTTGGGCCGGACACCTTCTGCAGTGTCTATGATGTTGGCGCAATTTGAAAAAGAAGTTGGCGGCCCCCTATTTGAGACAGATAGAAAAAGTCGCCTGACGCCACTGGGCCAGCTTGTTCTGCTGGAAAGTCAGCGTGCCACCGATGTTTTTGACAAAAGTGCGAATGCAATCCGCCGTCATGCGATATCGACTGCAGGAATCGTTCGTATCGCGGCGGTGCCATCCGCAACAGTGGCCTTGCTGCCAGATGTGATTGAGGCATTTCGCGCCATCCACCCTGATGTGCGAATTGAGATCAGCGATGTAGACAGCGCAACTGTCCGCGCACGTGTTCAACGCGATGAGGCCGACATTGGAATCGTATCAGCACGGCCTGACGCCCCGTTGGAGGGTGAACGCATTCGGTCTGACGACCTGGGCATCGTTTGTCCCGAAAACGGGCTCATCCATAGGGCGCATCTGGACACCCAAGGCGCATCCGATTGGGGGCTGCTCAGCCTTGAGCCTTTGATCGCTAACCCGCTTTGCGAGCTGGTCGATGATCCGATTGTCAGTGAGCTGCGTTTCTCCAGCACCCTTGAGGCGCGCAATACGACGGCAATCCTATCGTTTGTGCGGCGCGGGCTCGGGGCCAGCATTTTACCGTTTGACGCAGTGCGCAACCAGCCCGATGGGGTAGAGTTTTTTGTTCCGGCCCATTCGGTAAGTCAGCGGGAACTGCGGAAAATAAGATATGAAAAGGAAATGATGCGTGCGCCCGTCATAGCGTTTTGGACATTGTTGGACCGGTAGAATGCAAGTGAACAGAACAAGCCTTTGACCGTGAAGTCGTCTGATGTGTTGCAAACCTTGCTCACTCTATTTCAGAAACAACTTGCCGCCACGAAATGTCGTCAGATTTCTGGAAACGAAATACACGGTGCAACCACTGCTCCAATGGGGGCAGATCGGCGACAAAACTAGTCCTCAATGCGCAGCTCACTGTTGCACTCAAGAGTGCATAGGCTTTGCGCGCTTCATAGGGACCTCCGCAGTTTGTGAAATCGCTGTCTTTGGTTCGCTACGGCCTTGGTGAATGGCCGGTTTTCAAATTGCGTAGCGGCACCAAACTCTCCGCATGAACAGCAATTTACGCGCTGCGTGCGCGCGCAGCACAAAATCACAATGGCCAGGTAGGGCTCGATCCGGGCCTTCGCCGCAATAGTCACGAAGGACTGCTAACCGAAACGTGCACCCTTTTATCGAGGCTATACCCTAAATCTGCTGGGCCGCACCGCCGTTTCCCTGTCCTTCTTCGCCGGAGTGCTACT
>JBGCDD010000240.1:0-9432 GCA_045105075.1 Sedimentitalea sp. | reverse complement strand
CTGCCCCGAACCCTGGTCGCACCTGCATGATCCCGCCGAGGTGGACCTGCCCGAACACCGCACCCGTGACTTTGAAAACCGTCCGTGGTGGCACGAAGCTGTGCTGACCAACGAACCCGCAGGCCCCAAGGAAAACGCCGATGTGCGCAAAGCCTACAGCCGGATTCCGCCCCAAAGCGACGAGCAGCTGCGCGAGATCATCGCCAACACCTATGGCCAGATCGCGCTGATCGATCACAATGTGGGCCGGTTGCTGATCGCGCTTGAGGAAACCGGTCTGGCCGAAAACACCATCGTCATCTACATCTCGGATCACGGCGACTGGCTGGGCGATCATGGGCTGATCCTGAAGGGTCCGATGCACTACGAAGGCCTGCTGCGCGTGCCGATGATCTTCAAAGGCCCCGGTGTGCCAGTGGGCAAAGTCGTGGATGAACCAGTCAACACACTCGATCTGACGGCCACCTTTGCCGATTACGCCGACACCGACCCGCTGTTGAAACAACACGGAACCTCGCTGCGCGATCTGGTCGAAGGCGAGGGCCAACGCGATTTTGCAATGAACGAATGGGAATTGTTGCCCACCCGCGCCGGTGTCGCGCTGACGTTGCGCACAGTGCGCACCAAGACCCACAAACTGACCGTTGATCTGCAATCGGGCGCCGGCGAACTCTATGATCTGGTCACCGACCCCGGCGAAATGCGCAACCTGTTTGATCTGCCCGAGTGCGCCGATATCCGCGCCGAACTGGAACACCACATCGCCAGCCGCCCCGATGACATGGTCGCAAATCAGGTGCAGGTCGGCATGGCCTGACCCGCCTCGCTTGCCAAGCTCCGGCCCCCGTGCCAATTTGCGCGAGGCTCACCAAAAGGGCAGGCGATGCAAACCACACGCTCCACCACCGACCAATTGCCGCAAGTCACCGAACCCCGCAATCCAGGGCTTGCGCTGGATATGGATTGGGTGCGCCGCGTGCAGGCCAACACCTCGGCCATTGAACGCCGCGCGGCCACATTGCCCGGGCGCCGCTCGGTCAAAAAAGACCATCAGGCCGCCTGGCTGTGCCGCGCCATCAGCTGCATTGATCTGACCACGCTGTCGGGCGATGACACAGCCGCGCGGGTGCGTCGCTTGTGCGCCAAAGGCCGCCAACCGGTGCGTGCCGATCTGCTGGATCAACTGGGCCTTCCCGATTTACACGTCGGTGCGATCTGCGTTTATCACGATATGGTCCCCGCCGCGGTCGACGCATTGGCGGGCAGTGGTATCCCCGTGGCGGCTGTGTCCACCGGCTTCCCCGCCGGGCTGTCACCGTTTCATCTGCGAGTCGCCGAAATCGGTGAAAGCGTCAAAGCCGGGGCTGGCGAAATCGACATCGTGATCTCGCGCCGCCACGTGCTCGAAGGCAACTGGCAGGCGCTTTACGACGAAATGCGCGCCTTCCGCGCCGCCTGCGGTGAGGCCCACGTCAAGGCGATTTTGGCCACTGGCGAATTGGGCACCCTGCGCAATGTGGCGCGCGCCTCTCTGGTCTGTATGATGGCAGGAGCCGATTTCATCAAAACCTCGACCGGCAAAGAAAGCGTTAACGCCACGCTGCCGGTGTCGCTGGTGATGATCCGCGCCATCCGCGCCTATCACGCCGCCACTGGCATCCGTGTGGGTTACAAACCCGCCGGGGGAATCTCAAAAGCCAAGGACGCGCTGGTCTACCTGTCTTTGATCAAAGATGAGCTCGGCGACCGCTGGCTGCGCCCCGACCTGTTCCGCTTTGGCGCGTCGTCATTGCTGGGCGACATCGAACGCCAGCTGGAACACCACCTCACCGGCGCCTATTCCGCCGGCCACCGCCACGCGATGGGATAGCCAATGTTGTTGCTGAAACCCCAAGGATGCGCCCCATGACCGTCCCCGAAATCTTCGACTCCATGGACTATGGCCCCGCCCCCGAAAGCGCCGCCGACGCGCTGCAATGGATTGCCGATCGCGGCGGCATTGCCGGGCCGTTTGTGAACGGGCAATGGGGCCCGCTGCGCGATGATTTTGCGTCCCACAACCCGGCCACCGGCGAAAAGCTGGCAGGCATCACCAAAGCCACACCCGACGAAGTGGCCGCCGCCGTCGCCGCCGCCCGCAAAGCACAACCGAACTGGGCCAAGGACGGTCCGGCCCGCGCCCGCGTGCTTTATGCCATTGCGCGTTTGATGCAAAAACACAGCCGCCTTTTGGCCACGATGGAGACGCTGGACAACGGCAAACCGATCCGCGAAAGCCGCGACATCGACGTGCCTCTGGCCATCCGTCATTTCTATTACCACGCCGGTCTGGCCCAGTTGATCGACACCGAGATGCCCGATCACGCGCCAGTGGGCGTGTGCGGTCAGATCATCCCGTGGAACTTCCCGCTGCTGATGCTGGCCTGGAAAATCGCCCCCGCGCTGGCCGCAGGCAACACAGTTGTGCTGAAACCGGCCGAATACACCACACTGTCAGCCATGATCTTTGCGGAAATCTGCGCCGAGGCGGGCGTGCCAAACGGCGTGGTCAACATTGTCACCGGCGACGGCGACACCGGCGCGGCCTTGGTCAATGCCAACGTCGACAAGATCGCCTTTACCGGATCAACCGAAGTCGGGCGCAAAATCCGCACCGCCACTGCGGGCACGGGCAAAGCGCTGACCCTCGAACTGGGCGGCAAATCGCCCTATATCGTGTTCGACGACGCCGACATCGATTCAGCCATCGAAGGGCTGGTCGACGCGATCTGGTTCAACCAAGGCCAGGTCTGCTGCGCCGGGTCGCGCCTGTTGATCCAAGACAACATCGCCGAGGATTTTCTGGCCCGCCTGCGCGCCCGCATGGACGAACTGCGCGTCGGCAATCCGCTGGACAAATGCATCGACGTGGGTGCGATGGTTGACCCCGTTCAACGCACCCGCGTCGCCGACATGCTGGCCGCCAACACCCGTGGCACCACGCATGTGGCCGCCTGCGACATGCCCGAAACCGGGTGTTTTTATCCACCCACACTGATCAGCGGGCTCGACCCGTCCGATACGCTGATGCAGGACGAAATCTTTGGCCCCGTGCTGGTCGCCACCACCTTTCGCACCCCCGCCGAGGCTGTCGCGCTGGCCAACAACACGCGCTATGGGCTGGCCGCCACGGTCTGGAGCGAGAACGTCAATCTGGCGCTTGATATCGCCCCGAAACTGGCCGCCGGAGTGGTCTGGATCAACGCCACCAACCTGTTTGATGCCGCGGCCCCGTTTGGCGGCGTGCGCGAAAGCGGGTTCGGACGCGAAGGCGGATGGGCCGGACTGGCCGCCTACACCAAACCCAAAACCAAAGCCCGCGCGCTGGCCCCAATCGCCGCGTTCCCCGGCTCGGGCGCACCCGACGCAGCCATCGACCGCACCGCCAAAATGTATGTTGCCGGCAAACAGGCACGCCCCGATGCGGGCTATTCCCGCGCAGTTTACGCCAAATCCGGCGCGTTGTTGGGGCATGTGGGCCTCGGCAACCGAAAAGACGTGCGCAACGCTGTTGAGGCCGCCCAAAACGCCAGCAGTTGGGCCAAAACCAGTGGCCACTTGCGGGCACAGATCCTATATTACATCGCCGAAAACCTGGCCGCTCGACGGGATGAATTTGCTGCCCGCCTGAACGCGATGATCGGCAAAGGCCAAGGCGCGCGCGAAGTCGACATCAGCCTTGACCGCCTGTTCACCTATGCCGCATGGGCCGACAAATTCGAAGGCCGCGCCACCGGAGTCCCCCTGCGCGGTTTGGCGCTGTCGTTGCAGGAACCGGTTGGTGTGATTGGGGTTTTGTGCGCAGACGAGGCGCCGCTTTTGGGCCTGATTTCGGCCATGGCACCTGCCATTGCGATGGGCAACCGGGTCGTTCTGGTGGCCTCGGACCCGTTCCCGCTGGCCGCGACGGATTTTTATCAGGTGCTCGACACCTCTGACGTACCTGGCGGCGTGGTCAATATTCTGACGGGACAGCACGGCGCAATGGCACAAACGCTGGCCAGCCACATGGCTGTGGACGCGGTCTGGTCGTTTTCATCAACCGACCTGTCCGCCACCATTGAACAGGCCGCTGCCGGCAACCTCAAACGCACATGGGTGAACAACGCACACGTCACCAATTGGTCAGAAACCAACGCCCGCACCTGGCTGGCCCAATCGAGCGAAATCAAAACCGTCTGGGTGCCCTACGGCGAATAACCGGCCCTGTGAACTGGATCATAGACCGGAACGTTGATTTGCGGTAAAGCCGCGCCAAAGAAACATTATTTTTTGGCGATTTTTAACAAGGCCGATGGTTGCATGTTCGATGCCATCTCAGAAACCCAAGCCAACGCAACGGGCCTGTTCGGCGCGGGGACCTATCTGATCTCGTACGCGCTGTTGCAGCTTGGGTTCATCAAGGGCAACAGCTATTCCTACGCGCTTTTGTCGATGCTGGCCGCGTCTTGCGTGATGGTCAGCCTGCTGCATGCGTTCAACATGTCGTCCTTTATCATCCAGACCTCGTTCATCGTGATCAGCCTTGTGGGCATGGCGCGCCTGTTCTGGATGACCCGGATGGTGCGTTTCACCCCCGAAGAACAGGATTATGTGGATCATCAGGTGCCGTTCCTGCGTCCGCATCTGGCGCGCCAATTGCTTGATACAGCAGTCTGGATCCAACTGTCGCCGGGCGAAATGCTCACCACGCAGGGCGTGCCGGTGTCAGACCTGGCCTATGTCCGCTCGGGTCAGGTCGCGGTTGAGATCGATGGCCACCGCGTCGGGTTCTGCGAACCCGCGACCTATATCGGCGAACTGACATTTTTGGCGCGTGATCCCGCGACGGCCACGGTGGTGGCGACGCGGCCCAGCGATTGCCTGAAATTTCAAAGCGCCAAATTGCGTCGACTGCTGGACCGCGATCCCGAAGTCAAAATGGCGCTGATCGCCAGTTTTTCCGGAGACACCAAAGACAAGCTGCTGCGGCGCAACCGCGAAACCATTGCCGCGCGACAGGCCGCTGAATAGTCAGTCGGTCACGGTTTGAACGCCCTCTGGTTTGCCCACCACAACAAAATGCAGCCCATCCGGATCAAGCAATTGCGCCGCCACACGGTTGACATCATCCAGCGTCACCGCCTCGACCTTTTTATTGCGCGTTGCGATGTAATCGATCGGCAGGTCTTCCATTTGCATGCCGACCATGATGCTGGCAATCCGCGCGTTGCCATCAAATCGCAGCGGATAAGCGCCGGTCAGGTAGGTTTTGGCGTCGTCCATTTCCTTTTTCGTCACCCCTTGGGTGGCCATACGGCGCCATTCATCGCGGATCACGGAAATCGCCTCGCCGATGCGGTCATTGGATGAGCTGACCGAGCCCAGATAAACCGAGGCCAAATCTTTCGGCGCCAGATAGGAATAGACCCCATAGGTCAGCCCGCGTTTTTCCCGCACTTCGGTCATCAGACGGCTCTCAAACCCGCCCGCGCCCAGGATCTGGTTCATCACATAGGCGGCAAAGAAATCATCATCGTCGCGGTCGATCCCTTTGTGACCAAACAGCGCCACCGATTGCGGCGTGTTATAGTCGATCACGCTGACACCGCCGGGCACTGTCACGTCAGCCGGGCCGGGAATTGACGCGCCGGTTGCAGGCAGATCGCCCAAAAGATCATCAAGGATCGCGCCCAGTTCGGCCTCGGAAATATCACCAACCGCACCCACATACAGACGGTCGCGGGCAAAAACGGCGCGGTGCGCGTCGATCATATCCTGACGTGTCAGCGCCGAAACCGAGTCAATCGTGCCTTTGCCGTCGCTGCCATAGGGGTGGTCGCCAAACGCCATCGCACTGAACGCCGCACTGGCAATATCGTTGGGGTCTTTGGCATCTGATTGCAGCCCCGAAATCACCTGCGCCCGCACCCGGTCCAACGCGCTTTGATCAAAGCGCGGCGTGTGAATGGTCTCCTTCAGCAGGGCCAGCGCCTGATCGCGGTTTTCGCTCAGAAACCGCGCCGAGATCGAAACCGAATCGTCGCGCGCATCATATCCAAACGACGCCGCCAGCGATTCCAAAGCCCGCGCATAGGCCCGCGCATCCAGATCGCCCGCACCCTCTTCCAACAGGCCCGACATCAGATAAATCGCGCCACGCTTGCCCGGAGCATCCAACGATGTGCCCCCGCGAAACCGCAATTCCAGCGCCGCGAACGGGATCGAAGGATCCTCGACCAGCCAGGCGGTGATGCCTTTGGGCGTGACAACTTCTTTGATTTTGACCTCGGCCAAAGCGGCGACAGTGCTCATCATCAGGGCGCACAGGCCCACAATCATATGTTTCATTGGGTCACCTCGGATTTACGCATCAACCATCCCGTCACCGACGCCTCGGGTTGCAGCACCTGTTTGGCCGCCGCGATGATCTGCTCGGGCGTCACGGCCTGCAACACGTCGGGCCAGGCCTGCACATCTTCCACCGTCAGCCCAACAGACAGCGCCCGACCATAGCGGTTGGCAATCCCGTCCACATTGTCGCGCGCATAGATCTGTTGTGCGCGCAACTGCATCTTGATGCGCTCAAGCTGGTCAACATCCACGCCGGTTTCGATGAACTGGCCCAGCGCCACATCCATCGCGTCTTCGGCGTCTTGCAGGCTGACCCCCGCCGCAGGCACCACGATCACATCAAAGCTGGTGTCATCCAGCGAGGTGGCCGAGTAAAACGCCCCACTATAGACCGCAATCTGTTGATCGAACTGCAGCTTTTCCGTCAGAAACGATGTGGTGCCCCCGCCCAAAAGCTCGGCCAGCATCACCAGGGCCGCCGCGGTTTCCTGCGCGCCGGGGTCCCGCTCGGGCGCCAGATAGGTGCGGGTCACATAAGGCTGCGCCACGCGGCCATCTTTGAACGTCAAGCGGCGCGCCGACGTGTGCGGCGGTTCCTGGGTGCGGATGCGTTCGGGCAGATTCGGGTTGGCCGGGATCACGCCATAATACTTTTCGGCCAGCGTGCGCACTTCGTCTGGCTCCACGTCACCGGACACCACCAGAATGGCGTTATTGGGCGCATAATAGGTTTTGTAAAACGACAGCGCGTCGGCCATATCCAGCGTCTCCATCTCGTGGCGCCAGCCAATGATCGGCACGCCGTAGCGATGGTTGTGGTACAAAGTGGCGTTGATCTGCTCGCCAAACAGCGCGCGCGGATTGTTGTCGGTCCGCTGGTTGCGCTCTTCCAAAATCACATCGCGCTCGGTGACGATATCGCGCTCGGTCAAACGAATGTTGACCATCCGGTCGCTTTCCATACGCATCATCAACTCAAGCCGGTCGGCGGCAACGCGTTGAAAATAGGCGGTATAATCATAGCTGGTAAAAGCATTGTCGCGCCCACCATTGGCCGCCACGGTTGCGGACAATTCGCCCGATTCCAACGTGTCCGTGGCCTTGAACAGCAAATGTTCCAGAAAATGCGCCACCCCGGATTGGCCGCGCGGTTCGTCCGCTGATCCGGCGCGATACCAGACCATATGCTGCAACACCGGCGCGCGATGGTCTTCTACGACAATCACCTGCATGCCGTTGTCCAGCATGAAACTGGTGACAGCCTCACTGCCGGCGGGCGCGTCTTTGGCAGCACCTGGCAGGGCCACGGCCAGCGAGAAAGCGGCCAGAACAAGGGTTCGGATCATTGGGCGGACTCCGTTTTGCTTGTATCACAAGGTACGTCTCACCCGGCCCGGTTCAAGGCGCGCTGGCAGAAACGTGAGTTACTCATTCACCGGCGGAGCGGTGGGCGTGGCGATGCCGGCGCGCTGGAACCGGTCATTGGTGCCAAACGGATCCATCGCCTGGCGCCGATAGGCCTGTTCGTAGCGATCGACCGGGAACAGTTTGATGCCGGTCAGACGCGCCTGGCGTTTGCGGAATTTCGCATCAGCCGCAGCCAAAGACGCACGGGTGTCCGCGGGCACGCCAAAACGGCTGGCTTGGGTGACCAACGCACTGTCGCCTGCCGGAATAGCACCGGGCACCAGCGCCGCAGGACGCCCGCCCAAAGCAGCAACCGCATCGGCCTTTGGTGTCGCATCCACCCGGTTGCTGCCCCCCGGCGTGGGTTCGGGCAATTGCGCATAGTTTTCCGGTTCAGAAAGCTGTTTGGACGGCAACACCTTGAATTCATCCGGACCTTCCCCATCGTGGCGCAAACTGCGCAACCCTTTGTTGGAACATCCCGCAAGCACGACGGCGACGCCGAGCACACTCAATACCAGTGCAATGCGCAAATTGCTTACTCCCTTGCCTGTTGGAACCGGGTTTAGCCCATTCCAGCGCCCTTGTCAGGGCTTATCCTTGCCTTTGGTGCGGCTGTCAAAGATCACCAGCCCGATCGCGCCGGCAAAGATAAACACATCCGCCAGATTGAACACAAAAGGGTTGTTAATTCCACAACACGACACGTTTAGAAAATCCAGCACATAGCCATAGATCAACCGGTCGGCCACATTGCCCAGCGCACCGCCCGCCAAAAGACCCGCCGCAAGCGCCATGCGCCGCGTCGGATGCCAGCGCCAGACCCAATAGATCACTGCCCCCACCACAATCAGCGAAAACACGATCAGCACCCAGCGCGCAGCCTCTGAATTGCCCGCCAGCAGGCCAAAATTGATGCCCCGGTTTTCGCCATAGCGAAAGTTCAGCAGCGGCGGAAACACATCAATCGCACGGATCCGGCTCAGCTCAAGCCCATGCACAACCGCGTATTTGCTGGCCTGATCGACCAGAAACGCGAACACGGTGGACCAGATCAAAAGCCGCGTCATCGCTTAGTGCCTGAAATGGCGCATGTCGGTGAACACCATCGCCAGCCCGGCCGCGTCGGCGGCGGCAATCACATCCGCGTCCCGCATCGACCCACCCGGCTGGATCAACGCCGTGGCCCCGGCCTCAGCGGCGGTGATCAACCCATCAGCAAAGGGGAAAAACGCATCAGACGCCACAACAGATCCTTGGGTCAAAGGCGCGCTCAGCCCCATCGCCTCGGCCATATCCTGCGCCTTGCGGGCCGCAATGCGCGTGCTGTCGACCCGGCTCATCTGGCCGGCGCCCACACCCACGGTCGCACCGTCCTTGACGTAAATGATCGCATTGGATTTGACGTGTTTCGCAACTGTCCAGGCAAACATCAGATCGGCCAGTTCGGCCTCGGTGGGCGCGCGCTTCGTCACCACCCGCAGATCATCGCGCGTGATAAAACCAACGTCCTTGTCCTGCACCAGATAGCCCCCCGACACCTGCCGGATCGCCTGCCCCGGCGCGCGCGCATCCGCCAAAGCGCCGGTGGTCAGCAAGCGCAGGTTCTTTTTGGCCGCAAACACCGCTTTGGCGCCCGCATCGGCTTCGGGT
>JBGCDD010000239.1:0-24685 GCA_045105075.1 Sedimentitalea sp. | reverse complement strand
GGTGTCAATTCCCGCAACGGTATCGGCCTTTCACGCCGAAAACCGACATGCGGTCAACGCGGTCAACGACCAGGTGTTTGAGGTGATTGGGCGGGCCGGATCGGCCGGATCAGACTATTGGTGCGCGGCGGGTGACTATGCACATCGGGTCCTGAAAGCCGGCTCGTCATCGCGGATTTATATTGTTCGCGAACGAGGCACGCCAGTGACCAGCAAGCGCAAACTCGGCGTACAGTTCTCGCTGACGGCGCCCGAGAAAACGCTCGAAACGCCCGGTATTACCCTGCGTGTCGATCGCATCGGCGACAGCTTGAACACGGCTGAAGCGCGCAATTATTGCTATTTCCAAAAGAACTTAGAATTCTGAAGCGATGCAGGGGCAATTTACGATCTCCACGCAGGGCCCCGGCCTTTATGAGTTCACCGCGTCTGTGGAGCAATGGGTGTCCAGCTATGGCGGCGCTGGGGTGTTGACGTTGATGGTGCGCCATACGTCCTGTTCGTTGCTTATTCAGGAAAACGCAGACCCAGATGTGAAGGCCGATCTCAACGCGTTTTTCGCGCGCTTGGTGCCGGGTGCGGATCATCCGGAGATGGGGTATTTGAAACATCGCTCGGAGGGGCCTGATGATATGCCCGCCCATATCAAAGCAGCCCTGTTGCCGGTTTCAGTGTCGATCCCGGTGACCGGGGGGCAGATGCGTTTGGGCACGTGGCAGGGAATTTACCTGATGGAGCACCGGGCCCAGCCGCATGTGCGCGAGGTTGTGGCCCATTTGAGCTGACCATTTGGTCACAGGATGTGGTGGCGTTTGAATTGCACTACACAAAGCCTGCCCGCGCACCTATACTGACAGCGATCGGGCGGGGCACAGACCCCAATTTGACATAAAAACACGGGGGATCAGCCATGCGCTGTCCGTTTTGCGGGAATATCGACACTCAGGTCAAAGACAGTCGTCCGGCTGAAGACCATGTTTCGATCCGCAGACGAAGGTTTTGCCCGGCCTGTGGCGGGCGGTTCACCACATATGAACGGGTGCAGTTGCGCGATCTGGTGGTGATCAAATCCAGTGGCAAACGCGAGGACTTTGACCGCGACAAGCTGGAACGCTCGATCCGGATTTCCATGCAAAAGCGCCCGATTGAGCCAGAGCGGATCGATCAAATGATCAGCGGCATCGTACGCCGGCTGGAAAGTATGGGCGAGACCGATATTGCGAGCTCGAAGATTGGTGAGATCGTGATGGAAGCGCTGGCCCGCATCGACACTGTGGCCTATGTGCGCTTTGCCAGTGTTTACAAGAACTTCCAAGCGGCTGATGACTTTGAGGATTTTGTTGCTGAATTGCGTCCGATGACCCCTCCGGAAGAGTGAGCGCAGCCGACACCCGTTTCATGGCCCTGGCGCTGTCTTTGGGGCGGCGCGGGCAGGGTCGGTGCTGGCCGAACCCGGCGGTGGGCTGTGTAATTGTCAAGGAAAACCGCATTGTCGGGCGCGGATCGACCGCGCCAGGCGGGCGCCCGCATGCAGAACCCCAGGCCTTGGCGCAAGCCGGGGTCGCAGCGCGGGGTGCCACAGCCTATGTCACGCTGGAACCTTGTTCTCATCATGGCGCAACGCCGCCCTGCGCGCAGGCGCTGATTTCGGCGGGCGTGGCGCGGGTCGTGGCGGCGGTGCAGGATTGTGACGCGCGCGTCTCAGGGCAGGGCTTTGCCGCGTTGCGCGCAGCGGGCATTGAGGTGTCGGTGGGTGTTTTGGCCGAACAGGCGGCGCACGACCTGGCTGGGTTCTTTCTGAAGACCGAAACTGGGCGGCCTTGGGTGACGTTGAAATTGGCCAGCAGTCTGGATGGGCGGATTGCCACAGCCACCGGACAAAGCCAATGGATCACCGGGCCAACCGCGCGGCGGATGGTGCATGCGCAGCGCGCGCGCCATGATGCGGTGATGGTGGGGGCCGGGACGGCGCGCGGTGATGATCCGTCGTTGACGGTTCGGGATCTGGGCGAGGCGCATCAACCTGTGCGGGTGGTGGTGTCGCGTCATTTGGATGTGCCGTTGATGGGCAAATTGGCGCGCAGCGCCCGCGAAGTGCCGCTGTGGCTGTGTCATGATCCCAATACAGATGCGGAACGATTGAAAGCATGGGACGCGGTTGGCGCGCGGCTTTTGCCGTGTGCGCTGAGCGGTGTTCAGCTGGACCCTGCCAGCGTTTTGCAAGCCCTTGGAAGCTGTGGTTTGACGCGGGTGTTTTGCGAAGGAGGATCCGCGTTGGCCGCATCGCTATTGGCGGCGGATTTGGTGGATGATCTGGTGGTGTTTTCCGCCGGGCTGGCCATCGGGGCGGAAGGTTTGCCGGCTGTGGGTGCGCTTGGGGTACAAGACCTGTCGGCAGCCATTCGGTTTGATTTGCACTCTTTGCACCCGGTTGGTGCGGATTGCGTGCAGATCTGGACGCGGAAATCTGGGTGATCGGGGCAGGGGGCCAGCCCCCTCTGTGGCCTTCGGCCCCCTTCACCCCCGGGATATTTTTGGCAAGAGGAAAGCCCTTTTAGCGCCAGAGGTGGGCGTAGCTGGCCAGGCTGCCCTGGAGTTTGGACAGGGTGCGATTGAGCAGGCCAGGATGCGGCAAGGTGCTGGTGGCAAGGCGATCGAGCACCACGTCGAAGGGGCAGGCCTGGCGGGTCATAGGATCGAAATAGCGCGGGTAATCGATGAGGCAGGCGTGGACCAGTCCGGCCAGAGTGGGGCGGGCGATGCGGCGTTTTGGCGGTGCGCCGAGATCTGTGGTCAGACCCCAACCGGCATAAAACGGTGCGCCAAGTGTGGTGACGGGCACGTCGCGGATGAGAGCCTCGAAGCCGAGAAGCGATGTCAGGGTCCAGACTTCATTGACGTGGTGCAACAGGGGCGCAGGGTCTGTGTCGGTCAGCACCAGATCGGCAAGATCCGTCATATTTGGGCCGCCGTCGCGCAAGCCAGCCAGCACATCGGGATGGGGTTTATAGATCACCACGGCGTCTGGCCGGGCGTTGCGCACGGCGCTGAGTAGGTGTGCGTTGGTTTTGATATCGCCGGTGCCGGTGCGGATAGAGGCATCGTCTTCGACCTGGCCGGGCACCAGAATGCGGTGGCCCTGGGGCAGGTCCGGGGGCGGCTTGCCGGTGTTGTATTTGCTCAGTCCAAGTGCAATCAACTTGAGCCGCAGTGTTTGTGCGCGCTCGTGTTGCGCCGGCGTGAGATCGGCGCGTTTGCTGATCCAGTCCTCAAGGTCGCTGGGGCGGGAGGGGTCATAGTAGATGCCTTGACGGTCCAGAACCAGCGACAGCGGTGGGGTCAGTTGGGCGCCCAGGCCCTTTGAGCGAACGAAGCCGTCTTCCAGGCGATAGCCGGTGTGACCATCGGGCGCTTTGCTGGCCCAGATCATGGTGCGGCGCGTGGGATCGGGGGTGAAGCGCACCGGTTTGGAATGGCCAAACATCTGTTGCAGGGCCGGGCGTTTCCAGCGGCGCATGCCACTGGCCGACCAACCGTGATAGTCTTCGCGCCACGCGCGGGCCTGGGCCTCGGCGGCGTCGATCACCTGTTCGAGCGCGCATAGCTGATCGCGGTGCGGGTCGTACCAGGTCGGATAAAGGATCATGGCAGCCGCGAAGAGTTGGGCGCGGGTGAGTTTGCGTTCGCGTCGGGGCACCGGGTCTTCATCGATGCTGAGCCCCCAACCGGCGTAGAACGGTTGGCCAAAGACGCGGGGTTTGTGCCCGGCGAGAATGGCCTCAAAGCCCAGCTGTGATGACAGCGTATAGACGGCGACGGCACCGTCGAGCAGGGCCCAGGGGCTGAGCGGCGTGTCAAACAGGCTGACCCGTGCGGATTGATCGCGGTCACTGTAGTAACCCGGGCGATGGCCGCTTTGGGTTTCGGGGTGGGTTTTGATCAGCACGCGCGCGCCGGGGTGTTCTTCTTGGGCGAAGACCAGCATTTCGCGAAAACGGGCGTGATTGCCTTTGCTCGCGGTCACCGAGGCATCGCCGCGGGTTTGATCGACGACCAGAACATAGCCGGGGTCAGGCGTGGGCAAGGTTGGATCAAAGGCGTTGTATTTGCTCAGATGGCCCTCACGCAGGCGGGTGATGGCGGTGCGGGCGCGGTTCAGCAGGGCAGTGTCGTCAAGGGGCGCGCGGGTCAGCAATTGTTCCAGATCGCTGGGCACGCTGGCCTCAAAATGCGCACCGGATCGATCAAGGCACAGGCCCAGCGGCGGCTCGCCTGCGCGACCGGGGTGGAGCGAGCGGATGAAGGCGTCTTCGACCGTCAGCAGCGACACATTGCGCTTGGCGGCCACGGCGCGGCCGCGATGGGCGGTGGGGCTATTGCCCCAAATGCCGACCAGATCGTCCGGGGTGGCGAGCCCGACGCGCAGATCGTAACCGGCAAGCGACAGGATGCGGCGCACCCGGCGTTGGCGCAAAAAACCGCCGTTGTAAACAAAAAGCCGAGAGCGTTTGCCCCCGGCTTTTGCATCTGTATGGGACACGGGAGTTTAGCCGCCAGAAAGTGACTGGATGCTGGCCACCGGTGTCAGCGAGCCCGCAACCAGGGAAATCGTTTTGATCCACTGGGCGTACGGCGCTTCGGTGACGTAGAGCGTGTCGTCATCGCGGATGACAAAATCACGCGCCATGAACAGGCCGTTTGGCTCTTTGAGGTTGAGCACATAAATCACACGCTGAGCACCTTGCAGATCTTCGCGCCCGAGCACTTGATTGGCGATTTCCTGCGGCTCGTTGCGGAAAACAAAGACGCCGGTTGGATCAGAGCTGGTCGAAACCAGGCCACCGACTTGGGCCAGGGCTTCCAGGGCCGACAGGTTCTGGCTTTCGAACGGCACACGGGCCTGCTGGCTGGTGGCACCGAGGGCGGTAAAGCTGCGGGTGTCTTCTTCAACCAAAATACGGTCGCCGCCGCGCAGGGCGATATCAAGGCTGGGATTGTCAAACAGGTCTTCAAACCAGATCTTGCCGCGCTGATTGCCCCGGATCACGGTGACTTGGGCAATTTCGGGCTCGATCGTGACGCCGCCTGCATTGGCCAACATCGCCGACAAGGTGCGGGTGGGGCGCTGGATCGGATAGACGCCCTGGCCACCGACCGCACCGATCAGCGACACGGTTGAACCGTCACCGGCCAGCCGGCGCACCTGGACCTGGGGGTCGGGCGTTTGTTCTTCCAGTTGTTCTGTGATCAGCGCGCGCAATTGATCCGGCGTGCTACCGGAGGCGCGCACGCGGCCCGCGTAGGGCACAAAGATGAAGCCGGCGCTGTCGACCTGGACTTCTTCCAGGGTGGTGGAATTGGCGGCTTCGGCGGCCAAAAGTCCGTCATCGACGTTTTCCCATACCGTCAGGCCCAGCACGTCGCCGGGGCGGATCGTGTCAGACGTCAGTCGCGCGGCGCTGGAAAAACTGCTGGAAAAGCCCAAAGCCGGGACCACAGCGGTGGCTCGGGTGACGCGGTCATTGACCGCCACCACGAAGGCATCGCCTTCTTGTTGTACTGAGCCGGCGAAAATTTGGCGTTTGTTCGGGCCAACCTGCGGCAGGCCACACCCGGCCAGAATGCCAAGTACGGCCAGCACGGCGACAGGCTTGGCCCACCGTTGTGTCTTGGGTTTCACTGCTCGGTCTCCTCGACCTATTTATGTCTGCCTCGGTCTTTTTTTTTCAAGCTAGCCGGGGTTCAAACAAAAATCCAGTGTCGGGCAAGGGTTAGATCAATTGACAAGGCGCAACTGTTGCCTTGGTGCCGCTGTACCAGATTTCAACGCATCATAGGGATCTTCGCTGGCCAGCATCATATCGACCACCTGTCGCAACAATTGGCGCCGCCCTGAGGTCGAATAAAATCCACCGGGCACCTGGCTGGTTTCCAGCAAATAGCGGCGGTAATCCTTGTAGGCGCGCGCATCAGGGCGCGCGGCACCGGCAAAAAATGCCTCGAGCGGTTGATCCGATACGAATTCCGGTTTGGCATAGACAGCCCGGCCAAACACCTTGAGCGGAATGCCGCGCCACAGAACCTGTTGGCCTGCGGTGGAATTCACGGTGACGGCGCTGCGCGCGTCGTTCAGCAGCTGGGCCAGTTTTCCACCCCGCACATAATGCACCCGGTCCTGCAGCCCATGTTGGCGGGCCAGGCGAGCCAGTTCGCGGCGCAGCGGCACGCGGCCGTCTTCCAGCGGATGGGCTTTGACCACCAAGTGATGATGACGCGGCGCGCCAGCGGCAAAACCTGTAACAATCTCGCTGAGGAATTCGGTCATGGTCGAAAACGGTGAGTGCTGCTGAAAACTGCTGTCATGTTCGAGCTGCAACAAGGCTAGATGATAGGGGAATCCGCCATTTCGGATGCGCAGCGTGGCCCAGGAGCGTTCGAGCATGTGCAGCGGCATCAGCATCAAGCGGCGGGCGTAAAGGCCAAATTCGCGCGCCACGCTTTGGGCGCGGTGCGGGCGGAAATGGCGAAAGGCGCGGTTTCTAAACAACACGAACCAGTGATAGAGCGCGCCGTAAAATACGTGATGGCGCATATCGCCCCAATGGGCCGGAGGCAGGGGGGCCTCCATATCGGACTGGGCCAGCGCGGTTTGCATATCACCCAGTGACATGTCCATCAGGCGCGAATGCCCGTTGGAGCCGCCACGCTCGTAAGTGACCCAATAGGGACGCATGTAGCCTTCTTCAAAGACATGCACCCGCAGGCCCGCGTTCCGGGCAAGCGCGACGGCACGGGCGTGGACCGGCCGGGTGTCGCCGTAGAGCACAATGTCGGTCACTTTGCGTTCGTCAATCAGGTCGCAAAACGTGTCGGGCCAATCTTCGACCGTGCCGCGATAGGGAATAAAGCTTTTGGGGTGAAACCAAAACGCCCGGTCGCCGGCATTGAAGCCGACACGCCAGACCGTTGCGCCTGCGGCACGCAACATCCGACCCAACCCGTTGAAGAACGGGCCGTGGGGGCCTTGCAAAAACAGGAAGACCCGAGAGGTCTGTTCATCTGGTGTCACATCTGCTCCCTTGTGACAGGATCCGCGCTGGTTTGATCGCATTTTATGACTATTCGCTTAATCCGGCAAAACTATGGCCGTTGACGCGCGGGGGTGCAAGCGGCAGGGCTTGTCGTTGTGCAAGCGCAGGGCTAGATCCAAATGGGACAGGATTGATCAAGGGGCACGGCCATGTTTACAGGCATCATCACAGATATCGGAACAGTGGCCGCGTTGGATCAGCAAGGCGATTTGCGCGCGCGGCTGACCACCGGATATGACACCAAAGGCATCGATATTGGCGCCTCGATCGCCAGTGACGGGGTGTGTCTGACGGTGATCGATCTGGGTGCGGATTGGTATGATGTGCAGATCAGCGCCGAAACAGTGCGCAAGACCAACATCAGTGATTGGCGCGTTGGGCATCGGGTCAACCTGGAGCGGGCGTTGCGGGTGGGTGATGAGCTTGGTGGGCATATTGTGTCGGGTCATGTGGACGGCGTCGCCGAGGTGGTGTCGATCAAAGAAGAGGGTGACAGCACCTGTGTGAGCCTGCGCGCGCCGGATGATCTGGCGCGATTTGTGGCGCAAAAGGGCTCGGTTGCTCTGAATGGGACGTCGTTGACGGTAAATGATGTGCGTGGGGCGGAGTTTGACATCAATTTCATTCCTCATACCAAAGAGGTGACGACCTGGGGTGGGGTAAAATTGGGCGACCGGGTCAATCTGGAGATTGACACGCTGGCGCGCTATGTTGAGCGGTTGGCGGAAACGGCCACGTGATCTGATTGCGCGCCATGCGGCGCATTCCTCTTTTCTCGGCTCTGCCCGTCCGGGCGCCGCCTCGGCCGCGCAGCTCTGAGGGCGGCATTTTGGTTGGATCAGGAGGGGCTTGGACGTGGGGTTGCCTCTGGTCTTTGGGGGCGGGCTGGTCTATCTGGCCCCAGAACACGGTGGCATTTGGAACGTCTGATGAGCTTTGAAACACCCGGTCCGGTGGAAACCGGTTTGAGCGATGCGATCAGCCCGATTGAGGTGATCATTGAAGCCGCGCGCGCCGGGCAAATGTTCATTCTGGTGGATCATGAGGATCGCGAAAACGAAGGCGATCTGGTGATTGCGGCCGAGTTTGCAGATGCCGATGCGATCAATTTCATGGCAACTCATGGGCGCGGTCTGATTTGTTTGCCGATGACATCTGACCGGATTAATCAGCTTGGATTGCCGATGATGGCGGTGAACAATTCGTCACGCCATGAGACTGCGTTTACGGTGTCGATCGAGGCCCGCGATGGTGTCAGTACCGGGATTTCCGCCGGGGATCGTGCGCTGACGGTGGCCACGGCGATCAATGAGCACAAAACGGCGGCAGCGATTGCCACGCCGGGGCATGTGTTTCCGCTTCGGGCCCGTCGCGGCGGTGTTTTGGTCCGTGCCGGTCATACGGAAGCCGCGGTGGACATTGCGCGCCTTGCGGGGCTGACGCCGGCTGGTGTGATTTGTGAGATCATGAACCCCGACGGGACCATGGCGCGGCTGCCGGATCTGATTGATTTTGCGGCCGAGCACGGGCTAAAGATCGGCACGATTTCGGATCTGATCGCGTACCGGGCCCGCAATGACAATCTGGTGGATGAAACCGGGCGATCTTCTGTGACGTCGGAATTTGGCGGCACTTGGGAATTGCGTTTGTTCACCGATCAGACCCATGGGATCGAACATGTGGTGATGATCAAGGGCGACATCACGACGCCCGAGCCGGTTTTGACGCGCACCCATGCGTTGACCGAAGCCTCGGATGTGCTGGGCCTGGGTCCCAAGTCAGCGCGCGAATTGCCCCGGGCGATGGAGATTATTGCGCGCGAGGGGCGCGGTGTTGTGTGCTTGTTTCGCCAGCCCCGTCACGCGCTGTTTCACAATGAAGATGACGGGCCGCGCACGATCAAACAGACCGGGCTGGGCGCGCAAATCCTGTCGAAACTGGGTGTAAGCGAGCTTATTTTGCTGACGGATTCGCCGCAGACCCGCTATGTTGGTTTGGACGCTTACGGGCTGACCATCACTGCGACGCACCCCATTCTGAGCGAGGACTAGACCATGGCCGGGACCGAAACACATCATATTCTGGAACGTCCCAGCTTTGACAAACCAGTCAAGGTTTTGATCGTTGTGGCGCCTTATTACAAAGACATTTCCGATGATCTGGTGGCCGGGGCGCGCGCCGAAATCGAGGCTGCGGGCGGCACGCATGAGCTGATCGAGGTGCCCGGCGCTCTGGAGGTGCCCACAGCGATTGCAATTGCCGAACGGATGTCGAATTTCGATGGTTACGTCGCGTTGGGTTGTGTGATCCGCGGCGAGACCACGCATTACGAGACGGTGTGCAATGACAGCAGCAACGCGCTGCAATTGATGGGCTTGCAGGGGTTGTGCATCGGCAATGGTATTCTGACGGTCGAAAACCGCGATCAGGCGGTTGTGCGCGCGGCCCTGGCGGATCAGAACAAGGGCGGTGGGGCGGCTGCTGCGGCGCTGCATCTGATCGCGTTGGTGCGCAAATGGGGCAATCAAAGCAAAGGCATAGGGTTTAAAACCCCGGCCGACAGCTATCGCATTGCAGGTGCCGGCGACGGAGCAAAAACCGCATGAGCACGGCGCCTTCCCTGTCTGGTAACCAGAAACGCAAAATGAAATCAGCCGCACGGTTTTACGCAGTGCAAGCTTTGTTTCAAATGGAACAGACCAGCCAGAGCAGCCGTGACATCACCCGTGAATTTTTGGATCACCGGTTTGGTGCGGCGACCGAAGATGGCGGTGAGATGATCGAGGGCGACAGTGATCTCTTTGCGCAACTGGTTGATTTAGCTGTGAATTATCAAGCGCCGATTGATCAGATGACCGACCGCGCCTTGGTGGCGAAATGGCCGATTTCGCGCATTGATCCAACTTTGCGGGCGATGTTTCGTGCGGCCGGTGCCGAGATGAGCCAGACCACGACGCCGCCCAAAGTGGTGATCAGTGAATACGTCGAAATCACCCGCGCGTTTTTTCCCGACGGGCGCGAGATCAAATTTGTAAATGCCGTGCTGGATCATATGGCGCGCGAGGCCCGTCCCGAAGCGTTTTAAGCGCAGCGGGTGGGCGGCGTCATCCGGATCTTCATGTTTTGCAGGCAGAATCGTGCGAAACTGCGGCCTTTGCGCGCGATGTTAACCTCGACAGTGGTCACATCATGGAACGCTATGCGCGCTGTGCTATATTGATGGCAAACGGAGGTGTACCATGCCAAAATTGATCAAACTTTATATTCTAAACGTTGCCATTGGCTTTGCCATCGCGGCTTTGTTTGTTGGTGTTCTGCTTTGGTTCAACGTCATGAACCTGTGGCATCTGGTCAGCACGTCCGATGTGGGCATTCTGGCGGTGTTTTTGCTGTGGTTCATGAATGGCATTGTGTTTGCAGGCGTTCAGTTCGCGTGGGCTGTTATGGCGCTGGCCGAACCGCGCGACACAGGGTCCGGGGGCACACGACTGCGGTTGGATATGGTCGCCATTCCTGTGCGGGTTGACGATAAGAAGCGCCGATAAGGCGCTGATATCTATCGACATTTGAAAGTGTGACGGGACCACCAGACAACCGTTTGGTTTATGATTCCCGAGGACCTGTATTAACAGGTGGGCGCCAGGTAAACGGACCAGGATCCGCACAGAGCCAGCTCCCTCGGATTTGCTTAAGGCCACCGGAATGCTACCGTTAACAAGAAGGGCAGAACCCGTCACACCCGTGAGATAGGGCCGCATGCGGGCGCAGGCAAGGGCTTATTCGTTAGCGGGTCCGCCGATGGCGCGCATTCCAAGCAAATGCCGGTCCCATCCGGAATCAAGAGCAAGGATCAGCTCAAAAGCCTCGGCATTTTGTGGCAATCCGCTGTGCTCCAACGTCAGATGCGTGCCACCTGGGACAGGCTCGAGCGCCCATTTGACCGTGCTAAAGGCACCCGCCATGGGTGTAACGGTAAACGTATACTCCAGGTGGTGCGGCGCATCTGCTTTGATGACTTTGCCCCAAACAACGCGGTCGCCACTTTGTTCGCCCAACATCTCAAACGGTTCACCTTGCTGCAAAGGGGCCGTGGGTTTGTGAAACCAGATCGCCAGTTTTTCGGGGTCTGTCAGAAATTGCCATACCTCTTCTGGTGTGGCCTTTAGAAAGATGGATTTGGTCAAGATACGATCTGTCATTAGGTGTTCCCTTCAACCGCAGATTTCAATTTCAAGAGGCGCTCGTTCCAGAAGGAATCGAAGAACTCCAACCAGTTGAGCAGCGGTGTTAAACCTTCCGGACGCAATGTGTTGATCCGCTCACGGCCCTGTTTTCGGGTCTCGATCAAGCCGCCATCAGACAGCACCACCAAATGCTTTTTGACGGCGGCGCGGGTCATGTCGAAACGGTTTGTCAACTGGGCAACGGTCATGTCCTGATGCGCCAGCAACCGCACAATGTCGCGACGGGTCGGGTCCGCCAAAGCGCGGAAACAGGGTTGAATTGCATCGGTCATTTTGCCCTCAACGTGATACCTTTTGGTATCCTTTATATGCGATACCAAAAGGTATCCTGTCAATCCAGTTTTTGACGATGTTCATGGTGCTTGCAAAGTGTTCATTCTTTGTTCATGCTTGGTGCATGATGCAGACAGGGTTCGCAGATATGAAAGCGGGGCAGTTATTGGCCCGAGGTGTGGCGCGCCATTTGTCTGGGCATGGCTTTGTTTCGATTGAGGAATTTTCCCCAAGCCGCGGCTTGCGCGTTGATGTTATGGGACTGGGCCCCAAGGGCGAGTTCTGGGTGATTGAGTGTAAATCAAGCCGCGCGGATTTTCAGTCGGACCACAAGTGGGAGGGGTATCTGGACTGGTGCGATCGGTATTTTTGGGCTGTTGATCAGGACTTCCCGACCGATTTGCTGCCTGAAGGCACGGGGCTGATCATCGCAGACGCCTATGATGCCGAGGTGATCCGCATGGCGCCAGAGGATCGATTGGCCGGGGCGCGACGCAAGGCTTTGACATTGCGATTTGCCAGCCATGCAGCGCGCCGGTTGCACAATTTGCGCGATCCGGGTCTGGGCAGCTCATATTAGATTGAAAACGCCGTACAGGTGTTTGAAAAAAAGCTATTTTTTGGTCGTGCGTGCCCGAGCCGCCGCCGAACGCAACTCTTCTGCGATTTCTTCGGCCTCTTCGGGTTCAAAATCCATCGGGACCTCGACGCCTTGTGATTCGATGAAAATGCGCACCATGCCTTTGTCGGTTGGTCCGATCTGCATATTGGCTTCGACGTCACGTTCGCTGTTGATGCCCATGGTCCGCTCTTTCGATGTTGCGCCATTTTGCTAGCCTGCGTGGGCTTGAATGGCAAGTCAGGGTGCGATGTAATGGGGCATGTCTGATGTCAATTTGCGCCGTGTGACAGCTTTGGATGTGCCCTGGTTGGTGGCGCAGCATGGCGCGCTGTATCAGCGCGATGAGGGGTTTGACGACAGTTTTGCGCCCTTGGTTGCCAGCATCCTTGATCAGTTTTTTGCCGAACATGACCCAACCTGCGAAACCGGATGGATTGCCGAAGAAAACGGGCAGCGCCTGGGCAGTATTTTCTGCGTGAAAACAGATGAATACACCGCGAAGCTCAGGCTGTTTTTGCTCACGCCGAATGCGCGGGGCAAAGGGTTGGGCAAGCGGCTTTTGCGCACCTGTATGGAGTATGCCCGTGACAGTGGTTACCGGCGCATGGCGCTTTGGACGCACGAGAGTCACCGTGCGGCCTGTGCGCTTTACGCGGCGCATGGCTGGAGCCTGGACAGCAGCAAGCCCGTGCATGCCTTTGGTGTCGATCTGGTCGAACAAAGCTGGAGCATTACGCTTTAACGCTCTTGCAATCGGCGGCTGGCTTGGCTAAATCGCTGGCCAGTGCCGCCTTAGCTCAGTTGGTTAGAGCGCTTGATTGTGGATCAAGAGGTCCCTGGTTCGAGACCAGGAGGTGGTACCACTACACTCAGATCAGAACGATGTCCTGGGCCATGCCGGATTTTGAGCTGATGTCTTCCAAAGTGATGGTCTCCCCGCCGCCAAAATCGAACACCAGATCGCCCGAAATGACCTGGCTGAACTGGTTAAGCACCTGCGCGCGCGACAGGGTGCCGGTCCACAACGTGTCTTCCAGGTGCAGCTCGTCGGTGCCCTTGACGAAATCCTTGATCACATCGCGATCAATGGTGCCGCTGAAGATGAACTTGTCAGCACCGTTGTTGCCGATCAGCACGTCATCCTGAAGCCCGCCTTCGATCCGGTCTCCGCCATTGCCGCCGCGGATGATGTCACGTCCGTTTCCGCCCATCAGGATATCGTTGCTGCCGCCGCCGTTTAGAATGTCGCGGTTGTTGCCGCCTTCCAATGTATCGCGCCCGTTGCCACCGTTCAGCGTGTTTTTACCGTCGTTGCCCTGCAGAACATTGGCGCCGTTGTCTCCGGTCAGCGTGCGATCGGCGCTGCCGGTCAGACGGGCGTTTTCCACGTTGTCGTAGGTGGTCAGATCGAGAGAGCGGAACGAGACCAGCGTGTCTGTGCCGGAATTGGCCGCTTCGGAGACCACATCGCCTGCTGAGTTGATCACGTAAGTGTCGTTGCCTTTGCCGCCGATCATGACGTCATTGCCCTGTTTGCCGTCCAGCTTGTTGGCGTATTGGTTGCCAATCAACGTGTCATTGGCGCGCCCGCCAGTTGCGTTTTCGATGCGCACCCCGTTGGCGATGGTGTAGCCACCAAAGATGCCGGTTACGAACGACACATAGCCGCCGCCGCCCGCTTCGGTTTCCAGCGTCGCCTCGCGCAGATCGATGGTCGCGCCTGCTGTGCCGGTGTGCATGATCGTGTCTTTGCCGCCGGTGTCCCAGATCGCCTCATAGCCGGTGCCACGGGCGTTTTCGGTCCACAGGGTATAGGTGTTGTTGCCGTTGTTGTGGTTGGTGTTAACGCCGTATTTCTCTTGGATCACCGCGATGTCCAGCGCCATGGGCGTGCGCGCGATGCCCAACAGGTTGGTGCCCGAACCGCCGTTTATGCCGCTTTGAAAGCCCTTGTTATAGGACATCACGGTGAACGCTTCCTGGTTCAGACCAAAGTCACCAAACGTGCCCGAGTTGGTCACACCGGCAAACACAGCCGAGGTGCCGCCATTGTCATGCGGGTGCGACAATCCCAACCCGTGGCCAAATTCATGGATAAAGTTGGAATAACCATAGGCGCCTTTTTCCAGCAATCCACCGGCTTCCTGTGACCAAAACGTCGAACGGGTGTTGAACCAGCCGACGCCCTGGGCATCTTCAAACTGTGGATCCTGCGGGATCATACGGCCTGAGGTGCTGGAATCCTCGAAATTCTTGGTGATGATGAAGTCGGCATTGTTGCTGTTGAACGTGCGGGTAAAGCTGAGGTTGGAAAACGTGGTGTACTCATTCAGCGCGCCGGTGGCCTGACCGATTTCGTAGTTGGTCCAGGCGGTATCGGTCAGTTCGTTGAAAAACGTCTCGCCCTGTTCGGCAAAATAGTAGCGAATGTTGGTTTTGTTGAATTCAACGCCCCAGTCCAGACCATCCAGCGGCGAGGGTGGTTCGGGCGGCGTGAAATCGGCCACTGTCAGGGTGAAATCACCAGTGTTGGCCGGCCCACCCAGCGCTTTGATGTAGTACTTGCCGTTGTAGTCCGCGGTGAAGGTGACGGCGGCGTTGCGGGTGATGCCGTTGTCATCGTTGAACGCCACCGACTCCAGCGACCGGCTGAGCACTTCGACCTTGGGGTTGGCCAACGGCGTAAAGCTAAGCGCGGCGGAATCCAGAAACACTGCGTAGGTGCTGCCTTTTTGGACGGTGACCGCGTACCAGTCTTCGTCGGTGCCAAAATCGATTGTGCCGTTGATTGAGCTGTCAACCGCAACTGTGGCCGCCGTGGCTTTGCGCTGACCCACCACATCTGCGCCAAAGTTGACCTGAGCCAGCGTGATCTCGTAGCCGCCAGTGGTGGAGGATGTTCCGCCAAATCCGGTGGCACCAGCGTAGTAAATGCCAGTGCGCGTGGCCGTAATCGTCAGCAGGGAATCGATGCCTTCGCCGCTGTTGTCGTCAAAGGTCAGGAAAGTGCCGTTTTGATCAAACAAATAGAGTTCAGGATCACCCAGGCCGAAAAAGGGCAGGGTGCGCAGGCTGATCTGATAGGTTTCGCCCTGTACCAGCGACATTCGGAACCAGTCGGTGTCGCCCGGCGCGCTGATTTCGGCGTTGATGCGGCCACCCACGTTGAGAAAGATGTTGGTGCTGGGGCCGGATGGAATGTCAAAGAACGGTGAAAACCCGGTTTCGTCCTGATCACCTTGGGGCTCTTGCGGGTCCGGCGTGTCTTCGGGCAGAGGGCCATCAAACAGGGTATCCGCGTCGGCAACAGTTAGCCCCGCATCCAACAACCGATCTGCTGCAAAGCTTGGCCATTTCGACAGATGCTCGCTGGTTTGCGTCTCCTCGATAACCGCGGCCGCATCACCCATTCCACAAAGACCACACATAAACTCGTCTCCTAAATTTCGTCTAAAAAATAATTATTAACAACGCTATCATAGCTGGGCGCAAAATTCCAATGTTGGATATCCTGCAGGCTGAGAGGCAAGACATTGCAAACACGTGGCTTTCTTGTGATCACGCGAGCGTGAGGCGGGCGGCGCGCGCTGTCTTGGGGCTTTGTTAGGGGGCAGGGCGCACATTTGCAGTCTTGCGAAAACCCAAAAGCACCCCGTCCCGCCGCGCCGAACTGGTCTGAGGGGGTGCCGTTTGAAAAGGACGAAACATGGCCTCGACCCCCTATGATCAACTCACCGATGACTGGTCGTCGGTCAGCCGCTTTACCGCCATTGCTGCTGTCGATGTTTTGCTGAGCAATCCCAGCAGCGGCATTGTGTACTTTGCGCTGACCGATTCAAACACGGCGCCAGACCTGGAAATGGGGCGTGCCAACCCGCTGCGACCCAAAAGCGGACGCCCGATGCAATTGCGCGCTGGCGAGCGGCTTTGGATGGCTGGTGAAGACGCTTTTGCTGTGATCGAAGTCTGAGCCCACGCAAACAGGGTTCAGTTCGTGTTGCACAAACCTGCTGGTCAACAGCAGGAGAAAACACGCGCTGGATCCTGATGTTTTGGACCAAACGCTGACGGGCCCCGGGGCATGGATCGGGGCTGAGATGGTGGCGCAGCCAGCGTTCGAGCGCGCAGGTCGATGGCCGGGGATCGCGACCTGCGGAGGTGTTTCAATCAACGCCTTCGCCGTTTGGCGACCGGGGTGACATTTTGGGCACCGACAGCTGGATTGAACCGGGCGCGGTGAACTGGATGGTGGCGGGGCAGGGCATCACCCATTCTGAGCGCACCGATGACAAAACCCAGACCGAGCCGATGCCGTTTTTCGGAGTTCAGACCTGGGTGGCGTTGCCGGAAGAGGCCGAGGATGACCCGGCCTCGTTTGAGCATGCCGCCAAAGACGCGCTGCCGTTTCTGGAGGGCGAGGGTAAAGAGGTCCGTTTGATCTTGGGGCATGCCTGGGGCGAAACCGCGCCGGTCAAAACTGCGTCCGAGATGTTTTATGCCGATGCGGTGCTGCGCGCGGGGGCCAGCATCCCATTGCCCGATGACCACGAGGATCGCGGTGTCTACGTGGTCGAGGGCGGGGTCAGCGTGGCGGGCGAACACTATGGGGCAGGGCATATGATGGTGTTTCGCCCCGGCGACCGGATCAGTCTGAAAGCCGGAGACGGCGGCGCGCGGCTGATGCTTTTGGGCGGTGCAACCCTGAACGGGCCGCGCCATATCTGGTGGAATTTTGTGGCGTCTTCACGCGATCGCATCGATGCCGCAAAAGAAGCTTGGCGCGCTGGCGATTGGGCGCATGGCCGCTTTCAGTTGCCTCCGGGCGATGACCGCGCGTTCATTCCCCTTCCTAAGCGCTAGGTGCCAATGGTTTGGTTTTTGTGATTTTGTCATGTGATGCGCCTTTTCAGACCTGCAAACCCCAAGGCCGAAACGCCAGCCTTGAATGCCACCTGATGCCCAACATCGGTTAGGTCGTATCGGCGCGACACAAACCGCCGGTGAAATGGGGTCCCATTGGGTGTTTCTCAGTGCCAATTGGGTGCTAAAACCGTTCAGTTCCAAGAGGCATCAAAACCCTGCTTGACGCACAGGGTCGTGTGTCGTAATCGGAGTTCACGCGCGGTTGTAGCTCAGTTGGTTAGAGTACCGGCCTGTCACGCCGGGGGTCGCGGGTTCGAGTCCCGTCAACCGCGCCATTTCATTCTCTGTCGAATTCTATTCGTTCCGGTGCGTTTGCACCGCGAATGGTGTCGGCTTTTGACGTCGGCTTTTCGGGCAGAAATCCAATCTCGACCGTCAGCCGTGTGATCTGTGAATACGGGTGCTTGAGCTGGACTTTAGACGGATCTGGGGACTTCGCCCTTACCATGCCGCAGTGCCAGCGTTCGAGCCGTTCTGAAGACTTCGCACGCGGTGCAGGTTTTCAAACAAAACTGATTTCCTCGAAAGCGAAGTCCGCAAGATATTGATTTTAATGATTTATTGTCAATCGGCAGGTCAAAGGTTCAATTTGAGCCGTCCTTTAGGAAAATCTTAATTAGATCGGAGTGTTGCCTTCTTCAGGACATTTTTCGTCGACTATCTAGGGGCCGAGCAAATGCGTCATTCGGGGAAATTTTTCACCTGTGTCAGCGCATAACTAAAGATGGAATTTGATTATGGGTCAAACCCAAGCAATTGAAGACGCCTTTGATGAAGTCACGGGTGAGGAACTGGAACCTGGTCACACGCTTATGCAGGGCCAGTACACGATCGAAGCCTTCCTGAACGCAGGTGGCTTTGGCATCACCTACCTCGCGCGAAATTCGTTGGATCGTAAGGTTGTCATCAAAGAGTGTTTTCCAGGATCATTTTGCCGCCGCTCTGCCACATCCGTTTACGCGCGCAGCCGCTCGCACACAAATGAGTTCTCGGCGATCGTGCGCAAGTTCGTTGACGAAGCCCACAGTCTTGCCAAGGTGAAACACCCCAATATCGTGGGCGTGCATCAGGTGTTTGAGGAAAACAAGACGGCCTATATGGCGCTTGATTTCGTTGAGGGCCGCGACCTTCTGGATATGATCGAAGGACAAGAGACCCTACCAGATCCTGAACAGATCGAGACGATTTTACGCAAACTTCTGGATGCGATTGGCTCTATCCACAATCAAGGCATGTTGCACCGTGATATTTCGCCGGACAACATTTTGTTGCAGTCGGACATGGAGCCCATCCTGATCGATTTTGGTGCTGCACGCCAAGAGGCTGGGCTGGAAAACCGTGTTCTGTCCGAAATGCGTGTGGTCAAAGATGGCTATAGCCCACAGGAATTTTACGTCTCTGGCGCAGATCAAGGCCCGTTCAGCGATCTTTATGCTTTGGCGGCGACCTTTTACCATGTGATCACCGGCGAATTGCCAGTGAACGCGCAGACGCGCCTGGCGGCGGTTGCGGCGGGTGACGCTGACCCTTATGTGCCTGTCTCTGGCCGGATGCCGGCATATTCAGACGCCTTTTTACGTGGGATCGACACTGCGTTGGAAATTTTGCCCAAGGACCGTCTCGCATCTGCGGACCTTTGGCTGAACCTTTTGAATGGCACTGATCGTGCTGGTGATGCGGCGGCACCTGCCAAATCGAAAGCCCCCAAAACAATTGCACCTGCGGTCAAAACGGGCAGCAAAACCAAAGCGCGCCTGTTGGGCGTTGTCGGGCTGGCAATTCCAATCATTGGTGCTGTTTATGTGCTGCAAAACAATGGTGATGAGCCATCTTCCCAAGCAACGACGGCGGCGCTTGCCGATGCCGGGCCAACCTTCAGCGTGGCGGGTACAAACCCAATTCCCGTGCCAACCCCGTCGGCTGTACCCAACCCGCCCAAGGACACAGCTGCGGCGTTGGATTTGAGCGCAATCTTGAACCTGCCCACGGCGCCAGCGCAACCGGAGACCAGTTCGCCCGAGGCTCTGACGCCCGCGGACCTCATCGAAGCGGCTTTGCTGGGTAACGCGCAAAAGACCGTTGATATTGCACCCACAGCCACCGAGCCGGCAGTTACCGTTCCCAAAACCACCGAACCAGCAGTTGCTGTGCCCACGCTGGATGCTGAGGTTGCCAACCCTGTGGATCCGGCTTTGGCCGACGCTGCGGATCTGGTTCTGGAAAGGCCCGTGACCCTCGATGAGTTGGCACTTGCGGCAATCAGCGTTCCCCAGGACACGGCCGTGCCGGACACCGCACAATCCCTTTTGGCCCTTTTGGCGCCAGAGCCGCAATTGGAGACGCCCGTTGCAACCCCAAAGGTGATCATCGAGAGCTTTGATTTGCCTCAGATCACGTCTGCCTGGTCCGTCGATTTGACGGGCGTCCTGCCTGTCGCAACAGATACGATCTATGCGATTAACAACGTGCCGTTGGAGCAGGGGGTGCAGATCGATACCGTTCTGCATCAGATGCTAAAGGCGCCCGAAGGCGGCACAATGGAGTTGTCGGTTTTGGCCGGCGCATCCGAAAACGACGCCACCGTTGAAACAGTGACGGCGCCTGTGATCCACAAGACCGTTTTTGGTGACGGCATCGTTTTTGAAACGCGCATCAGCGACGGCACCTGGAAAACGATAGTGGCAAATGTCCCTGCTGGCAGTGACTTTCAGATCAGTGACATCGTGGTTGGCGATATGGGCACCGAAACCCCGTTCGACAAACGCACCTCGCTGCCCGAGACCCTGGTTCAGGCAAACGCTCAAAATCTGGACCGGTTGACCTTTGCCGTTCGCCGCGACGGCATAACAACACCGATAAGCATGTCGATTTCGCGCTGATTGCGCGATCTATTTGGAGTTGCCGCAGGCGGCCAGTTGCAAAAGCGCGCTGGCCGCCTGTGGCGTCTTTGGAAACCGGCCGATGAGTGGGTCGCGTTGCGCAATTCCGTAACGGTGCGAATTTGTGCGCAGACACGCCAATCGATGTGTTCCCACAGCATCGCCAACTGGGCAGCGATCGGGGGGATTTTGCAAACAGATCTCTAAAGAGCGGGCCAGTGCTTCAGGATTGTCGTTGCCGAAAGACCAACCCCGCTAGACTGGGATATGTAGGCGCGGATTTACAGGTTCAGCCGAGATACAAAGCATCCCTGATTTTCGCGACTTATTCGCTCTTCCCGTTTGAAATACCCCTTTTGATTTGAGTAGGGAAGCCGCTCTTAACATACCGATATTATTTTCGATTGACGGATGGTTTGGGGTGGGTGGCAGAAACGAAAGCCGCAAAACAAATCAATTAGCGTATCGAAGTGTTTTTTTTGGAAACAGAGCGTCTGGAGTTATGCCTCCAGCAATACCACGAGAAGTTAAGGTTAACATCGACACTGCGCCGCAATCCGGATGGGTGTCACCGCAAATCGTACACCGCTCAAAGCAACGACATTATCAAACATCGTAGAACCACAGGTGGTTTGAGTTTGAATCTGGAGCATTGTGGGGGCGATTGCAATCGTTGGCACTTTTGGAAAAGGACCGGTGATTGGCCCGCTTTGCGCAAATCTACTTTACGGGAATTGGGCACATTACGGGGAATTGCGCACTTTACCGGGAATTGGGCAGCGGGCCAAAAACCCAGCAAGTCAATGACAGGGTCGGCTGGGCTAGCCACGTCCTGATGGTAACTCAGTTTTTGGCCGGCGACCAACATAAGATTACCGAAGCACGCGCATCCAATTGCCCAAACTCATGCGAGCCAAGGGCAATCACAAAAGTGTTTCCAAGGAGCCGTTTTCCGACCTGCGATGCGGCCCGTCAGACCGGATTTTCACGGCGCACGCACAATCACCTGCTCATTTCAGAACTGGATTTCGAACGAAGCGACCTTCCGATCGTGCTGTTGGACTGCCACCACAGGCTTCTTTTGCATGTCTATTCTTTTGAGGTGCAGCGTGACAGATGGCGACAATCAGACCCGTTAACAAAGGAATGTTGACACAACCAACACACATTTGCGAGCCTCCGAGCCTGTGCGGCCTTTGTGGGATGGCCCAGATGTCTATAGCGACAGACGGTGCAAAGCGCTTTTCGCGGAGGTGCTTTTCCCAACAAGGCTTTGAAAAGGGGCGGTTTTTATTTCTGATGAGCCGAGTGTATAGAGTGCAAATCGTTGGGAAAAGGTTTTTCAGATCATTTGATCCCGTTGCCAACAGGGCCTGCGATGCCGGCAGGATTCTCATTTTGTATGAGCTTTTCCAGACAATCCCAATTCTGTTTCTGAACACTTTTCTTCGGCTCAACCCCGAACGAAAACACTTTTTTAACGACAATCAACCGGAGACGATTCAATGACCCAATTTGCAAACATCCTGACCTACCTTGTGAGCCTGCTTGACGCTTTGCCGCGCGGGGTAACACAGCTTGATGCCACCGCAGCCACCGCGATCCGGGGCGGCGCTCCGGCGCCTGATCCGGCCTTTGACGTTGATACGGGCAATGACGGCGACGAAGCCAACGAAGCCAACGAAGACGACGAAGGCAATGAAGGCGACGAATTCGACGAAGGCAATGAGGACAATGAAGGCGACGAGTTCGACGAGGCCGACGAAGGCAACGAAGCCAATGAAAACAATGAGAGTGACGAAGGCGACGAAAACGACGAAGGCAACGAAGACAACGAAGACAATGAAGGCGATGAAAACTTAACGCAAAACCAGGGCGATGAAGGCGACGAATCCAACGAGGGCAACGAAGACAACGAAAGCAATGAAGGCGACGAAGCCGACGAAGGCAACGAAGCCAACGAGGACGACGAAAACGACGAAGGCGACGAAGGCAACGAAGGCAATGAGGGCAACGAAGACTTCAGGAATGACGAAGGCGACGAAGGCAACGAGCGCGACGAGGGCCTCGAAGACAATGAGGGGAATGAAAACAACGAAGGCAATGAAGGCGATGAAACCGCCGGTGGTGGCGATGAGGGCGATGAATTCGACGAAGATGACGAATTCGACGAGGGCAACGAAGCCAACGAACACAACGAAAACGACGAAGATGACGAAGGTGACGAATTCGACGAAGGCAATGAGGGCGACGAGAACGACGAAGGCGATGAGGCCAACGAAGGAAATGAATCCAACGAGGATAATGAAGGCGACGAAAACAACGAAGGCAACGAAGGCGACGAAGGCGAAGAGGACACCAATGCCGACGAAGGCGACGAAGGCAACGAAGACAATGAAAACAATGAGGGCGACGAAGGCTCTGAAGATGGCGATGGCGAGAACAGTGACGACAACACCGGAGACGAAGGCAACGAGGGCAACGAAGACAACGAAGGCAACGAAAACGACGAAGGAGATGAGCTCAACGAGGGCGACGAGGGCGATGAGAACGACGAAGGTGATGAGGGCAATGAGAACGACGAGGGCGACGAGGGGCTCGAGGGTGATGAGGGCGACGAGAGCAACGAGGGCAACGAAGCCAATGAGGACAACGAAGGCGACGAAAACGATGAAGGTGATGAAGGCAATGAGCCCATAGCCGCCGACATGGGCAACGAAGGCAACGAAGGCAACGAAAACGACGAAGGCGACGAAAACGATGAAGGCAACGAAGGTGGTGAAGGGGATGAGGGCAACGAAGACGACGAAAGCGATGAAGGTGACGAAGACGACGAAAGTGATGAAGGCGACGAGGAAGACGAAGGTGACGAAGGCAATGAGGGGAACGAAGGCGACGAAGGCGTTGAAGGCGATGAAGGCAACGAAAACGACGAAGGAAACGAAGACAACGAACTCGATGAAGCCGATGAAAACGACGAAGGTGATGAAGGCGACGAAAACAATGAAGCCAATGAAGGCCAGGAAGGCAATGAAGGCGATGAGGGCGATGAGGGCGGCCCTCTGGTCGGCAACGAAGGCGATGAAGGCAACGAAGGCGACGAAGGCGTTGAAGGGAACGAGGGCGACGAAGGCGACGAAGCCGACGAAAACGACGAAAGCAACGAAGCCGATGAAAGCGACGAAAACGACGAGGGCGATGAAAGCGACGAAGGTAACGAAGGCAACGAGAACAACGAGGGCGACGAAGGCGACGAAGGCGACGAAGGTAACGAGGACAACGAAGGCGACGAAAGCAACGAAGGCAATGAAAGCGATGAGGGCGACGAGGACAATGAAGGCGACGAAGACGACGAAGGCAACGAACGCGACGAAGGCGATGAAGACAATGAAGGCGACGAAGCTGATGAAGGTGATGAAGGCAACGAAAATGGATCGCCAGACTTGCAGAACAATGAAGGCGACGAAGGCAATGAAGGCGTTGAGGGCAATGAAGACAATGAAGGCGACGAAGGCGACGAAGACAATGAAAGCGACGAAGGCGACGAAGGCGACGAAAACGATGAAGGCGACGAAGGCGACGAAGGCAACGAGTCGAACGAAGATGATGAAGGTGACGAAAACGACGAAGGTAACGAAGGGGATGAAGGCAACGAAGACGACGAAAGCGACGAAAACGACGAAGGTGATGAAGCCGACGAGGGCGAAAACCAGGGTAATGAAGGTGACGAAAACGACGAAGGCAACGAGAGCGATGAAGGAAACGAGAGTAATGAAAACGATGAAAACGACGAAGGCGACGAAAACAATGAAGGCAACGAAAACAACGAAGGCGATGAAAGCAACGAAGGAAATGAAGGCAACGAAAACAATGAGACGGACGAAGGCAACGAAGGCGATGAGGGCGACGAAAGCAACGAAGGCAATGAGAATGATGAAGGCAATGAGGGCGACGAAGGGGCTGGCGCGCGCGCCAGAGACGGCGATGACGGCTCTTGTGGTGGATATGCCTGCGGCGCAGATGGCGGCTCTGGCGATGATGCCTGCGGTGCCGATGCCTGTGCGATCGATGCCGGCGGCATGAGTGCTGAGGGCGCAGACACGCCCTTCGGTGCAGACCTTGCCGGCGGGCTCGACGTCGACCCGGGCCTCTGACCGAAGCTTTCGATCAACACCTGTTTAAAACATGCGGGCGCTTCGGCGCCCGCGATTGTTTTTGACCCGTGACCTGCCCCCCGGAACCTCCCTTGTTTTATGTAGAGTGTGCTAACCCTTTTGGAGGAGGGGAGGATCCGAAACTCTGTGTATGAGGCTCAGCCCATGCGAGTTTGATGGCTCATGTGTTGAACTGTTCGGGGTATACATCTGGCCATAAGCAGGACAGCAGATGACAGAACTGATCCACGATGCAGACACCGACATGGCGGCAATCGTCGCAAGGATCGAACACCGCAAAGCGACAGCGCCGAATGTTTCGGTCGAAATGGAGGATGGCATCGCCAAACTGACCATTGGCCATCCTGGTCTTGTCCCGCTTTCGTTCTGGTCTCTCAACTCATTTAAGCTGCCTTTCGTTCGAACGCCAAGGGGCTTTTGCCGCCTAGCGACGCGTGGCGTCCCTTGCCGGGTAGGGTCTTGCACAGCAAGATCCCGA
>JBGCDD010000238.1:0-17925 GCA_045105075.1 Sedimentitalea sp. | reverse complement strand
TCGTGCGTGACGTCCCTGCGGATGAAACGCCCTATTACGATCCAGACTATGTGCCATGTCTCGCGTCCGACCAACTGGGCGGGTATTTGAAAGGTCTGTCGTCAAAAGCGTCCTGGGACCGGCTGCGCGACAGACAGGGCGAATGGTATCGGCAAGAAACCCAAAGCGCCCCGTGACATGCGGCTTTGGGGATCAGATATCGCCGTGAACCTCAGCGACAAACGTCACGGTTTTTCAACACCAAGACTGGCCCCCTGACTGCGCAGCCTCACCAGTTTGCACGTGTTGGCTGGCTTAAACGCGCTTTGTTGACGACCGTTTGATCTATGTTGCGCAATGAAAGTGTCTGCGGCTCGCCAGTCTTTTTGTTGACCGCGCGGTGGTGAGACCGGCCCAAAATCCTTATTCATCAAATGCCGCCAAAAGCGAACGGCTGCCGATAACAGGGCAGGGGGCGCTGCGCCCGATACCGCCTTTAGATCAGGACCAGATCGTCGGCCAGGATGGCGGTATCGGTGATGTTCAGCAACACGATTTTCGTATTCGAGCCAAAATCGAACACGACGGTGGTTCCTACAACGCTGGCATGATCGCTGAGAACTTCGGCAATGGTTTTGCCGCCGCCCCATAGCGCTTCTTCCAGCACCAATGTGTCGGTGTCGTCTTCAAAATCGGTGATTGTGTCGCGCCCGCCGCCCAAGCTGAATTCGAAACTGTCCGCTCCGCTGCCGCCGGTCAGCTCGTCCTTGCCGCTGTCGCCGTTCAGCGCGTCATCACCAGCGCCGCCGTCCAGCTCGTCTGCGCCCTGGCCGCCCGACATCACATCATTGCCGCCGCCGCCCAACATGCGGTCATCGTCGCTACCGCCGTTCATCACATCATTCTTGCCGCCACCGTTCAGGAAATCATCGCCGGTGCCGCCGTCCAGAACATCTGCGCCGCCGCCGCCCTTGATCGAATCCGCACCTGCGCCGCCGTCGATTTCGTCACTTCCGCCGCTGCCGTTCAGGGTGTCATCGCCGGCCTCGCCGTTCAAGATGTCATTGCCGCCATTGCCTTTGATGTTGTCATCGCCATTGCCCCCTCTGACCACGTCATTGCCGGTACCGCCCTGCACGATATCATCGCCGTTGCCGCCTTTGATGTTGTCGTTGCCGGCCTCGCCCAGCAAAGTGTCGTTGCCCGCGGCGCCTTTGATGGTGTCGTTGCCAGCACCGCCCTGAACCAGGTCGATATTGCCGCCGCCGTTCATGATGTCGTTGCCTTCGGCCCCATACAGCGAGTCTTTGCCACCCTGACCATTCATGATGTTGCTGCCCTGCGAGCCGGACAAGACGTCATTGCCATCGCCGCCGTTCAGCCGGTCGTTGCCCGCACCGCCATAGAGAAAATCATCGCCGCCATTGCCGTTCAGCGTGTCATTGCCGGCGCGCCCTTCCAGTTCGTTCGAGGCGTCGTTGCCATTGAGCGAATTGTCTTTGACGTTGCCATAGCCATCAAGCGTGGCGGTGCCGGTGAGATACAGCGCCTCGACCCGTTCCGTTGCGTCGCCGCTCAGTGCCAGATCCCAAGTGATGCTGGAATAAATCGTGTCATAGCCGCCATTGACCTCTTCGATCACCGTATCGTCGGTGGCGTCGACGAAATAGCTGTCATCGCCGTCGCCGCCGACCATATAGTCGTTGCCGGTGCCGCCATCCATTGTGTTGGCGCCGCCGCCCGCGATCATCGTGTCATTGCCCGCGCCCCCCAACAGGGCGTCATCACCGACCATCCCGCGCAGGGTGTCGTCGCCCTCAAGCCCGCGCAGCACGTTAAAGCCATCGTTGCCGGTCATGACATTGTCGAGCGCGTTGCCACGCCCGTTCAGATCGTCGCTGCCCGTCAGGATCAGATTTTCGACCTCTTCCAGGTCATCGTCGCGTTGCACCATATCCCAGCTGATCGAGGCATAAATCGTGTCTTCGCCGCCCCCGGCCAGCTCGTAAATGCTGTCATCCAGACTGTCGACAAAGATCTTGTCGTCGCCGTCTTGGCCAAACATGATATCGCCGCCGGTGCCTCCATCAAGCACATCATCGCCAGTGCCGCCGCGCAAAGTATCATCGCCACCGCGCCCCAGCAGCGCGTTGCCGCCGTCATTGGCCTGAATGCGGTTGTCGTTGGCATCGCCGTATCCGGTGTAAACCCGCGTGCCGGTGAATGTCAGGTTTTCAATGTTGGCATAATTGGCCAGATCAAAGCCAGCTATTCCGCTGGTGCTGGCCGCGATCTCAAGTGTGTCGATGCCTTCGTTTGCAAATTCGATAAAAGTGTTGGTGGCGCTGGCATAATGCACATACGTGTCGTTCCCGCTGCCGCCAAACAGAGCGTTGTTGCCCTGATCGCCATGCAACCGGTCCGCACCCGTGCCGCCATACAAACTGTCCGAGCCAAAATAAGCGTACAGCTCGTCATCGCCGGTTTGACCATAACGCGTGTCATTGCCGCCGCCCCCGGACAGCAGATCATCGCCGTCGCCCCCGCGTAGGGTGTCATCGTCGCGCTGGCCGAACAAACGGTCATCGCCTGCGTAGCCATAGACCGAGTCATCGCCGTCGCCGCCATACAGGCCATTGCCCGTTTGGTTGCCATGGATCACATCATTGCCCGACCCGGCAAAAGCGTTTTCGATCAGCGAGGCTTCGTTGCCCTGAAACAGTTTGGCGTTGAAAATGTTGCCGCGCGCAGAGTTGCCATCGCCCAGATCCGCCAGTTGCGCAGAGCTAAAGACCGAATGTCCTCCGGGGCGAAGGTCAATAACCACCGTGGTGGAGTAGCTGGTCAGATCAAAACTGTCGATGCCGCCACCGTCCCACAGCGTGGCGAAAATCTTGTTGCCGCCGACGTCAATTCCGACCTCGCCATTGACCAGCGTGTCGCCGGAATTAGGGTTCCATTTGTACGCCGTGTTACCACTGTTGATGGCATAATTGGCACCATACATATATTGCAGCGCGGCAATGTCGGCCATCATATAGGTCTGCGCAAAGCTCCCATCGGCATTTTTGTAAAAATCACTCTCGGCACCGACATAGGACCGGTATGTCATAACGGTGTATTCCATCGTGTCGAACGCAGTTGGAATCGGTGTGCGACCGTCTTCGTGCGCGTGCTTCAGCCCCATGGCATGGCCAATTTCGTGCAATGTGGTGGCCCAGGCATAATTGCCAGCCTCCGGGGTCAGGAAAACCGGATTGCTGCCAAACCAGACGTCGCCGTTGTCTTCGATTTGTTCGGTGTTGTAATTGCCCAGAAAGTCCGACACCTCGGCGACCGGCACAGTGCTGGACGTGGTGCGCGCGAACTTGATATTCACATTTTCAAACGCGCCGGTTGGTTCGAACAAGATGTTGGCGTTGGTGAAACCGGCAATGGCAAACCCGTCGCCCGCAACCGCATCCACGGGATTGTTATTGGCGTCGCGAATGTTGTTCATGGCGAAACGCACAGCTGTTTGCATCTGTTGCGTTATCGGCATGAAGCCCTGCATCGTCTGGTAGTTTTCCATCTGACGCTCTAGGTCTTCCGGGTGCTGGCCGGGTACGCCGACATTGGAATAATTGTAAACCGAATTGCTCTGCGGAAAGCTATAGGTGATCACCCCGGACCATTTGTCGGAAAGCAAAACGCCATCGATGAATGCATCGCTGTTGCCAAAAACCATTTCCGTTGTGGCCCCGACGCCGCCCTGAGCGCCGCGCCCGTCGCTCGATGGAACAGCCTGTCGCATTGCGGAGAGCGGGTCTGCGCCTGCCTGAGGGATCAGGACGGCATCAAAGAAGCCGCCAAAAGACGTGGATGTGGTGCCCGAATTGTCCATTTGTAAACTTTCTCGCGTGACGCGATGTGGCCACCTCAAATCAAGCGAGCCGTCTTCAAGAGATCGCAGGGCTCTCAACCGAACGGCGCCAAAATCGCGCCAGACCTCCTGCTGAATGACTCTAAAAGTGTTAACGACCGTTGTGCAATCTCTTTTACGGGCGCGATGGGGCCGCTGGATTGCGATAAAGGATGCCAAAGCGCCGATTTAAGGGTTGCGCAGGTTTGGGGTTTGCATGGTCGTGAGAATTGGAACATAGTGAGAACATACTTGCTCATCCGAAAGGTCACATCATGCAAGACATCGCACTTTATCTGCCTGGAATTCTGCTTGCCTATTCGGCGTTTTTGCTGAGCATCGCCAGCCCGGGTCCGAACATTCTGGCTGTTATCGGCACCTCGATGAGCGTCAATCGCACCTCCGGCATGGCCCTCGCGGCAGGTGTTGCATTCGGGTCATTTACATGGGCTGTTTTGACGGTGTTTGGGCTGTCCGCGATCCTGGCGACCTATGCGTCAGCGCTGTTTGCGATCAAGATTTTCGGCGGACTCTATTTGATGTGGCTGGCTTACAAGTCGTTCAAATCGGCTATGTCGCGCCATGACATCGAAGCCAAGGAACTGGCGGGCGGACGCAGAACGCCGTTTGGTTATCTCAAGCGGGGTTACATTGTTCAAATGACCAACCCCAAGGCGGCGCTGGCCTGGATCGCGATCGTCTCACTGGGTCTGTCCGAGAGTGCGCCGCTGTGGGTCGGGGCGGTAATTGTACTGGGCACGTTTGCTCTGTCGATGAGCATTCATCTGCTTTACGCAGTTGCGTTTTCCACGCCGGTTATGGTGCGGATTTACGGCAAAGCACGCCGTGTTATTCAGGGGGTGCTGGGCACGTTCTTTGCACTTGCCGGGCTGCGCCTGCTGACCAGCCGCAACTAAGCGGGACAGTGCAATAAGCCGACAGCCGGCCTGATACCAAGCCGGTTGTGGGCGCGGTCACAGGATTTGCGACAGGAATTCCTGGGTTCTGGGATCTTTTGCGTCGGTGAAAAACGTAGCTGGTGGTCCGTGTTCCACGATCACGCCCCGGTCGGTGAAATAGATGTGATCGGCCACTTCGCGCGCAAACCCCATCTCATGGGGGACCAGAATGCAGGTCATGCGCTCGGCGGCCAGATCCTTGATGGTGACCAGCACTTCCTTGACCGTTTCCGGATCCAGCGCCGCCGTCACTTCGTCAAACAGCATCACATCCGGGTTCATCGCAAGCGAGCGCGCGATGGCCAAGCGCTGTTGCTGCCCGCCTGAAAGTTCGCCGGGATAGCTGTCTTCCTTGCCATCCAGCCGCACCTTTTTCATCAGCGCGCGGGCCCGGGTTTCGACCTCGGACCGGTTCTGCTTTAGCACTTTCAGCGGCGCCATCATCACATTTTCCAGCGCGGTTTTATGGGGAAACAGGTTGTATTGCTGAAACACCATGCCAACCTTTTTGCGCAACTCCAGCTTGTCCAGATCGGGCACATGCACCTCTTGCCCTTCGACCGTGATTGACCCCGCCTGAATGTCATTGAGCGCATTGATGCAGCGGATCAACGTCGATTTTCCCGACCCCGAGGGGCCGATGATGCAGATCACCTCGCCTTTCATCACATCCAGCGACACGCCTTTGAGCACTTCCAGACTGTCAAAGGATTTGCGCACATCTTTAAGCGAAACAATAGGTTGGGCGTTGGTCCAGGTCATAATTTCACCGCGAATTTACGCTCGAGCCGGATGGTCAGGCGAGCAATGGGATAGCAATAGGCAAAGAACAGCAGCAGCGCGAAACCAAAGAACGGCACCAGCAGTTCGGGGTGGTTGTCCTCAGATTCCATCGCTTGGCGCGACAGGGTGATCAGCTCTTCGATGCCCAGCAAGCTGCACAATGGTGTGGCCATGGTCAGGATCGCGTACCAGTTCATCCACGGCGGCAGCATGCGTTTGTAACATTGCGGCAAGATGATCTGCTACAGCACCTGACGGCGCGAAAACGCAAGGCTTTCGGCGGCCTCCCATTGGGCTGTCGGCACCGATTGCACGGCGCCGCGCACCACTTCGGAAATATTGGCCATCACCGGCAGGCTCAAGCCAATGACGCCTTTGATCCAGTCAGGAATGCGGATGATCGTGCCAAAGATCTTGACCTCAAACGGAAACGCCAACAGCACGATAAACAGGATCACCAGCCAGGGCGAGTTGCGAAACAGCTGAGTGGTGAACCATGCAAACGCGCGCACCAGTCGAAAAAGCGAGATTTGCCCCAGTCCCAACGCCGCGCCGGCGACAGTGCCGATGGCCATGGCCAGAACTGAAATCAGCACGTTAAAGAAGAACCCGGATTTCAGCAAAAACGGCATCCAGCGCCACAGCGCGTCAAATGCTTCGGCGGTGCTGTAGCGCCCTTGGGCATAGGCGATTTGCGGCCAGATCGCCATGACCAGCAACACTGCAAACGGGCTCCACCACGGCAGGGAAGCCACCCAGCGCGTGAAGATATAGCCATCAGGCACATGTTTTTGCACATCAAACGGTTTCAGAACCGCCAGCCCGCGCGCAGGCCCTGTGATGCCGGGGATGTGTTTCATGTGCCGTACCCCGGAATTTTCATACTGCGTTCCCAGCGGCTCATGCCGAAGACGAGGATCGCGACCAGAATGATATAGGCCACGAACAGCATCAGCATCGTGGGATACTGCGCCGACGGATAGTCATTCCAGATCGACACCGAATGATAGAGCAGTTCGGGCACCGCAATGGCATAGGCCTGTGTGGTGGTTTTCACCAAGTTAACCAGATTGTTGTTCAGCGCCGGAAGGCAAACCCGAAACGCCAGCGGCAGCACCGCATAGATATAGGTTTGCAGGCGCGAAAACCCCAGCGAGTCCGCCGCCTCGACCGTGGATTCAGGCACTGCCTCTATGCCGGCGCGAAAGATTTCGACGTTAAAAGCGCCGGCAAAAAACGATAGCGAAATCACCGCCCAGCCAACATTCGAGATGATCGGCTCGACCGTCCAGCCATCATCGCCGGTGACAAAAGGGGGTGAACTGTCCAAGCGCAAAATAGAAAAACAACAGTTGCACCAACGGCGGCGTGTTGCGGAAGAACTGGATGTAGCCTTGCACCAAGGCGCGCACGAGGGCCGATTTTGCGCCCTGTAGCCAGGCCCCGACAAGGCCAATGGCGACCGAAAAGATCAGGCACAAAACACTGAGTTTGATGGTCATCCAAAGCCCGGCCAGAACTTTGCCCTGCTGGCGATCATCATACATCCAGATGAAATTCCAGCGCGGGTAATCCGCCGCCAGATCGCGAAAGAACTCTTCCATCAGCGCTTTCCTCTGCGGCGTGGGCCTTGTGCGGTCATTGCCTGAACACCGTCATGCGCCCCTCTCGGTAGAGGTACGGCTTAGGCGAGATCCGGTGGCTTGCAATGTCATATTGAGCGGCAGCAACTTGGCGAAATTCTGCTTTTCTGGCACCAGACTGTCGCGCCATAAGCAGAAACAAGTCTCGCGAGGGCAGGGCAAACACAATGTCCTGGCTGTTGAGCCGCGCGGTCTGTTGGTCCCAGAAACCGCAGAGCAGGATCCGGCTGGACTCGTCGTTCCCGCCGCTTGTGACCAATTCGAGTGGGCCAATTTCATGGTATTTGATCGGGCCAGACAGCGCCAGAATTGTATCAAGCGAGGCGTCGCACTGGTCTTGGGGTGGCGTTCCCAGAAAAGCGATGGAGGAGTCGTTGTTTTCGCAGGCAAAGCGGTAGAGATCACCGGCGATGGGTTCAACTCGATGCTTGGCACCATGCCCAGCGGATCCCATCTCGACCCCTGCGCGCGCGCAGGCAATGATGTTTGCCGGATCGACCGGATCTGGTTTTGGTGTCGCGTGAATTGCCGAATAGGTTTGGAAAATCTCATCAAGATCGTCTGGCGCAAGACAGTATTGGGCGAACGCATTGCGCAGATATGAAGTAAGCGCGCCAGCCTCGCGGCCATTCACCAGGAGGGTCAGAGGCTCGATCACTTTGACCTCCAGTTCGGGATGATGCGTGCGCATCAGGTCAATCCATGCGTGCTGGAATGCGGCTTGGCTCATCTGGGCCGTGGCGCTGGATGCGATCAGCCCGAAACAGCGATCACAGCAGAGCGAATGGTGCGCATTGTCATTGGTTTCCCCTGAAATGAACCGGGCGCCCCGATGGTGGGGCGCCCTTTGCGTTTATTTGATCCAGTCGCCGTAGCGTTCGTTTTCGCGGGCCAGGAAGGTGGTGGGCTTGATGCCCCATTTTGCTTCCAGCGCGATCAACGTGCCGTCGCGGTGCCAGTTGTACTGAACGCAGGACATGAAGTTGCCGAACACGCAGCTGACCTCGTCCAAAGGCACGGCCAGACCCCAGGGGTTGTCATCTTCGGAATTCAGCGGCATTTCGAAGGCGTCCCAGTTGCCCGAAGACAGGTCCGAACCGATCGAGCTGTCATCATACACCCAGGCCGCGCATTTGCGATCACGCAGCGCCTGTTTGGCTTCGGCATTGCCAGTGAAGGCAACGATTTCCACGTCATAACGCTCTTCCACGATCTGGTTGTAGAACGCGCCTTGCTTGCCACAAACCTTCTTGCCCGACAGGTCTTCCCATTTGGAGAACCCCAGCGCTTTGGGCGCCATCACATTGGTGCCCGAGGTGTAATAGTTGGGACCCGGAATGCCGACAATCTGGCGGCGATCTGCGCGGTCGGACATGGTGGCGATCATCATGTCGATCTTGCCCTGCTCGAGAAACTGCATCCGGTTTGACGACTGCACCGGCACCAATTCAACTTCGAGCCCCATTTTGGCGGCCACATCATTGGCCATGTCGATTTCCATGCCCACCAGCGCGCCGTCGGAATCGCGGTAAGCCCAGGGTTTGTAATCGGCCTTGACGCCAATCACGATTTTGCCGCGCTCCATCACCTTGGTCCACGTCTCATTGGTGCATTGCGCGCTCACGCTGCTGGCGGCCATCGCGGCCAAAGCAAAGCCGCTGACGGCCGATTTGAGAATCTATTTCGCTGATTTAGTCTCTCTTGTTGTTGGCGGGTTTGTCCTGCCAGTATTCGCCTAAGTTGTGGTTTTGTCGCTCAACGGCGGCAATCCGTTGTTGTGCTTCAGGTCCCTTGATTTGAATGACCCTACCGACAATGGCCTCAAAAAAGACCATTGCGGCCACATGTGATGGGAAAAACTGCTGGCTTTGCGTGTTGATGGCAAATTGGTGCTGCGCGTGTTCGCCAACCGGGGACAGGGCGGTATCGCTCAGCGCGATCAGCGAAACATCTTGCCGGGCGACAGCGCGCGCCAGTGTGACAGACTGTGTGGCATAGGGTTCGATGCTGAACACGATCGCCGCATCAGTTGCACCCAGTTCGGCCAGATCACCGGCCAGCCCATAGCCGCCCCGACCCAGCACCAGCCACCCCGGCAGCGACATGTTGGCCAGATACATCGCGTAATCAACAACCGGGCGCGCGCTCATCATACCGATCAGGGCAACGCGGCGGGCGCAGGCCAGCGTTTGTGCGGCGGCCTCAAACGCGCTGGGGTTCAGATTGGCCACAAAGCTTTCGGTGTTAAGCAAAGTCGCGGCGGCATGTTTGGTCGCAAAGTCAGGCTGTGCGCCATCGGCCTGGACCAAACGTTGGGCGCGTTCGGCCAGAACAGTGCGATTTTGCAAGACATCATCGCGGCAGGTTTCGCGCAACGCGTCGTAACTGTCATAGCCGATGGCGTGGGCAAGGCGGGTGAATGTGGGCGCGGGCAAGTCCGAGGCCTGTGCGACAAAACGTTGTGACCGGGTCGCGATTTCGCCGGGGTGATCGACAACATAGCGCGCGGCCTTTCGCAGTTGCGGGCTCAGCGCCAGCAACGTGCTTTGGGGCAGGTCTTTCAGTTTTAACGTGGGCACAGTGCTCGCAGTTCTGTTGCAATCGTTTCAAGTGACGTACAAAGTGAAACAGATGAAACACAAATCGTCAACAGGATGCTGCCGTGACCAAACCCGATCTTCCCGCACAGGCCAGCGTTGTTGTGATTGGCGGCGGCATCATGGGCTGCTCAACGGTGTATCATTTGGCCAAGATGGGTGTGTCAGATGCGATTTTGCTTGAGCGCAATCGCCTGACATCGGGCACGACGTGGCATTCGGCGGCGCAGGTGCGGGCGCTGCGCAGTTCGCGCAATCTGACGCGAATGATCCAGTATTCGGTCGACCTCTATAGCCAGTTGGAGCAGGAAACTGGCCAGTCGGTGGGCTGGATCCAGAAAGGCTCGCTTTCGATTGCCACAAATCCTGACCGCCTGACCCATATCAAACGCCAGGAGGCACTGGCCCAGGCCTATGGGATCGCTGCGGTGTCGGTTTCGGTGGGCGAGGCGCAAGAGCGTTGGCCTTTAATGAATGCCGACGACGTGCTGGGCGCGGTCTGGTCGCCCGATGATGGGCGCGTGTCGCCCAGCGATGTGTGCGCGGCTTTGGTCAAAGCGGCCAAGCCCTTGGGCGCACGGATATTCGAGCAGACCGGCGTGACCGGCATTCTCACTGAAAACGGGCGAATCCGGGGCGTTGAAACCACAAGCGGAACTGTAATGTGCGATGCTGTGGCCATATGTGCCGGGTTGTGGTCGCGCGAGTTGGGGGCGATGGCAGGGGCAGAGGTGCCGGCCTTGGCTTGCGAGCATTTCTACCTGCTGACCGAGCCTGTCGACGAGATCACTGGCAATATGCCCACGCTTAGTGACCATGACAGCCACCTCTATATTCGCGACGACAGCGGCGGTTTGCTTGTGGGCTGCTTCGAGCCGACGGGCAAACCCATTGCGCCGGGCGTGCTGGATCACAGCTTTGAATTTGGCCTTTTGCCCGAAGACTGGGACCATTTTGCCCCGATGATGGAACTGGCCTTGCACCGCTTGCCCGCATTGCAAACCGCAGGCGTTAAAATGCTGTTGAACGGGCCGGAAAGCTTTACCCCCGATGGCACCTTTATGCTTGGCGAAACGGCTGAAACGCGTGGGTTGTTTCTGGGTTGTGGGATGAATTCGGTGGGTATGGCGGCGGGCGGTGGGGCAGGGATGAACCTGGCCCATACGATTGTACATGGCCACACAGCCTATGATCTGGGCGAGGCGGACGCCAAGCGCTTTGCGCCTGTTTTCAATGGTATAGATCATCTGATGGCGCGCGCCCCCGAGATTTTGGGCACCCATTACGACATCGCCTACCCCGGCAAACAGCTGAAATCAGCACGCAATCTGCGCGCCCTGCCGCTGGATGTGGCCCATCGCAAGGCCGGCGCGCATATGGGTCAGTTCTATGGCTGGGAACGTCCGCTTTACTTTGGCAAAACCAACGAGCCAACCTTGCGGTTTGACCGCCCGGACTGGTTTGAAAACGTGCGCGCCGAGGTGCTTGCGGCCAGTGAACAGGCCGCGATCTTTGATGCTTCATCCTTTGGCAAGATCGAGGTCACCGGCCCGGATGCAGAAGCGTTTCTGTTGAAAACGTGCGCGGGCCATATGGCCCGCTCGCCCGGATCGGTGATTTATAGCGCTGTTTTAAACCAACGCGGCACTTTTGAATCTGACATCACCGCGCAGCGCATCGCACATGATCATTACCGGCTGTTCACTGGCACCGCGGCGATCAAACGCGATCTTGCGTGGTTCGCCCGCCACGCCGACGGCTTTGATGTCACGCTTGAGGACAGCAGTGAAAAGTTTGCCACCCTGTGCCTGTCTGGTCCTGATGCGGCGCGGATTGCGGCCGAAACCGGCGCGCCTGAGTTGACAGATCTTGGCTATTTCAAAGTTGGTCCGGGCCACATCGCAGGCAAACATATTCGCGCGGCGCGGATGTCTTATGTGGGCGAAGCAGGCTGGGAGATCACCTGCAAATCGGAAAATGCCCCAGCGATCTATGCGGCGATGATCGAGGCCGGTGCGCGCCCTGCGGGGTTGTTTGCGCAAACGGCGATGCGCATTGAAAAAGGGTTTTGCGCGATGGGCCACGAGTTGGACAGCGACGTGACGCCGCTTGATGCAGGTCTCGATTTTGCGGTGCGCAAATCGGGCGGGTTTATTGGTGACCAGGCGCTTGAAGAGCGGCGCAAAAAAGGCATCGCACCACGCGTGATTTCGTTGGCTTTGGATGACAAATCGGTGGTTTTGGCAGGGCACGAGCCGATTGTTTCAGATGACAGGATCGTAGGCCAAGTGACCTCGGGCGCGTATGGGTTTCGGATCGACAGGCCGGTGGCATTGGGCCATGTCACGACGCCGCTTGAGGATGGCGCGCAGGTGCAGGTCAATGTTGCCGGTACATTGTTTTCGGCCACAACTCTGCGCGGCGCACTTTACGACGCGCCAGGCCATTTGATGCGCGGGTCTCAGCTCCAGACTTGATAGGGATCGGGTAGGGGGATCGCCTGAAGCAACTCGCGGGTATAGGCGGCCTTGGGGGCGGCGAACAGCGCCGCGGTTTCGCCAGCTTCCACGATTTCGCCCTGATGCAACACCAGCACCGATGTGCACAGCCGCCGGATCACCGACAAATCATGGCTGATAAAGGCCAGCGTCAGGCCCAGATCGGCGACCAAATCGCCTAGCAAGTTCAGCACCTGGGCTTGGGATGACACATCCAACCCCGACACAATTTCGTCGGCCAGAATGAAATCTGGGCGTAGCGCAATGGCGCGTGCGATGCCAACCCGTTGGCGTTGCCCGCCGGACAGTTCGTGCGGATAGCGCTGCGCAAAGCTGCGCGCCAGTCCGACGCGATCCAGCGCTTCGTCGACACGCGCCTCGATGCGGTCCATCGCGTGCAAACGCATCGGCCCAGCGATGATACCGCCCACACGACGGCGCGGGTTCAGCGATGACATCGGATCCTGAAAGATCATCTGAAAGCGTTGTCGCAGTTGGCGCAATTCGGTTTCGGGCAGATGGGTGATGTCGCGCCCGTCAAAGTGGATCGTGCCACGGGTGGGCTCCAGCAGGCGCAGCATCGCCCGCCCCAGCGTTGATTTGCCGGACCCCGAGCCGCCGACAATGCCCATCACGCTGCCTTTGGGCACGTCAAATGTCAGCCCCTTCAGGATCTCGATGCGCGGCGCCGCCCCCAGCAACGGCTTGCGGGTCATGTCGGGCAAAGACAGGTGCAGGTCGCGAATTTCATACATGGCCAGCCCTGACATCATGGTCTCGCACATCCTGTTCCACCGCGTCGATCACGTTTTGCGGCACCGGAACCAAACTGTCCAAAGGGTTGGTGTAGGTCGGCGTGGCCGCCAAAAGGGCCGCAGAATAGGGATGGATCGGGTGCATGAAAAACCGCAGCATCTGCGCCTCTTCCACGACTTTGCCCGCGTAGAGCACCGACAGGCTGTCGCAGGTTTTTGACACCACGCCCAGATCATGAGTGACAAACAAGAGCGCTGTGTTGTGGCGGCTTTGCATCTCGGCGATCAGGCGCAGGATCTGTTTTTGCACGGTCACATCCAAAGCCGTTGTTGGCTCGTCGGCGATGATCAGTTTGGGCTCGGCGGCAAAGGCCGAGGCGATCAGAATGCGCTGGCGCATGCCCCCCGACAGCTCGTGCGGATAGCTGCGCATAACGCGCTCTGGGGCGTCGATATGGACCTCGTGCAACAGATCCAGCGCGCGTTTTTCGGCGTCGCCTTTGCGCCAGCCCAGAATATCGACCAGCCGGCGCGTGATCTGTGGTCCGATCCGTTTTGAGGGGTTGAGCGCGGTTAACGGATCCTGCGGGATCAGCGCCGCACTGGCGCCGATGCGCTTGCGCCGTTCGGCTGGCGGAAGGGTCAACAGGTCGGTGCCGTCGAACCAGATCTCGCCTGATGTGACCTGCAAAGCGCGCGGCAAAGTGCCCAGAACCGCCTTGCCGATCATCGACTTGCCGGCACCGGATTCGCCCACCAACCCATGCACTTGTCCGCCCGCCACGCGTAGCGACACGGCGCGCAGGATCGGCGCACCTGATCTGAGCGTCACTGTCAGGTTCTTGATCCGCAAATAATCTTTCATCGCAGCACCGGATCAAAGCGGTCTTTCAAGCCCTCGCCCAATTGGCTAAAGCTGAGCACGGTTAAAAACAGGGTGATCAGCGGGAAAATCAGCACCCACCACGCCTGGTGCACCGATGTGCGTCCTTCTGCGATCATGCCACCCCAGGTTGGGCTGTCGGTTGAGATCGACAGGTTCACAAAGCTCAGGATCGCCTCGACGATGATCGCGATGCCCATTTCCAAGGTTAACAAGACCAGGATGGTGGGCAGAACGTTGGGCAGGATTTCGGTGATCATGATGCCAAAGCGGCCGCGCCCGGCGACCTGGGCCGAGGCCACATAGTCCATCGCGCTCTGGCTCATGGCTTCGGCGCGCACCACGCGGGCAAAGCGGGTCCAGTCGATGACCACGATGGCGATGATGATCGACACCAATCCCGGACCCAGCACCGCGATCAGCAAAATTGCAAACAGCACTGGGGGGAACGCCATCCAGATGTCGACAAAACGGCTGATGATGCGGTCGGGCCAACCGCGATAGTAGCCCGCGATCAGTCCCAAAGTTGCGCCGATGACGCAGGTCAGGCTGGCCGCAATCAGCGCCACGATCAGCGCCAGCCGCGCGCCATACAGAATGCGCGACAGCACATCGCGGCCCAGTGAATCTGTGCCCAAAAGATAGCCCGGCTCGGCGCCGTCCAGCCAGACTGGCGCCATGCGGCCCAGAAACAAGTCCTGCATCAGCGGGTCTTTGGGGGCGATCAGCGGGGCAAAAACAGCGGCCAGAACCAACAGGGTCAGCCATCCCCCCGAAAGCCACAGACGCAGCCCGATGGGTCGGCGCACATCGCCGCGCGCGTCACGCATGACGCGCGCCTGTGTCAATCTTGGCGTCACGCATGGCGCGCGCCTGTGTCAATCTTGGCGTCACGCATGGCGCAGACGGGGATTTAGAACCACGTAAAGCATGTCCACCGCCAGATTGACCAACGTGAACAGCAGCGCAAATAGCAGCACAATGCCCTGGATCAACGGCAGGTCGCGGTTGATCACCGCGTCAATGGCCATATTGCCAAGGCCCTCATAGCTGAACAACCGCTCGATAATGACGGTGCCGCCGATCAGAAAGGTGAACTGAACGCCCACCAAAGTCAGCGTCGGCAGAACTGCATTTGGCAGTGCTTCACGGGTGATCACATGGTTTTCGCCGTAACCTTTGGTGCGCGCGAGGGTGACATAATCCAGGTGCATGGTTTCTTTCAGCGACTGTTTCAGCAGTTGCGCAATGATCGCGGCCAGTGGGATCGCCAGCGCCAGCGCGGGCATGAACATGTGGCCGATCAGGTCGGCGATCACGTCAAAGCGAAGCCGCAGCAGCGCCTCGAACAGATAGAAATTCGTTGTGAAATCAATGTTAAGCGACGGCGAAATCCGCCCCGAGATGTGAAATACCGGCCACAGCACCCCAAACAGCAAAATCAGCACCAGACCCCACAGAAAATCTGGAATCGACAGTGCAACCCCCGCGCTGACATCCACGGCGCCCTCCGTGGGGGTGTCGCGAAAGCGGGTGCCGAGCAGGGCCAGCGTGCCGCCCATAAGCACGGCCATCACCAGCGCCACAATCGACAATTCCAACGTTGCGGGCAGACGCCCAAGCACCAGATCACCGACCGGTTGGCGCAGCGAAATCGACGTGCCGAAATCGCCCTGCATGACATTTGTCAACCAGATCACGAACTGCTCAAAGATGGTTTTGTCAAAGCCGTATTGCGCTTGCAGTCGGGCGATGTCGGCGTCGGTGGCTCCGGGGGGCAGCATCATTGCGATGGGATTGCCCGGCACCACGCGGATCACCACAAACACAATCACGGCCACGCCAAACAGCGTCACGGCTGTGGTCAGCAACCGAATTATGAAAGCGCGAAAAAAGGTCATGAAAGTCCGTCAAAAGCGGCGGGGCGCGGATACGGCCCCGCCATTGGATTTACGCCCGCGTCATCAGATGCGGCAACAGCGCGCCGGAACGGTGCGGCGTGACCTTGACGCCGGCCGCATGCACGATGGGCTGGACAAACTGCAACAGCGGAATGACCTGCGCGTCTTCTGCAATCATACGGTCCACCTCTTTCCAGCCGGCAATGCGCTTGGCCTCGTCGGCCTCGCCCCACAGCGGCAGGATCGCATCGAACGTGGCTTTGCCGTCCCAGACAGAATGCGGCGACGGGCCAAACATCGCGAATCCGGTCGAGGTGGTCGGGTCACCCACCGAATTGCCCCAGTTGTAGAACGCGGCAGGCGCCAGCTGATCAGCCGCACGCAGCTCGAAATGCTTAGCGATCTCATAAACCTCGATCTCGGCTTCGATCCCGACGCGGCGCCAAAGACCCACAATCGCCTGGATCATCTCATAGTCCTTGGGCTTGAAGCCCTTGGTGGTTTGGATTTTGAATTTGACAGGGTTATCAGGGCCATAACCGCTCTCGGCCAACAGCTTTTTCGAAAGCTCCGGGTCGTAGGCCACGGTGATGCTGTCGTCATAAGCGATGTAGTCTGGCGTTTGCAGCGTGTCGATGGGCACGCCATATCCCGAAAGCAACCGGTCGACGATCAGCTGCTTGTCAATCGCGTGGGCGGCAGCTTTGCGCACGTTGGGGTCTGTCATCACTTCGATGTCGTTGAGGAAAATCATCCCGATATCCGACACCGGTTCGGCGACGCCAGCCAGCCCCGATTTGCCTTTCAGGCGGTCGAATTCCTCGTATGGGATTTCCAAGGTAACATGCGAATTGCCCGACTCCACTTCGGCCACCCGCGAGGCGGCGTCGGTGACAAACTTGATCGTCACGGTCTTGAATTCGGGCGCGCCGCCCCAGTAGTTTTCGTTGGCCTTCAGGCGCACAAAAGCGTTGCGTTCGAACTTTTCGACCATGTAAGGGCCAGAACCGATGGGCGCGGCTTCGAACCCTTCGGCGCCGACTTCTTCGTAGTATTTCTTGGGCATGACATAGCCGGTCAGGAACGACATCCATTTGAAAAACGTCGGTTCATATTGCGGCATGTCGGCGGTGACACGGTTGCCCTCGGCCTTGATGTTGGTGATCTTGCCCCAGATGAATTGGATGGGCGAACCGGTGTCGGGATTGGCCACGCGCGCCAGCGACCAGGCCACATCTTCTGCGGTCAGCGGATCACCGTTGTGCCAGCTCACGCCCTCGCGCACATCCATCCAGATCGACGTGTTGTCGTCGGACCAGCCATAGCCGGTGATGATGCCCGAACCAAAGCTAAGGTCCGGATTTTGCGGAATATAAAGGTCGAACACAGACTGATAGAACCCCTGGATTGTCGGGTTCACCGCAGACAGGCCCACAGTGGGGTCCCAGCTGGGCAGGTTAACGTTATAGGCGATAACCAATTCGTCGATCTGCTGCGCGAAACTGGGCAAACCCGCCGCAGCCAAAGCCGCTGTGGTCATCAAAAGGTGTCTTCTGGTCAGTGTCATTGTGCGTTCCCCTGTTTGGTTTTTTTATAGGTCAGTGTCCGGTTTTCTAAGTCAATCTCCGGCGAGCTTCTTCGCCAACAGCGTGCCGGGCCCTGCGCCGGTGCCGCCACCGGGCCAGACAGCTGCGCCGGTGTGATACAAGTTGCGGATCGGTGTCGTGCCATCTGCATAGCCGCGCGCGGGGCGGTTCATAAAGTGTTGATGCAGATGATGGCTGCCACACACCTGATCGCCGCCCACAAGATTGGCATTGTCGGCCTCCAGCATGTCCGGTGTCACAATATGCTGGCCCAGAATATGGGCGCGGGTGCCCGGCGCGTAACGCTCCAGGATATCGAGCGCGCGATCGGCAAACGGCTGGGCCGCTTCAGTCCAATTGGTGGCGGTGATGTCGCCGCCTGCATCGCCTTTGATCTGACCCGGCGCCATGCGCACCTGCAACCACAGCACATGTTTGCC
>JBGCDD010000237.1:0-26549 GCA_045105075.1 Sedimentitalea sp. | reverse complement strand
GGATCGGCCAGTTTCTTGGCCAGCTTGTCACGCATATCGTTCAGCTTTTCAACGCGTTGCTCGCCTTTCTTAACGTCAGCGCGCAGGGCATTGATCGCATCGCGCGACGGGCGTTTGGGCTTGGGCGCGTCGGCCTTGGGGGCGGGTTTGTCGCGGGCCAAAAGCAAGGTGCGATAGGCCTCAAGATCGTCGTCAAACGGTTTGACCGACCCGTCCGAGACCAGCCAAAGCCGGTCGGCCACCAGCGACAACAGGTGCATGTCGTGACTAACCAGAATGACCGCGCCGGAATAATCGGTCAGCGCCTCAACCAGCGCCTCGCGCGATTCGATATCAAGGTGGTTGGTGGGTTCGTCCAGAATCAGCATGTGCGGGGCATCAATCGTGGCAATCAGCAGCGATAGGCGCGCCTTTTGCCCGCCCGACAGCCGCCCGACGACTGTTTCCGCCTGCGCAGGGCCAAGGCCAAACCCGGCCAGTCGCGAGCGCCAGCGCGCCGGGGCCTCGGTTGGGCGCAGACGGCGCAAATGGTCCAGCGGGGTTTCATCGACAAACAGCTCGTCGACCTGATGTTGCGCGAAATAGCCGATGCGCAGCTTGCCAGAGCGGGTCATTTTGCCGGCCATCAAGGGCAGACGATCAGACAGCAACTTCGACAGGGTTGATTTGCCCTGACCGTTCTTGCCCAGCAAGGCGATGCGGTCGTCCTGATCAATGCGCAGGTTCAGCCGCTTGAGAACTTCTGTTTCACCGTAACCGGTTACGCCGCCTTCCACATTGATGATCGGGGGCGACATTTCTTCGGGTTCGGGAAAGGTAAAGGCGCGCAGAGCGGCCTCTTGCGGGCTGGAGATCGGCGTCATCCGGGCCAGCGCCTTGATCCGCGACTGGGCCTGACGGGCTTTGTCGGCCTTGTAGCGGAAGCGGTCGACGTAAGATTGCAGATGCGCGCGCCGGGTTTCCTGTTTCTTGGCCATCGCCTCGGCCAGCGCCAGTTTTTCGGCGCGTTGGCGGGCGAACTGGTCATAGGGGCCTTGGTAAAAGGTCAGTTTGCGGTCCTCAAGATGCAGGATCGCGCCGACAGCCCGGTTCAGCAAGCCACGGTCGTGACTGATGATGATCACCGTGTGGGGATAGCGCGCCAGATAGTTTTCCAGCCACAGCGCGCCTTCGAGATCGAGATAGTTGGTCGGTTCGTCCAGCAGCAACAGGTCAGGCTTGGCGAACAACACAGCCGCCAAAGCCACGCGCATGCGCCAACCGCCCGAAAAATCAGAACAGGGCATCAGCTGTTCGGCGTCATCAAAGCCGAGACCCTTGAGAATGCTGGAGGCGCGCGCCTCGGCGGACCAGGCATCAATATCGGTCAGCCGGGTCTGGATTTCGGCGATGCGGGTGGGGTCCTGGCTGGTGTCGGCCAGCAACTCGGCGCGCTCGGTGTCGGCGGCCAGCACGGTATCAAGCAAGGAGGTGGCCGAGGCGGGAACTTCCTGTGCGACGCCACCGATGCGCGCGCGCGAAGGCATCGAAATGTCGCCTGATTCCAACGACAATTCGCCGCGGATGATGCGAAACAGGGTGGTTTTGCCGGTGCCATTGCGCCCGACCAGACCCACTTTGTGGCCCTCGGGGATCACGGCGCTGGCGCCCTCGAACAGCGGGCGGCCCTCGACGGCGTATGTGATGTCGGAAATGCGTAACATGGGCGTGCCCTAGCAGAGCTTTGCGGGCAGGACCAGACGGTGTGGGCACGCCTGTCAAATGCCCCTGTCAAATGTCTGGCAGTTTGCACCCGCTGCGGCGCCATTTCGGCATGTTTTTCAGCGGTGCCAGATCGGTTGTGCGCACGTAGCCATCGCCAATGCCGTCTTCGTCCAGATCGACCCAGGCCCAATCGGTGCCCATTTCAAGCACATGTACCGTACGCGCGATGCAGATATGCGAGGTTTTGCGCCCGCCGGGGTCCTCAAACACATCAAGCTGGCTGGCGGTGACCCAATGGCGCGCGGCTGCAACGGCGTTCAGGCGGGCGCGGTCATAGTGTTTGATCGACCCGTCGCGTGTGAACCCGCCCAAAGTGGTGCCGGCGGCGGGGTTCATGATGTCGGTGTCGATGTGCAGCGGTTGGCCCAGATCGGCGGTGGTGCGCGAGTTGTTGATGTTGGTCTTGTTTTGAAACACGCTCCATTGGCCGGAATTCATAAACGCGCGGGTGCCGGCCCAGGCGGGGGCTTCGGGGACCCAGAACGCATCGGCCAGATCACGGCGGCGGATCAGCTCGCAACGGGCACCGGCGGCGTAGATCCCGACCTGAAAGCGGCCCTGAAACGCGCGGTTGATTTGGGTGAAGTAGTCGATCACGCCCTGATCGGTGTTCAGTGCGGCATCGGAATCAACGCCGAAATAGATGGTCGAACCTTGGGGCTGGCGGATCTTGCGCGCGCGGTCCAGGCAGAACTGGGCGTCTTGCACCGCGCGCGCCCCGGTATAGCGGTTTTTGGCGCGCCCTTCGTGTTGGTACACAATCGCCAGCGCAAGCCCATGATCGTGCAGCAGATCGCGTTCGCGCGTGGTGACGTTCTTGCAATTCAGATTGGCGTTGTTGGTGTCGGAATAGTAGCGCAGCACCGTGTCGACGCCGGAATTGACCAGCCCGTCGAGAAAATCGTGATTGGGCCGGGTGCAGGCGTTGGCGCCGTCCAGATCACGCGGCACCTGGTCGCGATCAAAGAACGGCGCATTGGCCATGTCGATGATGTGGGCGCGGGTGTCCGTGCGCACGGCGGCCCAGGTGGGCGCGGCGCAGGTCGCCAGAGACAATTGGGCAAAGCGGCGGCGGGTCATGGTCATGCCAACAGTCTAGGGCCGTGCGGGCGATTCTGGCCAGCCTTGGCATCTGCGCCCTTTCCATGGGGCGGTCTGCGTGCTAGGCGAGCGCCGGATTACACATGGCCGGAGATCCCGGCCCCAAAACCGGAGATCGCCCGATGGCCCTGGAACGCACCTTTTCAATCATCAAGCCCGATGCAACCCGCCGCAACCTGACTGGCAAAATCAACGCCAAGTTCGAAGAAGCCGGTTTGCGTGTTGTTGCCCAAAAGCGCATCCAAATGACCATGGCGCAGGCCGGCGTGTTTTACGGCGTGCACTCCGAGCGTCCGTTCTTTGGCGAATTGTGCGAATTCATGTGCTCGGCCCCGGTGGTTGTGCAGGTGCTGGAAGGTGAAAACGCGATCAGCAAAAACCGCGAAATCATGGGCGCAACCAACCCCGCAGATGCAGCAGCCGGCACCATCCGCGCTGAATTTGCCGAAAGCGTCGGCGAAAACTCGGTGCACGGATCGGACGCGCCTGAAACCGCGGCTGTGGAAATTGCTTACTTCTTCTCCGGTCTCGAACTGGTCGGCTGAGGCTTTTCCAGCACTCCAATCGCGTCAAGGGCCGCCTCCAGATCGGAGCGGCCCTTGTCATGTCCGCTGGCCTTTAACGCATCAAAGCGCACCCTGAGCGCCTTTTTCTCGTCGCCCTTGCAATCGTTCCAGGGGCGCCCCTGCAGGGCCATGACCAGCACGTAATAGCCGATGAAATGAGGCTTGGTGCCTGCGCGCAGCAGTCTTTCATAAGCGGCGTCGGCGCCCAACGCGCGCAACTCTTCGGCAGACATAATCCCGGCGGCGGCGCAGCTTTGCTCAAAGGCGGGGCCCAGATTGCGGATGCTTGAAACCGGCGTGCTCATTGCGTTAACTATTCCTAACAAAAAGGGACGGATGCCTTGTTCTGAACGGGTTTTGCGCCCACAATGGTGGAATTAGAGACCCGCTCTTTACCACATTTTTAGGCCGTAAATTATACGTTTGGAGTACCCTGTTATGACTGCCGTAAACAACACCACATTCACCGATGAAGTTTATTATACTTGGTTGCACAGCCAACATTGGGCGCCAAGCACGCTGACCTACAGCTTTCCCGACGACGGTCAGTTCATCGGTTACCAGAACACCAATGACGTCAACCCTTTGAGCAACAGCCAAAAAGCGGCCGTTGAACGGGTGTTGGACGAAATCGCCAGCTTCACCAATCTGACCTTTACCGAAGTCACCGAAAGCGCCACCACCGAGGGAACATTGCGCTTTGCCCAGGAAGTGGGGCTGGGCGGTGGCTATGCCTATTTGCCCAACACAGGCGAAACCGGCGGTGATGGGTTCTTTGGCAGCGGCACCAACAATCCGACCATTGGCAACGAGGCCTATCTGTTTTTCACCCACGAAATCGGCCACGCGATGGGGCTGGATCACGGGCATGAATCCCCGGCCTTTGTGGCCTCGGGGTTTGATTCACAAGAATATACCGTGGTGACCTATACCGACTATGTCGGCGACACGGACACGTTTTCCTATGATTCCGGTGTGGTGGACTGGGCGCAGACTTACCAGCAGTTGGATATTGCCGCTTTGCAGTATTTTCATGGCGCGAACTATTCCAGCACTGGCGAAGTCTGGAGCGGCGACACGGTTTATACGTTTTCAACCACGACCGGCGAGATGTCGATCAATGGCGTTGGCGATGGCACACCTGCGGGCAACCGGATTTTCCGCACCATTTGGGATGGCGACGGCGAGGACACCTATGATCTGAGCAATTATGCCACCGACCTGAACATCGATCTGACGCCGGGTGAGTTTTCGACCTTTGATGCCGCCCAGCTGGCCGATCTGAACGGGCAGGGCAGTGGCGCGTCGGTGTTTGCGCGCGGCAACGTGGCCAATGCGCGTCTGTTCAACGATGACGAACGCTCACTGATCGAAAACGCCATTGGCGGGTCGGGCGATGACACGATTGTGGGCAACGCGGCCAACAATGTGCTGACCGGCAATGGCGGGCGCGATGACATCAGCGGCGAGGACGGCGACGACACGCTTTCGGGCAATGGCGGCAAGGACACGCTGAACGGTGGCGGCGATGACGACGAGCTGCGCGGCGGATCCAATCGCGACATCCTTGAGGGCGAAGACGGCGAAGACCTGCTGCTGGGCGGGGGCGGTCGTGACAAACTGATTGGTGGCGCGGACAAGGATGTGCTGAAGGGCGGCGGCGAAGATGACAAGCTGATCGGTGGCGGCGGCAATGACAAATTGCAGGGCGGCGACGGCGAGGACCAGCTGGAGGGTGGTTTTGGCTGGGACCGGCTGACCGGTGGCAGCGACGCCGACGCGTTCATCTTTGAAAATGCCACCGACAGCATGGCCAGCAGCGGTCTGATCGACTGGATCATCGACTTTGAGGTGGGTCTGGATGTGATCGACCTGTCGGGTATGATTGCGGGCAGTTTTGCGCTGTCGATCAATGGCAGTTTCCAGAACGGTGTGGCCACGGTTGTAACCGACGAAATCGGTGGTGACACCATTGTCAGCGCCGATGTCGATGGCGACACGGTGGCTGATTTTGCCATTGAAGTGCAGGGCGCGGTCGGGCTGACGGCGGGCGATTTCATCTTGTGAGCGTGACCGGGTTCGATCTGGCCAACCCGCCTGACGGGTTTCTGGACGACCCGTTCCCGGTCTATGATTGGCTGCTGGCGCAGGCGCCGGTGTTGCGCCAGCCCGACGGGTCGGTTGTGATCGCGCGTCATGGCGATCTGGACCGGATCTATCGCGATACCACGTTGTTTTCATCGGATAAAAAGCGCGTGTTTGCCCCAAAATACGGGGTGGATGCGCCGCTTTTTGAACACCACACCACGTCGCTGGTGTTTTCTGATCCGCCTTTGCACACCCGCGTGCGCAAGATCATGACGGCCGCCCTTGCGCCGCGTGCGATTGCGCGGATGGAGCCGGGATTGATCGACACGGTCGATTATTTGCTGGATCAGATGGGGCCGCAGGTGGACCTGATCGAGGGTTTTGCCGCCGCCATTCCGATTCAGATCATTGGCAATCTGCTGGACATTCCGGTGGCCGAACGGGCGCCGCTGCGCGACTGGTCGCTGGCGATATTGGGCGCTTTGGAGCCCAGCCTGAATGAGGATCAGATGGCGCGGGGCAATGCGGCGGGGGCCGAGTTCAGTGCGTACCTGAGTGATCTGATCGCGCGGCGTCGCGTGGCGCCGGGGGATCCCGGGACCGACGTGCTGACCCGGTTGATCCGGGGCGAGGGCGCGGATGAACAATTAAGCGAAATCGAGCTGATCCAGAACTGTATCTTCATTCTCAATGCCGGCCACGAGACCACAACCAATCTGATCGGAAACGGGCTGGCTTTGCTGCATGATCACCCGGATCAAAAGGCGCTGTTGTTGGCGCAGCCCGATCTGATTGCACCTGCGGTCGAGGAATTCCTGCGTTTGCGCTCGCCCAACCAGTTGGGTAACCGCGAAACCACGGCTGAGGTGGAGATTGGCGGGGTGCGAATCGCCAAAGGCACCAACCTGCATCTGGTCATTGGGGCCGCCAACCGCGATCCGGACGTGTTTGACGACCCCGCGCGCATGGACATCACCCGCAAACCCAACCGCCATCTGGCCTTTGCCGGCGGCCCGCACGTGTGTGTCGGGCTGACGCTGGCGCGGATGGAGGGGCGGATCGCCGTGTCGCGGTTTTTGGCACGCTTCCCTGATTACGTGCTGGAACCGGGCCGTGTGCCGGGCGGGCGCATGCGGTTTCGCGGTTATGCGGCGCTGCCAGCGCGGCTGCGGTAAAGCCAACCCATCAGGATTGGTGTCAGGAACATTGGCACTTGATAACAGCCCAGAAACAGCAGCAAAGGCGCCATAAGATCGCCTGGCAGGGCGGCGAAAAACAGCGATACATTGCGGTTGCCGGCGACCAGCGCGGTGGGGCCACGGGCGTCGCCCAAGGGTGATCCAAAGCGGTAACACAGGATTTGCGCGCCGAAATTGGCGACAAAGACCACGATCATCCAGAACACCAACTGCAGCGGAGCGGACCCAACCGCGCCCGACAGTGCCGGCATCAGTCCGATCACAAACACCGCCAACCCAATGACCGAGGCGCCATCAAGGCGTGTGCGGGCCGCTTCAGACGGGTTGGGCAACAGCGCGGCCCGCAGCGCCAGCGCACCGCCACCGGCCACAAGGATCAGCGCGAGCAGACGCAACGCGGCCCAAAGCACTGTTTCAAACCCGCCCAATGCAGGCATCAGCCAGAACAGCGGCAGGATGGTCACCGGCAAGATCAGCGTGCCCAGCACCAGCAACTGCATCGCGGGCGCGGCGGGCAGGCCCATCAGTGCTGCGATGTTGGGGCTGCCGACGATTGAGGGCGCGGCGGCCAGCAACACCAAAGCCATGGCGAGCGGGGAGTTTAGTGCTCCAAACAGCGCAAAAACCGCGATCAACGCCAGAGGTAGCGCCAGTTGTAGCGCCAGCACCACGGCGCAGGCCCGCCCCAAACGCGTACGCAAATCGCGCAGATCACGCGGCGACAGGCGCAAGGTGCCCAGAAACATGATCAGCGCGACCATTTCCGGGATGTAGCGCGACATCACCTGGGCCAGACCGGGCAAGGCCACGCCGGCCACAAGCCCGGCAATCAGCACCAGCCGCCCGTGGCGTGCGGCAAGCGCCAGCATTAGCCCGGCGACTTGCGGATGTTGTCAGGCAACCACGTGGCCAGTTCCGGCCAGACCACCAGAATGATCACCATCAGCAGCATCAAGCCCACCATGGGTATCGCGGTTTTGGCGATATAGCTGATCTCGTGATTGGTCATGCCTTGCAGCACGAACAGGTTGAACCCGATCGGCGGCGTGACCTGGGCCATTTCGACGACGACGACGATGAATATGCCAAACCAGATCACGTCGATGCCGGCCTGACGGATCATCGGCTCGACGATGGCCATGGTGAGCACAACCGAGCTGATGCCATCGAGAAACATGCCCAGGATCACATAGAACACGGTGAGCGCGGCGATCAGCACCAGCGGTGACAGGTTCATCTGATCGATCCACGCGGCCAGCGCGCGGGGCAGACCGGTGAAGCCCATGGCCAGCGACAGGAACGACGCGCCCATCAGGATCAGCGCGATCATGGCCGACGTGCAAGTGGCCCCCATCAGGCTTTCACGGAAGGTCGACCAGGTCAGCGAGCGTTGGATCGCGGCCAGCGCCAGCGCGCCCAGCACGCCAACGGCGGCGGCTTCGGTTGCGGTGGCCCAGCCGAAATACATCGACCCGATCACCAGAAACACCAGCGCCAGCACCGGGATCAGAAAGCGGCTCTCGGCAAACATCTCGCCCAGCGACATTTCGGGTTCCGGGCGGGCATGTTCGCTGGGGCGCAGAAAGTGCCAGGCAATGATATAACTGGCAAACAGGCTGGCCAGCACCAGCCCGGGGATGATTCCGGCCATGAACAGCTTGGTGATGGATTCGTTGATGGTGACGCCGTAAACGATCAGGGTCAGCGAGGGCGGGATCATCAGACCCAGCGTGGCGGCGCCGGCCAGCGTGCCAATGATCATGTATTCAGGATATCCGCGCGCGCGCAATTCGGGGATCGACATCTTGCCCACAGTTGTGAGCGTCGCCGCAGAAGAGCCTGAAACGGCTGCGAAAATCGTGCATCCGGCAATGTTGGTGTGCAACAAGCCGCCGGGCAATTTGCGCAACCACGGGGCCAGACCGCGAAACATGTCCTCGGATAGGCGGGTGCGATAGAGGATCTCGCCCATCCAGATGAACAGCGGCAGCGCGGTCAGGGTCCAGCTGCTGGCGCCGGTCCATATCGTGGTCAGCATGGCGTCACCGGCAGGGCGTGAGGTGAACAGTTCCATCCCAACCCAGGCGACGCCCATCAGCGCAAGACCCACCCAAACCGAACTGCCCAGCAGGGCAAACAGGACAAAGAGAAAGATGACGGTGGCGTAAAGCTCGGTCATGCGACGGCCTCCCCCTTCATGGCGTTTTCATGGGTGATCAGCAGGCGGGTCAAGTTGTCCCACAGTGCGATGGCCAGCAGGATGGTGCCGATCGACATCGGCAATTGCGGCAACCAGACCGGGGTGAAGACCCAAGCGTCGCCGGTTTTGGCCCAGAGCTCGCCCCACTGGCTGGGCGCGGTTTTGAACATCGCAAAGAGGCTGAGCACCCATTCCGGCACCATGTCGGTGCCCTGGGTGCGGTCGTTCAGGATTTTCGAGAAGATGTTGGTTTTCACCGCATAGCGGGCGAAATAGGTGGCGGTGATGGCGGCGATCAGCAGCGCAAAAGCGTCCATCCAGAACCTTGTGTGCCGGTTCATGTTAAGGAAAATCGACACGCGAATATGCGAGCCGCGGTTCAGCGCGTAGGCCAGCGCGAAAAACGACGTGGCGGCCATGGCGTAACCGGCGAATTCGGTCGAGCCGGGAAAGGCGATGTTGGACCAGCGCGCGATCATTTGTGCCACGATCAGCAGCAGGATGATCACCATGAACACCGACGCCAAAACGCCCGAGGCCAGATAGACCCGGTCGAGCACGGCCCAGATCGGGCGCATCACGCGGCCCATGGGCGCACGCCACAGCCCGCACAGGGCGGCAAAAAGCGTCGGAATCACGAACAGCCACGCCCAAAGCGGCAGTCCCACAAGAAGGGGCCAGTCTCTCATCATCTGTCCTTTGAAAACAGGGGGTTGGGTGGCCTTGTTAAAGTGGCCACCCAATAGGTTTAGTCGGCGTTGAAGGCGTCAAGGATGGCCTGACCGTCGTCGCCAACGGTTGCCAGCCAATCCGATTGCATCTTGGCGCCGATGGTTTCCAGCTCGGCCAGGAAATCGGGGCCGGCGTCTTCGACTTTCATGCCATTGGCCTGAAGCTGCTCGAAATACCATCCCGCCAGTTCGGACGATTTGGCAGAACAGGCGGCGCCGGTTTCATCGGCCGCTTTTTGCAGACCGGCCTGCGCGGCACCGTCAAGACCGTCCCAGGCCTGTTTGTTGACCATCACATAGTTGCGCGGCAGCCAGGCGTTGACCTTGTAGTAATGGCTCAGGTGCTCCCACACTTTGCGGTCGTAACCTGTCGAACCAGAAGAAATAAACGCCTCGGCTACGCCGGTGGCCAGCGCTTGCGACAATTCAGCTGCTTCGACCTGTACCGGGATCATGCCCAGCTCTTCGGCGAAGGTGGCGGTGGCGCTGTTGTAGCTGCGGAATTTGACGCCTTGGGTGTCGCTGGACGAGCCGACTTCTTTGTTGAAGTAAAAGCCCTGACCCGGCCATGGGCAGGTGTAAAGCGCCACCAAGTTCAGATCGGACAGGGCTGCGTTGACGGTGTCCTTGGCGGCGGCCCACAGCTTGTCGTTGGCCTCGTAAGATGTTGCAACAAAGGGCAAATTGTCCCAACCGAGGATCGGGGCCTCGTTGGCGTGGGCCGACATGAAACGCTCGCCGATGTTGACCTGACCGGTCTGGATTGCGCGCTGGATCTCGCCGCCTTTGAACAGCGACCCGCCGGGATGTACGGTGATGTCGACGGCGCCATTGGTGTATTCGCGCGCTTTGTCGGCGAAAACCACGCCCATTTCGGAATGGAAGTTGGTCGCTGAATAGGCCATCGGCATGTCCCATTTTTCGGCGTTTGCGGCGCCGCTCAGGGCTGTTGCGGCCACGGTTGCGGCCAGAATTGTGCTCAGTTTCATGATGTTTTCCTCTTGCTGTTGGATCGTTTTTTGGTCGTTACAGCCGCCGTCCCGGCGCAAAGGCCGAAAGGTCGGTATTCACAGGTTGTTTGGTGATCATTTGCGCCAGCCAGCGCCCGGTTTTGGGCCCGCCGGTCAGACCCACATGTTGATGGCCATAGCCAACATAGACGTTGGGCGCACGCGGCGTTGCCCCGATCAGCGGGATCGAATCCGGTGTGGCGGGGCGGTGGCCCATCCAGGTGTCGATGCGGGAATAGGTGAGATCGGGGAACAGCGCGGTGATCTGGCGTTTGAGCAGCTCAAACGGCGCGGCCGAGGGTGGCGCGTCGAGCCCGCCAAATTCAACCACCCCGGCGCAGCGCAGCCGCCCGTTCATCGAACTGGCCACGAACTTGCCCGAAGCGACCATAACCGGCGACTTCAGGATGATGGAAGGATCAACAAATTCAACGTGATAACCGCGCTCTGATTCCAAACGCAGGGTGATGCCGAGGGCAGAGGCAATTGCGCCGCTCCACGCGCCGGTGGCCACCACAAAACTGTCGGCGGCAATGTCGCCTTGATCGGTGTGCGCCGCGCAGGCCATCCCGTCGCCAAGGTCAAACCCGGTGAGCGACGCGATCCTGATCTCGCCGCCCTGATCGGTGAAATGCGCGGCCAGCGCTTTGACATAAGCGCCAGGGTCGGTGATCAGCCCGTGGCCGGGGCACTCCACACCGTAGCCAAAGCGCCCTTTCAGCGCCGGGTCGTAATCGGCCAAAGCGTCCGCGTCCAGTTCATGGAAGGTAAAGCCGCGTTTTGTGCGCAGATCCCACGCAAAACTGTCTGCCTCAAAGGCGGCTTTGTCTTTGTAACCAAAGAGGTAGCTGCCGGGTTTAATGTACTCTTCGGCGGGTGTGCCGCGCGCCAGCGCAAGGTGCTGATCGGGGCTGTCATGCAGTAATTCGGTCAGGCTTTGGGTGATGTCATCGACGCGCGCGGCCGTGGCCTGGCGCAGATAGGGGATCAGAAACGGCAGCAAACGCGGCAAATAGCGCCATTTCAGGAACAGCGGTTTATTGGGGTTCAGCAGCATGCCCGGCGCTTTGGCCAGCAACCCGGGCACCGGCACCGGCACCACAGAAGCCGAGGCCAGAATGCCGGCATTGCCATAAGATGTGCCACTGGCGGGGCCAATCCGGTCGAGCAGCGTCACCTGTTGGCCGGCGCGTTGCAGCCAGATGGCGGTGGAAAGACCGACAATGCCGGCTCCGATCACCAGAACATGTTGAGTTGTGTCGCGCACGGACATCCCCTTTGTTGGCGCAGACTGGCTTGACTAGATCATAAAATCCAATACTTATTTATGCATGACGCATCAGATTTTGTGATACACATGCGATTTCGCGCGCTTCAGGCCCTTCATGCGGTGATTGAGACGGGAACCGTGACGGCGGCTGCCCAAACCTTGGGCGTTTCCCAGCCTGCGGTCAGCAATTTGCTGGCGCAACTGGAGGCGCAAACCCGGCTGAAACTGTTTGTCAAATCCGGTGGGCGGTTGAATGCCACGCCCGAAGCGATGGCGCTTTATCAAGAGATCGACACGGTGGTGCGCGGGCTTGATCATGTGGCCCAAGCGGTGACGGATTTGCAAAACCAGCAGGTCGGGCAGCTTCAGGTCGCCTCGACCCACGCGCTGTCACATGGGCTGTTGCCGCAGCTGATCGCAGAATTTGCCGAAAGCCGCGCGAATCTGTCGATTTCCTATCAGGCGCAGACCTCGCCCAAGATCCAGGAATGGGTGGTGTCAGGGCTGTTTGAGATTGGCATTTGCGAGCTGCCAATCTTGCACGACTCGCTGGACACCGAGATTTTGCACTTTGAAACGGTCTGTGCTTTGCCTGTTGGGCACGACGCGCTGGCCCATCCGGTGGTGACGCCCCAGCTGCTCGATGAGGTGCCGTTTGTGGTGATGGGCCCCGATCACATGACCCACAGGCGCACGCGCGAGGCGTTTCAGGAGGCCGGGGCGCGGTGGCGCACGCGGGTGCACACGCATCTGTTTCCCAATATGCTGACCTTTGTGAAACTGGGCATGGGGGTGTCGTTGATCGACCCGTTTATCCTGATGTTTGATGATGACGCGCGTTATGAAACGCGCCCGTTTCAGCCGCCGGTGGTGCTGGACGTGGCGATCATCACTGCGCGCAACCGGCCACTTTCCTCGGTTGGGCGCGATTTTCTGGAGATCGTGCGCGCCAGTTTGCGCAGCTACGCGATCCATTCCGACACCGGGGCGGCGGCCTCGTGAAGCGGCTGCGCGATCACGTCGATCAGGGTGGGGCCCGCGTGGTTCAGCGCTTTTTTCAGCACGCTGCGCAGATCGGCGGGGTCGGTCACAGTGAATGCGGTGACACCAAAGGCGCGCGCCACGGCGGCGTGATCGGTGCGGTCGAAATCGACATTGTAGTAACGCTCTTCAAAGCCTGACTTCTGCCCGGCTTTGATCCAGCCGAACACCGCGTTGGAAAACACGATCGAGGTGATGGGCATGTTGTGGCGCACAAGGGTTTCAAATTCGCCGCAGCAGAAGTTGAACGAGCCATCGCCCATCAGCGCCACGGTCTGCACGTTGGGGCGGCCCACATGGGCGCCCATGGCGGCAGCCAGCGCATAGCCCAAAGCGCCGTGCGCGCGGTTGGTGATAAAGTGGCGACCCGCGCGGGGCAGGCGGTAGTGGGCCGAGACATAGGGGCAGGGCGTGCCCGGATCGGCGACCAACGTGGCGTCGGGGTCCAGCACGTCCATCAGGGCGGCCATCACCGCTTCGGGGCGGATCGGGGTGTCGCTGGATTGCGCCAGCGGGGTGAAGGCGGCCAGTTTGGCCTCCCACGCGGCTTTGGCGCGTTGGGTGCCGCTTTGCGAGGGCGCTGTGCGGGCCTCAACCGCGTCGGCCAGCGCCTCGAGCGTCAGGCGCGCATCGGCGCAAATGCTGACCTCGGTCTGGTAATTGGCGCCCAGCACCATCGGGTCGCTGTCGATGTGGATGATCGGGGTGTCGGGCGTGGGCGAGCGCCAGCGCTCGGTGGTGACGGACCCGGCGCGGCAACCGATGAACACCACGAGATCGGCGCTGTCTACGGCCGCGCGGGTGGCGGGCACACCGCCATTGGACCCGACAACCCCCAGGGCCAGCGGATCGGTTTCGGCGATGGCGCCCTGGCCGGACACGGTGGTGGCGATGGGCATATCCAGCGCGCGCGCCAGACGGGCCAGCGCGGCCTCGGCCCCGGCCAGAACTGGCCCGCCACCACAGATTGCAATCGCGGCGCGCGCGGCGCACAGCCGGTCGGCGGCGGCGTTGATCGCGGCGGGCTCGGGGGCGGCGGGCTGCGCGGGGAAGGTGGTGTGGGCCGGGTCGGCCCAGATTTCGGCGCCCTGAACCCGGCCCTTTTGGGTGTCAAACGGCAGCGCCAGATGTGCCGCTCCGGGGCGTCCGGTGGTCATCGCACGAAACGCGGCGCGCACGGTGGCCGGCAGGCGCGCCGCACTGTCCAGCGAGGCGGTGAATTTGGTGAGCGGCGCCATCAGCGCGGTCTGGTCCAACTCGGTCAGCGGGTATTTGCCCCGGCTGGTGGTCGCCACGTCCGACGTGATCGCCAGGATCGGCACCGAGCTTTCGTTGGCCTCGACCAGACCGGGCAGAATGTAAGTGGCACCGCCGCCTGAAGGGCCTTCGCACACGCCGGGGCGTCCGGTGACGCGCGCATAGCCATCGGCCATATAGGCGGCGTGGCGTTCATCGCGGGTTAGAATATGGCTGATGCCGGGCTTGAGACGGGCCAGGGCGTCGTAAAAAGGCAGCGTCGTATCGCCGCACAGACCAAACATGTGGCGCACGCCGCAGGCCTTGAGCATGTGGACCAAAGCCTCTGCGCCGGTCATATCGTTTGAAAGATCGCGATCCATCCTGTTGCCCTCATGAACTTTTTTCTTGATCCTGATGCGCGAACCCGCATGTTAGACGTCTGTATGCGTTTGCATGCGCGAACATCTGCCAAAACGTGCGAGGAAGGCAAGGGGTGAAGGTACAGGGGGGGAAATCGCTCTATGGGGCGTCAGTCGGGATATTGATGCTGGATGCGCAATTTCCGCGTATTCCGGGCGATATGGGGCATGCCGAGACGTTCCCGTTTCCGGTGCATTACCGCGTGGTGCGCGATGCGTCACCCGATCTGGTGGTGCGCAACAATGCCGATGGGTTGCTTGAGAATTTCGTGCGCGCGGCGCGGTCATTGGTGGCTGACGGCGTTGACGGGATCACCACCAATTGCGGGTTCTTGTCGCTGTTTCAGGACGCGCTTTCGGCCTCGGTTCCGGTGCCTGTGGCGACGTCATCGCTGATGCAGGTGGAAATGGTCAACCGGTTGCTGGGCGAGGGCAAGCGCGCGGGGATTTTGACGATCTCGGGCTCGACCCTGACGCCGCATCATCTGATCAAGGCCGGGGTTCCGGCGCACACACCGGTGGGCAGCACCGAAAGCGGGTCGGAGTTCACCCGCGCGATTTTGGGCGATTGTCTGGATCTGGACGTCGCTCAGGCGCGGCGCGACAACGTCGAGGCGGCTTTGGCGTTGCAGGCGGCGCATGCCGATCTGGGCGCGATTGTTCTGGAGTGCACCAACATGGGCCCTTACGCGCATGACATTGCGCGCGCCACCGGATTGCCGGTGTTTTCGGTGATCAGTTTCATCACCTGGTTTCAGTCGGGGCTGGTGCCGACGCGGTTTCCGGACCCGGTTGCGGGTTAGCCCAGGGCCAGCAGCCAGAACCAGACAGTGAACAGGCAGCTTCCCGTGGCGATCAGCACCGACGAGGCTGCCACCCGGCGCGCGCGGCCATAGAGATTGGCAAAGATATAGGCGTTGAACCCCGGCGCCATCGCCGATGTCAGCACCGCCGAGCGGAACAGGTCGGTTGGGATGTCGGTCTGGCTGGCAAAAAGCCACACCAGCGCCGGGTGCAATATCAACGAGACAGCACAGACAAAGGCAATGGCGCGCAAATCGCCTTCGGGGCGGTATTGCACCAGCACGCCGCCCAAGGCGAACAGAGCACAGGGCAAGGCGGCGCGGATGATCAGCTCGAGCGCGTCATTGAGCGCGCCCGGCATTGACAGGCCCGACAGGTTGAGCGCAAAGCCCAGCATCACACCCAAGATCAGCGTGTTTTTGAACATCGCGCGCAGCACAGAGCGGAAAATGGCGAGGCCCTGTTCGCCGCGGTTGCGCACGAATTCCATGACTGTGATGCCAAGACCATAGCAGAAGGCGGCGTGAAACGAGGTGATGGCGAAGTTGCCCACCAGGCTGTCGGAGCCATAGGCGCGTTCGGTGATCGGCAGGCCCAGCAGCACCGAGTTGGAAAACAGGCAGCAAAAGCCGATGGCAACGCAATCTTCCCAGTCGCGCGCGAAGAGGTAACGCGCGCCAAAAAGGCCAACCACAAAACAGATGAAGGCACCGGCGTAAAAGCTGCCGAGCATGGCGGAGTTGAAGCTGAGGGACAGATCGATCGTGGCAATGGCGTGAAACAGCAGGCAGGGGATGGCGAAGCCCTGGGTAAATTTCATCAAGCCTTCGATGTGCGCGGCGTTCAGGTAGCCGGCACGGGTGGCCGCGTATCCGGCCCCGATCACCAGAAAGACCGGCAGGATCACATCGATCAGAGTTTGAAACATCGGGCGTGATTTGGGGCCAGCCGGCCCTCCGAGGGGGATATTAAGAGCAAGAGGAAGCGGGGGTCAGTCTGTGAGCGGCAACTCAAGGGTCATGCCGTCAAAGGCGGCGGTGATGTGATCGGGGGTTTCGGCGCACAGGGTGGCATAGTCGAGATCGATGTGCATGTTGGTCAGAACGCCTTGTTTGGGTTGCATCTTTTCGATCCAGCCCAGGGTTTTTTCCAGATGCGCGTGGGTCGGGTGCGGATCGCGGCGCAGGGCATCGACGATCCAGATGTCGAGGTCTTTCAATTCCTCCCAGGCGTCGTCGTAGATGTCGGCCACATCGGGCAGGTAAGCGAGGCCTGCGATGCGAAAGCCAAGACTGTCGATGCTACCATGGCCCACTGTGAACGGGCGAAACGGGATCGGGCCGCCGGGACCATCGATTTCGAACGGGTCTTTGATGGTTTTGAGGTTCAGGATGGGCGGATAGGGCGAGCCTTCGGGTTGCACAAAGGCATAGCCAAAACGCGACAGCAGGGCGTTTTGGGTGTCGCCATCGGCCCAGACCGGCAGGCGGGCGCGCATGTTGAACACGATCATGCGCAGATCGTCGATGCCGTGCACGTGATCGGCGTGGGAATGGGTATAGACCACGCCGTCGAGGCGCCCGGTGCCGGTGCCCAGCAGTTGGCTGCGCAGATCGGGCGAGGTGTCAATCAGAACGGATGTGGTGCCTTCGGGGCCGTCGCGTTCGACCAGCAAGGAACATCGGCGGCGGGTGTTTTTGGGGTTTTCGGGATCGCACGCGCCCCAATGTCCGCCCAGACGTGGCACGCCGCCAGAAGAGCCGCAGCCGAGGATGGTGAAGCGCAGCGTGCTCATAGGCTGGCCTTTGGGAACAGGCGGTCGAAGTTGGTTTGGGTTTGGGCGGCGAAGTCGGCGTAGTCCATCGCAAAGATGTCGGCGCCGACCCGGGCGGTGTGAGCGCTGTAGGCGGGTTCGTTGCGTTTGCCGCGGTGCGGTGGTGGCGCCAGGTAGGGCGCGTCGGTTTCCACCAGAATGCGATCAACCGGGGCGGCGGCGAAGATGTCGCGCAGCTCCTGGCTTTTGGGGAAGGCGGCGATGCCGGACATGCTGAGGTAAAAGCCCAGATCAAGGGCGGCGCGGGCCAGTTCGCGCGAGCTGGAAAAGCAGTGCATGACGCAGGAGTAGGCGCCTTGCCGGTATTCTTCGGTGAGGATTTGGGCCATGTCCTGATCGGCGGCGCGGGCGTGGATGATCAGCGGTAAGCCGGTCTGTTGCGCGGCGGCGATGTGCAGGCGCAGCGAAGTTTTCTGCGCCTCGGCGCTGTCGGCGGTATAGTGGTAATCAAGTCCTGTTTCGCCGATGCCGACGAATTTGGGGTGCTGGGCCAAGGCGATCAGCTGGTCGGTGGTGGCCATTGGTTCGTCGACCACGCTCATCGGGTGGGTGCCGGCGGCGTAGAACACTGGCGCGTGGGCTTCGGCCAGCGCGCGCACGGCAGGTTCCTGGCGCAGCCGGGTGCAGATGGTGACCATGCGGGTGACGCCGGCTTGAGCCGCGCGGGTCACGAGGTCCGCAATCTCGCCCTCGAAATCGGGGAAATCGAGGTGGCAATGGCTGTCGGTGATCTGGGGTAGGGGCGTCATAAGCTGTTGGCCTGGCGGCTGGTGTCCTGCATCCTGAAAACCGTATCTAGGACAAGTGCGGCGGGGTCAAGGTTCACCGCCTGGCCGTGGCGCAGACGTTGGGTGATCTGGGCGGCTGCTTCGGCCCAGGCGCGCCCTGAGTGCGGGGTGGGTGCGAGGCGCTGCAGGGTTTCGGCTTCGTTTCGCGCGGCTTGGGGCGTGGGCGCGGCGCCTGTGGCGCCAGTGCGGGCCAGACGCGATAGGGCGATGTCGATCAGCATCAGCAACAGATCAAACCGTTCAGAAGCGCCGCGTGTGGCGGCCGCGTCGGCCAGTTTCTGCGCGCGGGGGCGGTCAAGCTGGGGCAGGCTGGCCAGCAGGGCGATCAGCTCGCCATAGATCTCGAGCCCGCCGAGGTTGATCAAACGCAGGGCTGTGCCAACGGACCCGTCGGCCAGAGCGGTCAGGGCCTCGGGCTGGTTCGGGGTTTGGGTGCCGGTTTGGGTGCCGGTCTGATCCAGCGCGCGTTGCATGTTTTGCGGGTCCAGACTGTTCAGGCGCAGGCTGCGACAGCGAGAGCGAATGGTGGGCAACAGCCGCGAGGGTTGGTGCGAAATCAACAGCAGGGTGGTGCGCGCGGGCGGTTCTTCGAGCATCTTGAGCAAAGCGTTGGCGGCGTTGATGTTCATCTCGTCGGCGGCATCCACGATCACAACGCGGCGCCCGCCATCGGTGGCGGACAGGCCGAAAAACCGGTTCAGTTTGCGCACGTCATCCACCACGATCTGGGCGCGCAGGTTTTTGGTTTTCTCGTCCACGGTGCGGATGATGCTGGCCAGTCCGGGCTCGCCCCCGGCCAGCATCCGCCGCGACACCGGGTGATCGGGGGAAATGTCCAGACTACCTGGTTTGGGGGCGGCGAACATGCCGCCATCGTCGGGCGGTGTGGCCAGCAGGAAGCGCGCAATACGCCAGGCCAACGTGGCTTTGCCGACGCCGCGCGGGCCGGTGATCAGCCAGCCGTGGTGCAGCCGGTCCTGGTTGAACGCGTCCAGAAACGCGGCTTGGGCGCTGTCTTGCCCGAACAGCTGTTCGGTGTCGCGCGGATGCGGCGCGCCGGGGGCTTGATCGGGGGCGGTGTCGCTCATGCCAGAGCCTGGGTGACCACGTCGCAGATGTCGTGCGAGAGGGTTTCAATGTCGCGGGCGCCGTCAAAAACATGAAACCGGTCGCTGAATTCCTCGGCCAGCGCCAGAAACCCGGCGCGCATCTGGCGTTGCAATTCGGGGCCAAAATCCTCGAACCGTTCTTCGGTGCCTTTGCGCGACAATGCGCGGGTCAGGCCAATGTCGGGATCCATGTCGATCAGCAGGGTCAAGTCGGGTTCGCGCGCGATCATCAGTGCGTGGAGCTGGTCGACGATGGCGCGCAGATTGCCGCGCGACAGGCCTTGATACATCCGGGTGCTGTCGGCGAAGCGGTCGCAAATCACGATCTTGCCGGCGTTCAGTGCGGGGACAATCGTGCGTTCCAGATGGTCGCGCCGGGCGGCTGTGAACAGCAGAATTTCACTATGGGCGGACCAGCGGTTGGGATCGCCTTCCAGCACCAGTGCGCGGATTTCTTCTGCGCCGGGTGAGCCACCGGGTTCGCGCGTCAGCACCACGTCGTGGCCGAGGCCGCGCAGATGATCGCCAAGACGGCGCGCTTGGGTGGATTTGCCTGATCCATCAATGCCTTCAAAGCTGATAAACAGGCCTTGGGCGCTCACAACGTCTCCTGCGGGCCGGCGATGAAGCGGGCGAACAACAGATTGGCGGCGGTGCGCACCCGCACCATAAACCCGCCGCGCGGCACATCACGATCCGCCACCAAAGGCAGGCGGATTTCCGGCAGATCTTCGGGGGTGACGACCAGTTCGCCCAGCACCTGACCCTGGCTGACCGGCGCCTGAACCGGACCGGAATACAGCACTTGGGCCGCAATGTCGGGGCCGGAAAGGACTGGCAGCAAAACGGTGGCGTCCTGTTCCAGCACCAGCCCTACCGATTGGTCGCGTCCCATCCAGACTTCGGCCTGTGTGATCGGCGTGCCGGCGCGGGCGATGGTTTTTTCGCCAAATTGGCGAAACGACCAGTTAACGAGGGCTTCAGCCTCCTCTGCGCGCTGTTCGGCGGTGTTCAGCCCGGAAATCACAAAAATCACCCGCCGGTCGCCTTGTTTGGCCGAGCCGACAAGCCCATATCCGGCTTCCTGAGTGTGGCCGGTTTTTAAACCGTCCGCGCCAATATCGAGGCTGAGCAGCGGGTTGCGGTTCAGCCGGTTTTGCGATTCCTTGGGATCAAACAGGAACTCTTTTTCCGCAAACATCGGATAGAATTCCGGGAAATCGGTGATCAGCCGATCGGCCAGCACCGCCAGATCGCGCATCGACATGCGGTGCCCGGCCTGGGGCCAGCCGCTGGAATTGGTGAAGGTCGATTGGGTCATGCCCATCTGTTTGGCGCGCTTGGTCATCATCGCGGCGAAACCGCTTTCCTTGCCGGTGGGGCTGAGCGCTTCGGCAATCACCACACAGGCGTCATTGCCCGACAATACGATGATGCCGCGCACCAGATCCTCGACGCTGACCCGCTCGCCGTCGCGCAGGAACATGGTCGAGCCGCCAAAGCTCATGGCGTGGGCCGAGACGCGCAATTCCTTGTCCAGCGGCAGGCGACCATCGCGGATCGCCTCGAACGCCATATAAAGCGTCATCAGCTTGGACATCGACGCAGGCGGCAGTGGCGTGTCGGCGTTTTTGGCCATCAAAACCGTGCCGGTGGTCTGATCCAGCACATAAGCCGCCGTCGCGCTGGTGTCGAACGCGGCGGCGGGCAGGGCCGTCAGCGCGCCCAGCAGAGCGGCGCAGAGAAGGCGAAAGGGGCGAGCGATCACAGGGCAGATATCCCTCAGTTGGAGACGATGTAGGCGTCAGAGAATCCCGTTGTTTTGACTTTTCTTAGCAAAGACGTGCGCTCGGCGGAAGACTGTGCAGGGCCGACGACCACGCGGTAAAAGCGTTTTCCGTTGGAGGTTTGGTCATAAACCGTTGGCACCATGCCGGCGCGGCGCATCTGGGCTGCGGCTGAGTCGGCGTTGTTTTCCTGGCTGAAAATGCCGATCTGAATGAACGGTTTGCTCAGGGTCGAGGCGCGCGGCTTGGGTGCGGCCTTTGGTTTTGGCTGCGGAATCGGAGTGGCCGTCACGGCGGCGGCTGCGGTCACGGCGGCAACTTCGCCCAAGGGCGGTTCGCTGACCGGCTGTGGTTTGCGCGCCCAGGGCCAGGCGAATGGCTTTTTGGTGCGCACAGGCTCGCGGTCTGCGGCGTCCTCCATTCTGGAACCAACCCCAGGGGCGGGTTCGTCGGCGGCAACCGTTTCGGGCAGCGTGGTTTCGGGAAGGTCGGAGTTGGGCAAATCGGCTATGGGTTGCGGCTGACTTGGCGACAGAGCGGCGGCCAGCTCACTGTCGCTGATCGCGGGAGCAGCTGCGGGCAGGGCCGTTGCCTCGACCGGTGCAGCCTCGGGCAGGGGCAGCGCATCAATGGTGGCCGCCTCGGACAGGCTGGCCAGTTCAATGCCGGGTTCGGGCACCGGCTCTGGGGCGATTTCTTCACTGCGCAGCGCGGTGACGTTCAGCTGCACAGGCGAGCCGGCCAAAAGTCCCAACGCCTCTGCGGCGTCCGATGACACCTGAATGCGCGGCCCGGGAATTTCACGCTCGCGGCGAAACAATGCGCCGATGACGAACTGATTGTTGCTGCCGTTGCGGATGATCACGCGTTCGGGATCTGTCACATTCGGATGCGCCACCCAAACCCCGCCCAGCGACGGGCGACCGTCCCATAGGCCGGCTTCGGTCACTTGAAACACATTGGGCGCTTCGACATCGCGTTCGATCAGTTTGGTCGGTCTGGAGGGGTCGTTGGGCGCGCGCGTGGCCACTTCGGACGGTTCACCGGGTTGCAGGAATTTCGGCATCGAGCCATCGTCGCAGCCTGCCAAAATCGTTGCGCCCAACAAGAATGCAGTGACTCTTATACCGTGCGGTTTGAGACGGAATACCATGCTCATGTTTGTGTTACCCTTGCCTGTTTCGAGACGGTTTGCCCGCCCATATGCCGGTTATCCGGTCATGCTGCTGACGTAACACTAGCGTGTGCGCGGCGTTGTGGAAAGTGTGTGCTGCACAATTGGGCGATTTTTCCGGGTTTTTTACTTGCTTGCGCGCGGCGGCGGGCCTAAACGGCTGGCATCGCGGGGAGGTGGCAGAGTGGTCGAATGCGGCGGTCTTGAAAACCGTTGGGCGTGAGAGCGTCCCCGGGGTTCGAATCCCCGTCTCCCCGCCAGCTTTGCCAAGTGATCGATACCGCTTTGATTTCAAAAGAATTTATGCGCTGACCCTGCGCCGGAAACAGGCGGCCCGTGGTGATAGGTAGGCGTGATGCCAGGGTGCGTCGTCTAGCGGTGTTTGAACTGCATCGACAGCAGTTCCACATGCGGGCCAGTTTGCGGTGTGACCGAAAAGACCATGCTGAACCCGCTGGCATCCGCCCATTTGATCGTCAAAGCACTGCCAAAAGGCGCCTCGTTCAGCTCGACAGGGGTGCGACCTGTTAACGCAATGACCCCGTCTTTCTGGGTGCCAACGAATTGCAGATCCCGGTCCCAGGCCCAAAGCCGGAACACTGCGGCCACCCGATTGCCTTCGCGTTTTTCCAGCTTCAGCAGCACTTTGGTCGAGGCCGCGACCCCGGCACATCTGCCGCTCATTTCCATCAGTTGCGTGCCAGCGCCGGTGACCGAGTCAATGCGGCACCGCCCCTTTTGCACCGGCCCGTCAACCGCGTCACGGAACACGCCGCGCCCGGACCATTGGGCATCGTCAAAGACCGTCGCAGACCCGGCCACAACAGGAGCCGCACACACGGCCGTAACAAGCGCAAGAACAGCCGTTCTGAATGTCATAAACCATCACCTTTGACCCAACGCCCCAAACCGCGATGCAGCGACATCAGGCAAGCCGGAAAGACCACGACATCGGTCACCAGCGCAAGCACAAAGACAGCAATTGAAAGCTGACCGAAATAGGCAATCTGCGGCAGCGATGCAGACAACGTGCCACTGATGCCAAAGGACAGCACCAGCGTCGAGATCACCAGCACCGGCGCAACCTGACGGGTCGAGTCGATGATCTGCTGCACGGTGTATCGGATCCCGCGCGCCCCGTTCAGGTTCATCCGGTTCAACACATGCACTGAATTGTCGATGGCCAGACCAAAGGCGATGGTCATAGCCACGCCGCTGGTGAATTGCAGCCCGCTGCCCGACAGCGCCAGCCACGCGCCGACCAGCGCGATGGGCAAAACATTGGGGATCATCGCCAGCGCGCCCATCACCGGACTGCGCAGCCAGATTGCGATCACCAGCCCAGAACACAGCACTGCGATCAGAAAACACGCGGTGAAATCGGCCAGCATGTCCTGACTGATCAGGGATGACACCGCCAACATACCCGTGGGCGCGCTGAGCTGCGCCAGCCGTGGATCGGCCGCGATGTCTTTGCCCAACTGGTCCAGAAACAGACGGGTCTGGGCGGCGCCGGTGTAGGCGTGGCTGACCAGCATCAGCGCTGTATCGCCCTGGCGCGAGGTGAAAAAGGCCGGGGCGTCGGGGTCATCAGCGGGGGTTGGAAATGCCGCGCCTGTCAGCAAGTTGCGCGCGCCGACGATATCTTTCAGGGCGGTCTGGGCGTTTTGCAAACGGTCCGCTGGGGCAATGGGGTGGGTAAAGGCCACCGCGCCGATGGGCACCAGATCCTGCTCGATCCGCTCTAACGCCTGACGCGCCGGATCCTGTGGGGTCGAGTTTTCAAACAGGGTGAAAACCGGGCGCGCCGTGTTGTAGATCGCCAAACCCGACATCAAAATCACCAGCGACAGCACGGTGACCAGACGGTGATGACGCACGGCGCCCGTGATCAGTGGCGCGAGGCTGAAATTGCTGGTGAAGCTGTGCGCGCCGTAAGCCGTGCTGCGATGTGTGCGCGCCATTTTGTCAACGCTCAGCATGAACAAAGGCAGCACGAAATAAACTGCTATGGTTGATAAAACGGTCGAAAATGCGCCGGCAAGGCCCAGTTGGCTGATCAGCGCCGACGACGAAAACATCAGGCTGGCAAAGGCAATCGCGGTGGTCAGCGCCGACAGAACCGAAGCCGGTCCGATCCGTCGCAACGCGGTGCGCACATAGCTGCCCCCATCGGCCTCCTGGCGTTGGTATCGCAGCTCAAAACCCAAATGCAGCGCGTTGGCATAAGACAGAACCAGCACCAGAACCGGCAGCGCCACAGTGACAACCGTGATCTCAACCCCGGCAAACCCCATCGCCCCCAACACCCACAGCAGCGCGGTCACAGCAGAAGCGGCCACGATGAGCGCCATTTTCAGGCTGCGCAGCGCCAGCATCGAAATCAGCGTTCCTGCGGCCAGACCAATGATATTGAGCAGCAAAAAGTCATCCGTCAGCTTTTTGGCCACAGTGTCCATCAGCACGCCGTAGCCGGTGATCGTCGCGGTGATCGCGTCTGGGTCCAGCGTGTCATCGGCCAGGGTCTGGATCTGGTCATACAAAGCGCGGCGCTGGTCAGGGGTGTCGGTTTGCGCGCTGGTGATCAGCACCGCCAGCATTGTCTTGCGATCCAGCGACAACAGCCGTTCCAGCGCGGGGTCATCGGCATGGGCGGCGGCGAAACGCGCGCTCATTTCGGCCTGTGTGCCCAGCTCTGCGGGGATCAGCAACGCACCGGGCTGGTCGGGCGAGCTGAGTGCAAAGGGCGAGATCGCGGCCGTGACCGCATCTTCGAATTGCAACTCGAGCAGGAAATCCGACAGCTGTTCCAAGTCTCGCGGATTGGCGAAATCCTGGCCTTCGAAGACCACAAAAATCTCGTTTTCACCGGTGCTGAACTGGCTCAGAAACTGTTCGTATTGGCGGTATTGCGGGGTGTCGCTTTCAAAGGATTTGGCGAGCCCGTCGTTGAAGCTGAGATGGCTCAGACCAAAGGCCGCCAAGGCGCAAAGAACCAGATAGGCGAGCCAGGCGCCACCAAGGTTTTTGAGCAGCACAGATTTACGCACTGCGCATTTGGCCGAGCGCGGAGGGCAACGGGTTTGGACCTGTCGGGGCTGTGCAGTCGGGCCGGGCGGCCAATCGCGAAAGAGCTTGGTCCAAATGTGCGGGCATTCTTGTTGGTTTCAAACAGCATCCTCTTACCAAATCTGAGTGCAATGAACACCTCGCTTCACGAAGTTCTTAGCAGGCGTGGCAATCTGGTGGTGTCCTGCGTCAAGACCGGCGCAAAGCCTGTGTACGAGGTGCGTCTGAAAAACGCGCGATCTGGCGGTGGCTGCAAAGGTTGCCTTGAATAAAAACGTTCGAGATCTTGCAGATCGTCGACCGTATCGGATCCCAAAACCTTGGCTCAGTAGGTGAAGTTAACGGTTTTCTAACCACCAAAATGGACACGCTTTCGATCCCCTTAGGCGGCGCATACCAATGCGTCGATTGTCGCCAATTTCGCCAACAGCGACGATGCGCAGAGTGTCAAAGGCGGGCGGCGGTTTGATGGCGCTGAAGGGCAAATTGGGCAAACCTCTTGGCGCGTGGTTTTTGGTTGGTTTGTCGAACCGAGATTTGGACTGTGTCATCACCACTTTGGACGCGGATAGGGTCGCGGTTCATGCCAACGATGACCTTTGGGGACTTACGGCCTAAGACGACGGTTGGTGTTTTCAATGCCGCTGCGCTGCCGCGGGCGGTTAGGATGGCAAAAGTAGGCTTCGATCTTGGCGGCCATTGTAAACCCGCGATGCCCTGCCATTTCTGAGCTTTGAGCCCAACTCAACACTTTGAAACGCTTTTTCGCCTGTTTGATGGGGGCCGTGATGACGCTTTGGGTGTCTTTCGTCTCGACCTTCGCCAACATCAAGAAACCGGGAATGGCGTGAGACACGCGGCGTGTTTTTCGTTTGGATTCTTGCGCTTGAGCCAACCGCGATTTTGTTGGAGTGAGCGTTTTCGAGCCTATGGCCGGATGCCACCAAACTGAGCCAAATGAGGAAAGATCGAAGATGACGCACCATTGAAGTGCCGACCAATCAAGCTCATCGCTACGCCTCGTGGCCAGCGATCCCACATCTCGCACGTCTGCGCGCCTGTCTAAAACACCCGCTTCCGATGGCTCATGAAGACAGTGTGGAAAATCCGGATTTCCGTCTGCTCGGTCGTTTTACGGATGTGTTTGTGGATCAGATGAATTTGGCCGAAGCGGGATTTGCGCGGGTGACGCGGAAAGCGCAGGGGCGGCTTGGAGATGATCCCGCGGACCTGCTGAAGCTCTACATTTATGGTTATCTGAACCGCGTTCGCTCAAGTCTTCGATTGCAAGTCGAATGCCGTCGCAACAGCGAGTTGATCTGGCTGTTGCGACTTTTTGCAAACGACGTGAAAACC
>JBGCDD010000236.1:0-38552 GCA_045105075.1 Sedimentitalea sp. | reverse complement strand
GCCATTCAGCAGCAAAGCGAAACACTGGCTTTTGCGCACACCGGGTTCTTCACGTCCGAACCCGCCGAAAGGCTGGCCGATACGTTGATTTCCCATGCGCCGGGCGACCTTGACCGGGTCTATTTCGTCTCTGGTGGGTCTGAAGCCACCGAAGCCGCGCTGAAACTGGCGCGCCAGTATTTTGTGGAACGCGGCGAGCCCCAGCGCCGCCATGTGATTGCGCGCCGCCAAAGCTATCACGGCAACACGTTGGGCGCGCTGTCGGTGGGCGGCAATGAATGGCGCCGCGCGCCGTTTGCACCGCTGTTGATCGACGTCGCCCATATCGCGCCGTGTTATGAATACGCTGAAAAACCCGATGGCGAGAGCAGCGCCGATTACGGTCTGCGCGCCGCCAATGAACTTGAGGCCGAGATCCTGCGTCTGGGCCCCGACAGCGTGATGGCGTTCATGGCCGAACCTGTGGTCGGCGCAACGTTGGGCGCTGTGCCTGCGGTCGAGGGTTATTTCAAGCGCATCCGCGAGATTTGTGACACCTACGGCGTGCTGTTGATATTGGACGAAGTGATGTGTGGCATGGGCCGCACCGGGCATCTGTTTGCCTGCGAGGCGGACGGCATCGCGCCGGATATTCTGTGTATCGCCAAAGGGTTGGGCGCCGGATACCAACCCATCGGCGCCATGCTGTGCACCCGTCAGATCTATGAAACGCTCGACTCTGGCAGCGGCGCGTTTCAACACGGGCACACCTATTTGGGCCATCCCGTGGCCTGTGCCGCCGCCAATGCCGTGCTCGAGGCTTTGATCGGGCGCAATCTGATCCCTCAAGTGCGCACTTTGGGTGACACGCTTGACGGCGCGCTGCACGACGCCTTTGGTCAGCACCCGCATGTGGGAGATCTGCGCGGGCGCGGGTTGTTTCGCGGCATCGAGCTGGTGCAGGACCGCGACAGTAAAACTCCGTTTGATCCCGACAAAAAGATCGCCGCGCGGTTCAAATCAGCCGCCTTTGAGGCCGGGCTGATCTGTTATCCGATGGCAGGCACACGCGATGGGCAACGCGGCGATCACATTCTGCTGGCGCCGCCGTTCATCATGAAACCCGAGCAAATCCCCGAAGTTGTCGACAAGCTTGGCATCGCTCTGCGCGCTGTTGTGTAGCCGCGTCAGCTCTGTTCCAAAGCCGAGGCCAGCTGGAACCCGATCCGCTGCGCTGGGCTATCGGGGCTGGGCTTTTGCACCGCGCGCAGCAACACGTTCAACTCGGTGACGTGCTGGATCAGCTGAGTGCGCGCCCCCGTGGCATCGCTGCCATAAAAGGTCACGATGTCGGGCGCGAAATAGCCAATGCCCTCGATGCGCAACACGCCCGCATCGCCGCCAGTGAACCCCATGGCCACCTCGTGTTCGCTGTCGAGTTGCTGTTCAAAGTTCTGGATATAGACGATCAGCCGCTCATAGGCCCATTGTGCCTGGCTTTTGTCGCTCAGCGGCGCGTTCAGTTTGGCAGGCACATGATCCAGCCGGACACGGCTGGCCGGGTCGCTGTGCACTTCGCCCAGTTTGGGCATCGCCGCAGCCTCGGCCGCTTCGGCGGCGGTTTTGATCGCGTCGCCCAGGCTCACGCAGGGTTGGCGCGGTAAAGCCACGCCCCGTCTTCGCGCAAGGTGCGTGTCACGGTGCCCTGATGGAACAGGTGGTTCACATGGGCAATCGCCTCGACCAGCGCCAGACCATATTCACCCGGCCCAATCGTGCGTTTGAACAGGGGCGAAAAACACTCGCCCGCCGTGTGCGGGGTGTCCAGAAACGCCACCAGCCGGCGCAAAGCCCCGTGGTGATTGTCGATCAGCTGGCGCATGCGCACAGGCAAACCGGTGAACGGCAGCTTGTGCCCGCCCAACACCAAATGATCCTCGCGCGCCATAGGTTGGAAGCGCTCGCACGCCTCAAGCCATCCCGCCAGCGGGTCGGCCATCGGTTCAGTCGCGTAAACGCCGATGTTGGGGCTGATCGAAGGCAGGATCTGGTCGCCAGAAATCACCACATGATCGTCCCGACTCCAGAACGTGGCATGCTCGGGCGCGTGGCCATTGCCCACATGCACATCCCAGTCGCGCCCACCCATGCGGATCACATCGCCTTGCTGAACTCGAGTGAACCCCAGCGGCATCGGTGCGACGATATCGGCATAGTTGAACGGTTTTTCCGCGGCCCGCTGCGCATATATCTCAGGGTCCATGCCCGCGCTGCGCCAAAAGGCCAGTGTTTCGGGCGGTGGCAGCTGTTGATCATCCAGCCACAACATGCGCGAGAACAACCACGCGGTGCGCGTGGTAACCAGTTCGGCGCCAAGCTCGCTTTGAAACCAGCCCGCATTGCCAACGTGATCGGGATGATGATGAGTGACCACAACGCGGCTGACCGGCTTGCCCCCCAATGGCCCGGCGATCAGGTCCTGCCAGATCGCGCGGGTGCGTTTAGAGCCAAAGCCAGTGTCGATAATCGTCCAACTGTCGCCTTCATCCAGCGCATAGACGTTGACGTGATCCAGCTTCATCGGCAATGGCAGGCGCATCCACAACACACCGGGCGCGACTTCGATCGCGGTGCCGGGCGCGGGTGGGTCCTCCCATGGATAGCGCAGCGCGGCGGGGCGGGTGGGCACATCCATCATTCAGGCCGCCAATTCATCGGCGCTGAGCGCGAACAGATCATCCGCACCGGCCTGCGCGTGGGCCAACAGCCCGACATGTTCGGGCAAAAGCCGCAAGATGTAGAACCGCGCCAGTTTTTCGCGCGCGCCACCGGGATCGGCAAGGGCTGCCACAAGATGGAAATGCGCCCCCAGAACCCGCGCAAACGCGCGCAAATACGGCATCGCCCCGGCAAAGCGGTTGTTCAGATCAGATTGCCCGGCCAACCACTCGGTTGTTTCGCGCAGCGTTTCGCTGGCCTGCCAAACGGCTTCGGCCAGATCGGGCACCTGGGCGCGCGCAGCTTCGGCATGAGCTTCGATTTCGTCCAGCAACCGCGCCGCCGCCTCACCGCCATCCATCATCTTGCGCGCCACAAGGTCCATCGCCTGAATGCCATTGGTGCCCTCGTAGATCGCTGTGACCCGCACGTCGCGGAAAAACTGGGCGGCGCCGGTTTCCTCGATGAACCCCATGCCACCATGGACCTGAACCCCGGTATTGGCGACCTCGATGCCCACGTCCGTGCCAAACGCTTTGGCAATGGGAGTCAAAAATGCCGCCCGAGCCGACCAGTTGCTGTCACCTGTGGCGCCTTGCATATCAATCGACACCGCACAGGCCAGCAGGATCGCGCGGGCCGCAAAAAGGTCGGCCTTCATGCTCATCAGCATACGTCGCACGTCGGCATGTTCAACGATTGTGCCACTGGAGCCCGGCGCTGTCCGCCCCTGTTTACGCTCGCTCGCATAGGCCAGCGCGTGCTGATACGCGCCTTCGCCCGCGCCCACACCCTGTCCGCCCACGCCCAGGCGCGCATTGTTCATCATCGTGAACATCGCCGCCATTCCGTCATGAGGCTCGCCAATCATCCACCCCGTGGCGCCGTCATATTGCATCACGCAAGTGGGCGAGCCATGCAGGCCCATCTTGTGTTCCAAGCTTACCACTTTCAGCGAATTTGCCACACCGGGTTTGCCGTCCGCGTCTGGCAGATGTTTCGGTACCAGAAACAGGCTGATCCCTTTGGTGCCTGCTTTTCCATCCGGCAAGCGCGCCAAAACCAGGTGGCAGATGTTTGAGGCAAAATCATTGTCGCCCCAGCTGATATAGATTTTCTGCCCCGAGATCGCATAGGTGCCATCGCCCAACGGTTCGGCCTTGGACTGCAACGCGCCCACATCCGAACCGGCCTGCGGTTCGGTCAGGTTCATTGTGCCCGCCCACTCGCCTGACATCAGCTTGGGCAGATACAGCGCTTTGATCTCGTCGCTGGCATGGTGTTCCAGCGCTTCGATTTGCCCCTGGCTCATCAACGGCGCCAATTGCAGCGACAGGCACGCCGCGCTCATCATTTCGTTGACGCAGGTGGTGATTGTCATCGGCAGGTCCATCCCACCATACTCCGCCGAGCCCGACATCCCGATCCATCCGCCCGAGGCGATCGCGTTCCACCCCGCATCAAACCCGGGCGAGGTGCGCACCACGCCGTTCTCAAGCCGCGCCGGGTGCAGATCGCCAACACGCTGCAAGGGGGCCAGAACCTCCTGACAGAGTTTGCCTGCCTCTCCCAAAATCGCACCAACCACGTCCGAGCTGGCATCGCCAAACCGATCAGTCTGTGCAACCTGGTCGAAACCAACCACATGCCGCAACATAAAGTCATAGTCCGAGATTGGGGCACGAAAAGTCATTAATCACCTGCTACGCTGGAGTGAGATCCGGCGCGGGCTTATCATTGTGCCCGCATCCTGAATATGAACATAAGTCGGGCGCCATACGGCACCAAAGCACCCTGTCACGCAACCAAAACGCGGCGTCACCAATATGAACTCTTCGGAAACGCTTCACCTTACGTCATCTGCTGACGATATCGACCGCGCCAGTCAGATGCTGCACGCCGGTGGGCTTGTCGCATTTCCAACCGAAACAGTTTATGGGCTGGGTGCGGATGCACGCAATGCGCGCGGCGTGGCGGGTATCTTTGCCGCCAAGGACCGCCCAAGTTTCAACCCGCTGATTGTCCATGTTGCCGATATCGAAACAGCCCAGCGTTTCGTGCAATGGAACGCGCAGGCTGACATGTTGGCGCGCGCTTTCTGGCCGGGCCCGCTCAGCCTTGTGCTGCCTCTGCACGGCGATCACCCGCTGTGCGAATTGGTGCTGGCCGGTCACGCCACACTGGCCGTGCGGGTGCCGGCCCACCCCACGGCGCAGGCTTTGCTGCGCGCCTTTGACGGGCCCATCGCCGCGCCCTCGGCCAACCCGTCCGGGCGCATCAGCCCGACCACAGCCGATCACGTGCGCGCAGGTCTTGCGGGCCGTATCGATGCCATTGTCGATGATGGCGCCTGCGCCGTAGGTCTGGAATCCACGATCATCGGCCTGTTTGACGCGCCAACCCTGCTGCGCGCAGGTGGCGTTCCGGGCGAACAGATCGAAGCGGTATTGGGCCAATCGTTGCACCACCAAGGTCAGGGCGCAAAGCATAACGCGCCCGGGCAAATGGATTCGCATTATGCGCCCGGCGCGCCTGTGCGCCTGAATGCCAGTCACACCCGAACGGGCGAGCTGTTTTTGGGCTTTGGGCCCGGCGCCTGTGATTTGAACCTGTCCGAGCGCGGCGATCTGGTGGAAGCCGCCGCCAATCTGTTTGGTCACCTGCACGCGCTTGATGCCAAACAACGCCCGATTGCCGTGGCACCTGTGCCTGATTTGGGGTTGGGCCGTGCGATCAATGACCGTTTGCGCCGCGCCGCTGCACCCAGACCCTAGGCGTGCCCCGCACTGGCCGACAGGGTCAGCGGATCAACCCCCAATGATTTCAACGCGGCCTCCCATTTGAGAGCGTCTGGCTGGTGGTAAATCAGATCATCCGAAGCATCCGCCGTCAGCCAGCCATTGCGCGCAATTTCCGATTCAAGCTGCCAAGGCCCCCAGCCCGCATAGCCCAGCATCATCAGCGCATTTTTGGGACCATCGCCCACCGCAATGTCCTCAAGAATATCAAGCGTTGCGGTCATCCGGAAGCTGTCGCTCACCTCCATTGAATGCAGCTTTGAGGTGTATTCAGGCGAGTGCAGCACAAATCCGCGGGCGTTTTCCATCGGCCCGCCATAGTGCACAACCATGTGGCTGGCGGGCGATTTCGCCGGGATTTCCAGTTGCTCCAGCAGATCCGGCAGGCTCACATCCTGCGCGGGTTTGTTCACAATCAACCCCATCGCGCCCTTGGTTCCGTGTTCGCACAACAGCACAACAGAATGCTCAAAGCGAAGATCGCCCATGCCCGGCATTGCGATCAGAAGTTTTCCTGTCAGGTTCATGCTGGCCCTGCTCGTTGCCCAATCGGCGCTGCACACAGGATGGCCCCGCCCGCCGTTTCGCGCAAGTCCCAGTTCGCGCATCGGCAAAGATTGCAACAAGTTGACCGTAAAGTGACTTGGCTTTTGACCGTGTTGGCCACATCTAAGCGGTATGAAACAGCTCGCCCTGCCCCTTTTGGCCCTTGCCGCCAGTTCCCTTTCGGCCCCGCTTGCGGCGCAATCTGCCATGGATGACATGGTGCAACTGGAAGTGATCGAAGGCGGTATGACATCGCGCGGCACCTATCAGGTCGCCATGCGCCTGACCCTGTCCGAGGGCTGGAAAACCTATTGGCGCGCACCGGGCGACGCGGGCATTCCACCGCAATTTGACTGGCGCGGTTCGCGCAATGTGGGCGGCGCGTCGATCACCTGGCCTACGCCCGAAGTGTTCCATCAAAACGGCATGCGCTCGATCGGGTACGCCAAGCAACTGGTCCTGCCAATCGAGATCTCACCCTCGCGCGATGGCAAACCTGTGCGCATCAAGGGCGCCTTGGAGTTCGGGATCTGTAAAGACGTTTGCGTGCCTGCCACGTTGCGCTTTGATCACCGCCTGGATCAGCAAGCCCCCCGGCATCCCGCGATTGCAGCCGCGTTGGCGCATCGCCCCTATTCGCGCACCGAAGCCAAAGTACGCTCGGCTGTGTGCTCGGTGGCGCCCATCGACGGAGGTTTGCGCCTGACTGCCAAAATCACCATGCCGTCGGCAGGTGGCACAGAAGTCACAGTGATCGAGCCGGGCAACCCCAAGGTCTGGGCCTCGGAATCCATCAGCCAAAGGCAAGGCAATGTGCTGACTGCGTCAGCAGATCTGGTGCACGTGGAAAAGGGCGCCTACGCGCTTGATCGATCAGAGGTGCGCATCACCGTCTTGGGTGCGCATCATGCCGTCGATATTCTGGGGTGCAGCCCCGAATGATGCCATGAGCGATCCGCGTCTGGGGGCCATTGCTGTTGTGCTACGTGGCAATGATGTGCTGCTGGCACAGCGGCGCAACCCGCCCGATGCCGGCAAATGGGGGTTTCCGGGCGGCCATGTGGAATGGGGCGAAACTGCGCTTGATGCGGCGGTGCGCGAATTGCGCGAAGAGACCAATATCGTGGCACGCGCCGAAGGCTATCTGACCAATATCGACCTGATCCAAACCGACCCTGACGGCACCACCGTGCTGCACTATCTGTTGGCGGCGGTGGTGTGCACTTATGTCAGTGGCACACCCCAAGCCGCTGATGACGTGAGTGCGGCGGCCTGGGTGCCGCTCGATGACATTCGCGCCGCCCGGTTGGAGATGAGCGAGCGTGTTGGCGCACTTTGCGATCTGGCCCTGGCTGCGCGCGACGCCCGCTAAATCAGGCGCCTTCGCGATGACCGGGCGACAAACAGCAGCGCAAACACATAGGCGGTCAGAACTAGCACGAAAGCCCCCGCCATAAAGGCCAACAAGGCCCCGCGCATCGCCGCCATTTCGCCAAAGGCCGGGAACAGGCCCGCAATTTGCGGCAAAACCTGCCCAGTTACCGCACTGTAGCCCAGCGTCAGCCCCACCCAAATCAGCGCCAGCGCCGTCGTGGCGCGCATCATCAAGCGCACTTTGGGGCGACGAATTTTGATCGCGCGACGGAACGCCGCCAGCGGACGCGCCACATCATGCTGTATGGCCACCAGCGACGGCACCACCAACAGCACCAGCAGCATGCCAAAGCCCAGACCATAGACCAGCGTGATCACCGTTGGCTTGAGAAACTGCGCCTGCTGAGACTGCTCGTACAGCAAAGGCGCAAGCCCCAGAACAGTGGTCAATGTGGTCAGCATAACTGGGCGCAAACGGTCGACCGCACCGTCAATGATCGACGGAATCATCCCGCGTTCCTTGCCGTACTCATCGATCGTGGTGATCAAAACAATCGAGTCGTTGATGATGATGCCGGTCATGCCAAGCAACCCCACCACCGTGAACATGCTGAGCGGGACATCCCACAGGTTATGGCCAAAAATCGTGCCAACCAGACCAAAGGGAATGATCGCCATCACCACCAAAGGCCGGGTCCAGCTGGCAAAAACCCAGGCCAGCACCAGGTAAATCCCCGTCAGGCACAGGATCAGACCGTTCATCGCCTCGGTCAGGAATTTGTCTTCTTGTTCAGACAGACCCGCCACGCGCCACTCGACCTGTCGTTCGCTGGCAATTTTGGGCAAAATCTCGTTTTCCAGCGCAGTGCCGATTTCCTCGGCGCGGGCCGGATCGTCTTCGGAAATGTCACCGGTGACATTGATCAGGCGGATCCCGTTTTCGCGCCGCACCGTGGAAAACCCGGTGCGCTGGGTCACGCTGACTATGTCGGCCAAAGGCACATAGTTGCCCGCACGCGTGCGCATCTGCGTGGTTTCCAGAAAATCCGCCGTCAGCTCGCCTTTGGGCAATTCCACACGGATCTTGGCACTGCGCGGCCCATCGGGATAACTGGCCGCCTCAATCCCGTTCAGGCGCGAGCGCAACGCCCGCCCCAAAGTGTCGATGGTAAAGCCCAGCGCCTGGCCCTGCGCGGTCAGATCAAGGATCAGTTCTTCTTTGTCGTAGGCCAGATTGTCCTCGACCGCCGACACTTCCGGATAGCGCAGCAGCGCCGCTTTCAGATCCTCGCTGGCGTCTTTGAGGGTCTGCACCTCGGCGCCAAAGAACTCAACATCCAGCGAATCGCCGCCCGGACCAGACCGCCAGCCGCGGAAGCTGACGGTTTCCACCAGTGGATGACGCGCCACCCGGTCTTGCAACTCGGCCACAAAGGCAAAACTGGAATAGCCCGGACGCAGGTCGGCGTCGATCAGTTCGATAGAAATACCGCCCAGCAGATCAGCGTCTTTGGAGTCGGCCCCGGCCAGCCCCCGGCCCGCGTTTCCGCCAATCTCGGCCATCACATAATCAACCGGATAGACCCCAAGACGGGTTTCCAACTCGGTGGCCAGCTCGTCCGTGGCGCGCTGCATTTCGCGCATCATTTCCAACGTGTCGGCGCGGCTGGCGCCCTCGACCATCGCGAAATTGCCGCTGACCGAGCCGCGTTCGGGCGCATTGAAAAACCGCCATTGCACTTCTCCGGTGATGAACACCGAAATCTGCCCAGCCAAAATAACAAAAACGCCTGCAAGAACGACATATCGTGCCCAAATCACCCAGTGCATAAACGGGCGAAAGGCGTGTTCGCGCACCCAGCGAAATCCTTTGTTCACAAAACGGTTGGGCGCATCATACCAGTGTTCTTTTGCCGAATGCGCGATCGCATGCGACATGTGGTGGGGCAGGATCAGGAAACATTCGACCAGCGATGCAATCAACACCACAATCACCGTAAACGGAATATCCTTGATCAGATCGCCAAAGCGCCCGCCAATCGCGGTCAGCCCGAAAAACGCAATGACAGTGGTCAGAGTGGCGGCAAAAACCGGCATCGCCATGCGTTTGGCCGCGTTTTCAGCGGCGTTGATCGGGTGTTCACCCAGCCGGCGCGCGCGAAAATCGGCGTGTTCACCCACAACAATCGCATCATCCACCACAATGCCCAGCGTGATGATCAGGCCAAACAGGCTGACCATATTGATGGTGATCCCCCACGCATACATCAGCGCAATTGCCGCAAACATCGCCGCCGGAATGCCTGCTGCAACCCAGAATGCAATGCGCGCGTTCAGGAACAAAAACAGCAGGCACACCACCAGCCCCAGCCCCATCAGCCCATTGTCGACCAACAGATTCAACCGCTGGCTGATCGAGGCAGCGCGGGTGCGGATCAGCTCAATCGTGACACCTTGCGGCAGGCTCAGCTGCATTTGCGCGGCCACATCTTCGACCACCCGCTGGATTTCGATCGCATCGCCGCGATTGGCCCGGTCAACCCGAACCGAGATCGCCGGATTGGGCCCGACGAAATAACTGCGATTTCGGTCAACGCCTTCGACACGCACATTGCCCACATCACCGATGGTCAGCTTTGAACCATCCGAGTTTGAGCGCAAAACAATGCCTGCGATGTCCTCGGGGCGGCGTTTTTCAGTGCCGGTGCGCACCCTTGCATTGGCTCCGGTCACGTCGCCCGCAGGATCGGCAATGACCTCTTCGGCGATGGCCGCCGCGATATCAGCCATGCCAATATCATAGGCAATCAGACTGTTTGAGGGCACCTCGACTATGGTTTCCGGCGCCGCCACACCGCGTATCGTGGTGCGCGTGACGCCAACCGTATAAAGCCGCGTGACAAATTCATCGGCAAACAGGCTCAGTTGCTCTGGGCCGACGGGACCCGTCAGCACCACATCTGTGACACGATCACGCCAGGCGCCGCGCCGCACACTGGGCTCGTCGGATTCTTCGGGCAAGGTGGTGATCGCGTCCACCGCCACCTGAACATCATCCGCGGCCTGCTGCATGTCCCAACCCGGTTCGAAATCAAGCACGATCATCGCGCGCCCTTCATTCGAGGTCGCGCTTGAGCTTTCAACACCGTCAACAGCCAGCAAGGTCGGTTCAAGCACCTGAACAATGGCGCTGTCCACGTCTTCGGGACCGGCGCCGTCCCAGGTGACACCAACGCGCACGTTGTCGATGATCACATCGGGAAAGAACTGCGCACGCATGTTGGGAATGGCCGCAGCGCCAAGCACCAAAAGCACCACCAGCAGCAGATTGGCGGCTGTGCGATGGCGGGTAAAATAGGACAGGATGCCGCTGGCTGCGACGGGAATGCCGCGCATAATCTAGCCCCCCATGCGGGATTCGATGCGTTCCACAAGACGCTGCGGCACCTTGCCTTCATTCAATTGACCCAGAACCCGGGCTTTCATTTCCGCCGGCATGCGCTGGTTGTTTTCGACGAAGGCCACCAGTTTCGCACGACGCTCTTCGCTCAACTCCAACATCGCAGGCCCCGCGCTGATTTGCGCTTCGGGACGCAAAGGACGTACGCGAATGCCTTCGCCCAGCAGCGGTGTGCGCCCGGTGATCACGTCGCGCCCCTCCAGGCCCGCACCGCGCAGCAACACGTCATCACCCTGGCGGCGCACCAGCGTCACCGGCAATGCCTCGAGCCGCTCGCCTTCGCCCAAAACCAGCACCTTGCCATCCGCGCCCAGCGCCGAGGCCGGCATCCGAGCCACACGATCCAACGCAGGTTCGCGCACCGAAACCGTAACGAAATCACCGGGTTTGAAGCCCGGCGCGCTGTCCAGACGGGCAAAAATCAAGCGCCCTGATTGGCCTTCCCCGGCGGCCGCACTGTCGCGGCTGATGCGCCCGGTGGCGCGCAAATCCGCGCCCGTTACATCCAGCGACACGCGCACCGGTGCCGGCAACAACGCGCCACCTGGCGCCAAAAGCCGTGCGTATTGCGCCGTAGAAATGCGAAATGCCACCTCAAGCGCCGCCGCATCGACCAGTAGAGCGAGCTTCTCATTGGTTGCCACCAACCGCCCTTCGACCAGATTAACCTCGCTCAGCGTGCCATCAAATCGGGCCAGCAACGTGCTCTCTTCCAGATCCCGCTTGGCTGAGTCTTGCGCCAACTCAGCGCGCGACAGTTTCGTTGCCGCCAAATCCACCCGCGCCTCGGCATTGGCAACCGCCTGACGCCGTGACAACCCGGCCTGGCGCGCCGATGACGCCGCCAGTTCTGCCGATTCCACCGCCGCAGAGGTTGCCACACCGCGCGCCTGCAAATCCCGCTGTCGGTCAAAGGCGCGCATCCGCAACATCGCCTGGTCTTCAGCCGCAGCCAGCTCATCCCGCGCCAGCGTCAGTGCACGTTCTGCATCGCGCTGTTCGGCCCTGGCATCCAGCAGATCATTTTCCACCCGGTCCAGCGCAAATTGCGCATCGGCCGGATCGATCCGCACCAGCACGTCGCCCGCCTTGACCACACCGCCTTCTTCAAACTGCTCCGCAAGGTCAATCACCCGACCCGCCATCGCCGCACGCAACTCCAACGTGCGCCTGCTCTGCACCTGACCAAAAGCGACAAGTTCAGGCGCGATGGTTTCCATGCTGGCGGTGCGGATATTCACCGCAAACACCCGTTCGCGCGCCTGCGGCGGCTTGCGTTCGTTGCTCAGCCGGGTTTGCAGCGCCCCCGAGATCATTTGCAAAGCATAGATCAACAGCGCCACCGTCAGCGCCGCCAGAAACACACCCGTCAAAGATTGCCGCAAAAAACGCATCAAACCACCAGTTTCGAACCACAGTACTGTCTATCATATTAGCTAGCATTTCCGAAGAAAATGCCAACCATCACAACCCTTAACGTCTGTGTGCGTTATTTCCGTCGCTGATGTTCGTCCAATCTTGGAAGAATCTCAACAAAGTTGCAGGGACGGTGGCGATAATCCAGCTGACGCACCAGAATTTCGTCCCACGCATCTTTGCACGCTCCGGGGCTGCCGGGCAGCGCAAACAGATAAGTTCCGCCCGCGACCCCTCCGGTGGCACGCGACTGCACCGCACTGGTGCCAATCTTGTTCATGGACACAATCGTGAAAACCGTACCAAACGCATCAATTTCCTTTTCGTAAACGTCCCGGTGCGCTTCCACCGTCACATCGCGCCCCGTCAACCCGGTTCCGCCGGTCGAAATCACAACATCAATTTCAGGGTTCGCAATCCAAACCCGCAGTTGTGCGGCAATCTCATCGCGCTCATCGCGCAGTATCTTGCGGTCACTCACAGAATGCCCCGCACCCTCAATCCGGTCGACCAACACCTGCCCCGAGCGGTCCTGCGACAAATCCCGGCTGTCAGATACTGTCAAAACCGCAATCCTGATCGAAATAAACTCGGCCGTTTCATCAATTCGCGACATCAAAGCCCCTTAAATCGCGCGCAACCGCGCCTGAATATCCAGCAGATCCGCCCAGCTTTCCCGCTTGGCCGTGGGCGTGCGCAACAAATAGGCCGGATGAAACATCGCCATCGCCGGGCGGCCCATCGCATCGCCCCATTGCCCGCGCAACCGGGTGATGCCGCGTTTGCCCAAAGCCGCCTGACAGCTGATATTGCCCATTAAAACCAACACCTCGGGCTTGGCCAACGTCACATGACGTTCCAGAAATGGTTGCATCATCGCGATTTCTGCCGGCTTCGGATCCCGGTTTTGCGGCGGACGCCACGGCAGCACATTTGTGATGTAAACCGACTCTGCCCGGCTCAGCCCGATCGCGCCCAACATCCGGTCCAACAACTGCCCGGCACGGCCAACAAACGGACGCCCCTCGCGGTCTTCATCGCGCCCAGGCGCCTCGCCAATGATCATCACCCGCGCGCCCGGCACACCATCTGAAAAAACCAGATTGCGCGCCCCCTTCTTCAACTCACAATGCTCAAAACCAGCCATCGCGGCCTGCAAACTCGCCAGATCAGGCGCGCCTTGCGCCAAACGACGCGCCTCGCTCACCGGATCAACCTCTTGCACCGAAACAGCTGGCGCCACTTTTGGCTTCGGCTTGGACACGCCCAGCGCATACCGATCAACCGGCGCATCCCCAATCGCCTCGGTCGCCCCAAGTTCAACTTGCCAAGCCAAAAGCGCCCGTGCCACGTGATAATCCAATGTTGATTCCATATCCCAAGGTTAGGCGCTTGCGACTGCCGCGTAAATGCAACCTGGCCCTGCTTTTCCTCTTGCCAAAAATATCCCCGCCGGAGGCACCCTGCCTTGCTTGCCCGCACCCCGCGCAGTTCATATAACCCCTCCAACCGCTGCCGGAGCCTATTATGTCCTTTGCCCACCGCCACCTTCTGGGGATCGAACCACTTGCCCCGGACGACATCACCCATATCCTCGATGTCGCCGACGATTATGTGACCCTCAACCGCCAGCCCGCCAAGCATTCCGATATTCTGGCTGGTCTGACCCAAATCAACATGTTCTTTGAAAACTCCACTCGCACCCAGGCCAGTTTCGAGCTGGCTGGAAAACGCTTAGGCGCGGATGTGATGAACATGTCGATGCAGACCAGCTCGGTCAAAAAGGGCGAGACTCTGATCGACACCGCAATGACGCTGAACGCGATGCATCCGGATCTTCTGGTGGTGCGTCACCCGCATTCCGGCGCGGTGGATCTGTTGGCCCAAAAGGTCAATTGCGCCGTGCTCAACGCCGGCGACGGTCGCCACGAGCACCCCACCCAGGCGCTGCTGGATGCGTTGACCATTCGGCGCGCAAAAGGTCGTTTGCATCGGCTCAACATCGCCATCTGCGGTGACATCGCGCATTCCCGCGTGGCGCGCTCCAACATTCTGCTGCTGGGCAAAATGGAAAGCCGCATCCGCCTGATCGGCCCGCCCACTCTGATGCCCGCAGGCATTTCAGACTTCGGGGTCGAGGTGTTCGACGACATGAGCGAAGGCTTGAAAGATGTCGATGTGGTGATGATGTTGCGCCTGCAACGCGAACGGATGGATGGCGGCTTTATCCCGTCCGAGCGTGAATACTATCACCGTTTCGGATTGGACGAGGCCAAGCTGGCGCTGGCCAAACCCGACGCTATCGTCATGCATCCCGGCCCAATGAACCGCGGCGTGGAAATCGATGGCACCCTGGCTGACGACATCAACCGCTCGGTCATTCAGGATCAGGTCGAGATGGGCGTGGCCGTGCGCATGGCCGCGATGGAACTGCTGGTGCGTGCCCGCCAACCGGGGCTCGCCGCATGAGCGCGCCTGACCCCTGGGAGGGGCTGCTGGACCCGGACGAGCAAATCCTGTGGCAGGGCCAACCCAAAGCGGGCTTTCGCCTTGATACCTCCAACCCGATGATGATCTTCATGGGGGTGTTTTTCATGGGTTTTTCGATCTTCTGGATGAAAATGGCCAGCCAGGCGGGCGGCTATTTCTGGATGTTCGGGCTGCTGTTCTTTGGCACCGGGTTTTACAATTCCATCGGTGTTCACTTCTGGAAAAGCATGCGCAGCGGCGCCACGCACTACACCCTGACCAACAAACGCGGTTTCATCGCCACCAATGTGATGGGGCGCAAAACCCTGACATCGCACAACATCACCAAAACCTCACCGCTGGAACTGACCGAAGGCGCGCTGTCTTCCGTCACCTTCGCGCACATCGAAAAGCGCAACAAAAACGGGCACCACAGCGTTGATGTGCAATTTCAAAACATCGAAGAGGGGCGCAAAGTGTTCGCCCTGATCCGCGACATCCAACGCGAGGCCCTATGACCGCTGCGCTTGATATCCCGGCTTTGGAACGCGGCGTCTTGCGGGTGTTCCAGCTGGAAATGCGCCCGGAACAGATCCGGTTTCTGCGCGAAGACGGCGCCGTGCGTGATGTGCTGGGCGCACCGGACCTGGACGAAAGCAAGGTGCATATCATTGCCATCGCGGATCTGGGCGATCTTGGTCTGGCTGGCTATCTGTCGGAGGGGTGCGCGGTCTCGGACGCGGATCTTGCGCCCGATCAAGCCCGGTTGGCGGCGATCACCGGCCATGTTCTCGCCTTACCCAGCAGCGCCTTTGCAGACCGCGCCAGCACGCTGCGCCCCGCCCCGCAACTGCGCCTGATCGCCACCTACGGCGAGGTCCAAACCGATTGGCGCGCCCAAGACACCCTGCGTTCGCCCAGCGCGTCCAAAGTCCCCCCGCGCCAGTCGCCCCGGGCAAATCGCGCCGCATCACGCCGTGTTGGCGGGATCTTCTTTGCGGTTTTCATGGTGCTGATCCTGCTAGGCTTGGCGGCGGTCCTGACATGAGCCCGGTTCAATTCGTCCCAGATCGCACCACCTATCTGCGCAGTCAGGCCAAAACCGCAGCTATGGCAATGGCAGGTGCAATGGTCGTGCTTTGGCTGTTGAATGATCCCAATATCTGGGTCGGTGCCGTCGCCGGGCTGGGCGCGATTGGCCTGCGCGCCTGGTACTTGTTTTCTGAAGAAATGAACGCCGTCTGGACGCTGGGGCCTGACACTCTGAACGGCCCGATGCAGCGCTCGGTCGCACTGGCACAGATCACCAAGGTTCGCACGATGGGCAGCTTTGTGCAGATCATCACCCAAACCGGCGACAAACATCTGATCAAATACCAAGCCGACCCGGAACAGACCAAAACTCGGATCGAAGCCGCCTGCTCTCTCATCAACGCCTGAGGGCGCAAGGACCCAAGCCATGACAGTTCACTTCACCAACGCCCGCCTGATCGACCCCGAACTGGGCCGCATGTTTTCTGGCCAGCTGGTGGTGTCGAGCGGCACAATCCAGGCAGTGGCCGAAGACGACGCGCCGATAGATGCGCAATGGCTGCAAAAGCTTGGCGACGTGCGCAAAGTCGATTGCCGGGGCGCTTGCCTTGCGCCCGGGTTGGTCGATATCGGAGTGAAAGTCTGCGAACCGGGCGAGCGGCACAAGGAAAGCTATCGCTCTGCAGGGTTGGCCGCGGCAGCAGGCGGCGTCACAACGATGGTTACGCGCCCCGACACGGACCCGGCCATCGACAACCCCGAAACCCTGGAATTCGTGATGCGCCGCGCCAATGAGGGCGCGCCGGTGAACGTTTTGCCCATGGCCGCGCTGACCAAGGGCCGACAAGGCCGCGAGATGAGCGAGATCGGGTTCTTGATGGATGCCGGCGCCGTGGCCTTCACCGATTGCGATCATGTGGTGCAAGATAACAAAGTGTTTTCGCGCGCGCTCAGCTATGCCCGCAGTCTGGGCGCCTTGGTCATCGCCCATCCCCAAGACCCCAATCTTAGTGCAGGCGCCGCCGCCACATCGGGTAAATTCGCGTCGCTGCGGGGCCTGCCTGCGGTTTCACCGATGGCCGAACGGATGGGGCTGGATCGCGATATCGCGCTGATCGAAATGACCAAAGCGCGCTATCACGCCGATCAGATCACCACCCAGCGCGCCCTGCCCGCCCTGGCCCGCGCCAAAGAAAACGGTTTGGATATCACCGCTGGCGTCAGCATCCACCACCTGACCCTGAACGAATTTGACGTGGCCGACTACCGCACATTCTTCAAGGTCAAGCCGCCCTTGCGCGCCGAAGAAGACCGACTGGCGGTGATCGAGGCCGTAAACAGCGGTTTGATCGATGTGATCTCTTCGATGCACACACCCCAGGACGAAGAGTCCAAACGCCGCCCCTTTGAAGAGGCCGCCAGCGGTGCCGTCGCCCTGGAAACGCTGCTGCCCGCTGCTCTGAGGCTTTATCACAGTGAACAACTGGACCTGCCCACATTGTTTCGCGCCATGTCATTGAATCCCGCCCGTCGGTTGGGGTTAGGGTCGGGTCGCCTCGCCGTTGGCGCGCCTGCAGATCTGGTGCTGTTTGATCCAAACGCGCCTTTCGTGATGGACCGCGCAACACTTCACAGCAAATCGCGCAACACGCCCTTTGACGGTGCGCGTCTGCAGGGTAAAGTTTGGGCAACCTATGTGGCCGGCGCGCCGGTCTATCGCAAAGACACATCTGCCGGAGAACGTGATGCCGCCTTTTGACACCTCGGTGATCCAACTTCTGATCTGGGCGTTGGTCGGATATGGCTTGGGATCAATACCGTTTGGCATGGTGCTGGCGCGGGCCATGAATCTGGGCAATCTGCGCGAAATCGGGTCGGGCAATATCGGAGCGACCAATGTTTTGCGCACGGGCAACAAGACCGCCGCCGCGCTGACGCTGGTCCTTGATGGGGCCAAAGGCGCTGTGGCTGTGCTGCTGGCGCGCGCATTTGCCGGGGAAGACGCCGTGCAGGTTGCCGGGTTGGCCGCCTTGATCGGCCATTGTTACCCGGTCTGGTTGCGGTTTCGCGGCGGCAAGGGCGTGGCGACATTTCTGGGCATCTGGTTGGCGTTGGCCTGGCCCGTCGGGGTTGCGTGTTGCGCCACATGGCTGGTTGGCGCGGCGCTGACACGCATGTCATCGATGGCCGCCCTGACAGCCGCGGCGGCATCAACTGTTTGGGCGCTGGTATTGGGTCACGGTACAACTCTTGTGCTCGGCATGGTTCTGACCCTGTTGGTGTTCTGGCGTCACCGCGCCAACATCGCGCGCATTCGCGACAAAACCGAACCACGCATCGGCCGCTCGTAACCATCAATACCGCGTCAGCCGCTCCAGCGCGGTGCCATTGGCCCAGGTGCCATGCAAAGCGCCATTGGACATCACCACATAGATAATCGGCGCGCTGGACCCCCAGTCAACCGTCACCAACGGTGCTTGATAGACCCCGGTGCCTTGGTATCGTCGCCCGCCAACTTGCCAAAACATGCGTACATTGCCCTGGCTTTCGCTGATCTGCACCAGACCGTTGTAGGCCGAACCATCCGGATTGCGCCCGGCCACCTGATAATTCCCAGTGATCGAAGCCGCCCACACCGGCAAAGCAAACAAACACAATACCGCAGACACCATGATCGCGCGGCAACAGGTCAGAGTTTGAAACATGGCGGCTCCTGCTGAGGTTTCCAACAGATAAATGCCAGCAAACCCTTGCCATGTCGTTAGCAAAAGCAAAGTTCTAAAATGTTTGACAAAGCAGTCTATTCTGATATTTCTGTCATTACAGAAATAAAGTACGATTCGATGACCCTCACCCCCGCCATGCAGAACTTTATCCTCCACTGGGGCGATATGGGCACCAAATGGGGCGTGAACCGGTCGGTGGCACAGATCCATGCACTTTTGCACATCGCGCCCAAACCGATGACCGCCGAGGAAATCTGCGACACTCTGGATCTGGCGCGCTCGAACGTGTCAAACGGGCTGAAGGAACTGCAAGGCTGGAAGCTGGTCAAAGCCAGTCGTCAGCTTGGCGACCGGCGCGACCATTTCACTTCGGTGCGCGATATGTTCGATCTGGTCACTGTGGTGATCGAGGGCCGTCGCGAGCGGGAATTCGCCCCGACCCTGGCCGCCCTGCACGAGGTCGCCCGCGAGGCCAACTCCGATGGCACCCCGCAAGACATTCGCACCCGCATCGGCGAAACCCTTGATACGATGCAAATGTTTGATGATTGGTACACCGATGTTGCGCGCCTGCCGCGCGGCGTTCAGATGGCGGCGCTGAAGTTGGGGGCCAAAGTCGCCCGCTTCCTGCCAAAGGGAAAATCGAAAGACCCTGACGCCTAAAAATTTTACCCCGGAGTTTCTCTTATGACAGAAATGACTGTATCTCGAAGATCTCCGCTGATGCCGCAACCGCGCCCTCAGCGCTATCTGATTGACCCAGTGGCCTTCGCCGTCGCGATCATCGCCGGGCCGGTTCTGGTGACTCTTTTTACCTTCTGGCTGGTCTTCGTTCCGGTCTTTGCGCTGGTGATGGGCGGCCCGATCTATCTGATCATCGGCGTGCCCGTATTGATGTGGGATTTGTCCCGCAACCCGGCCTCGGCAGAACGAATTTCGTTGATGGCACTGCTTGCGATCGCGATCCTCTGCGTTGGAACCTGGGCTTATGGCGCGCTGATCAATGACGACAGTTTGATGTCGATCAGCATTTTCTACGGCATCTTTGGCGGCATTTTTGCTCCGATCTGGGGATATGTGACCGGTAAGGTCTATCTTCGGATGCGCCGTGACCTCTACGTTAACCCTATGGCTCTTTGAAAGGAGACCTTGTGATGTTTGTTCTTGCCCTGATTTACCTGTTGTTGGGATTTGGCGCACTTGGTGTGCTGGCCGTGATGATCCTGAAGATCGGCGCTTTGCTGGGGGATTGCCCGCAAAGCGTGCAGCAAGCCAAAACCGCCTCGATCACCATCACCACCGGCTTTTCGGCCATTGGCGCAGGCGGCGTTATCCTGATCGGTGCACTGTTGCCAGTGATGGGCGCCAACCCGCTGACCGGATTGCTGGGCGCGCTGGGTCTGGCCGCGCTGTGCCTCGGGCTGGGGTTCACCCATGCCGTGGCAACCCTGCGCGCAGTGCTCAGCCCACCCGTTGCGCCCCCGGTCTAAGCCAAAACGCCAAACAGGAAAGGATATGTTATGGCACAGGAACCCGCCCCCAAAGGGATCGTCTGGCACGATCTGACCGAGATGAGCCACTGGCAACGTCTGATCGAACTGACCTTGCCACTGCCTTGGCTGGTTGTGTCACTGGCGCTTTATGCCTCGGCTTTGTGGCCCTTGGGCGCTTTGGCCAGCTTCATGTTCTTCCTGTGCGCGCTGCGGCTGAACCACGAGGCGATCCATTCCAATCTGGGCCTGTCGCGGCGCGGTGACGGTTGGGTGATGCACGCCCTCAGCGCGGTGATGATGGGCTCGAACCATGCCGATGCTTACTGCCACCTGCGCCATCACCGTTTTGCCATGGGGCCAGAAGACCACGAAGGTAAATGCGCCCATATGAGCTTTTGGCAGGTTTTGGTGTATGGCCCGCGTTTCCCGGTTGATCTGAACCTGGCCGCATGGCGCAGCGGGTCGCGATTCTGGCGGGTGCGGGTGTTGCGGGATTGGGCCGGCGTGGCCTTGGTCGCCGGCGTGTGCCTTTGGATCGGTGGCCCGCTGCTGTTGCATCTGGGCGCAATGGCTGTGGCGCAATGTCTGACCGCGCTGTTTGCGGTCTGGATCACCCATCAAGGCACCCATGGGTCCGGCCTGGCCGGGCGCAGTCAGCGCGGCATCATTGCGCGCGCCGCCTATCTGATGTTTTATCACCGCGAACACCATTTGTTCCCGCGGGTTCCGGTCAGCCGCTTGCCAATGCTGGCCGCGCGGCTGGACCAACAGGTGCCGGGATATGCCGCCACCCGCGTGCCAGTGGTGCCGCTTCTGGATGCAGGTTAATAGCTGTATTCGCCGTAAAGCTTGCTCAGATCGCCCTGCCATTCGCCGTTGTAACGCTCGAGCAGCTCGTCCGACATGGATTGCCCACTTTCAACACTGTCCTTCAACGCGTTCAGAAAGTGGGTTTCATCAGGCACCATGCCACCTGCGCCGGGACGCGCGCGCGCCTTTAGGCCCGCCTCGGCCAGAGCCACGGTTTCGCGCGCCAGCTCCAGCATGGAAATCCCGTTTACTTTGGCCTGAAGTCCGTCAACACTGGCCGCCACGCGCATTTCATCGCGGGTTTCAGCGTCCCATCCCTTGGCCAGATCCCACGCCGCATCCAGCGCGCCCTGATCATAGGTCAGCCCGACCCAGAACGCAGGCAGCGCGCAAAGACGGCGCCACGGGCCACCATCCGCCCCACGCATTTCGATGAACTTTTTCACCCGTGCTTCGGGGAAAATCGTGGTCAGATGGTCCGCCCAATCCGACAAGGTCGGCGTTTCACCGGGCAACGCGGGCAATTCACCCTTGAGGAAGTCGCGAAACGACATGCCCAGCGCGTTGATATATTCGCCGTCGCGGTAAACAAAGTACATCGGTACATCGAGCGCGTATTGCACCCAAGCCTCGAACCCGAACCCGTCCTCGAACACAAAAGGCAGCATGCCGGTGCGATCGGCATCCAGGTTGCGCCAGACATAGCCGCGCCAGGATTTATGCCCGTTCGGCTTGCCCTCAAAAAACGGAGAGGTGCCGAACAGCGCGTTGGCCACCGGCTGCAACGCCAAAGCCACGCGCATTTTCTGCACCATGTCCGCCTCGGAGCTGAAATCGAGGTTGACCTGCACAGTGCAGGTGCGCCGCATCATCACCTGCCCCATGGTGCCGACTTTTTGCATATAGCTGTCCATCAGCTTATAGCGGCCTTTCGGCATCAGCGGCATCTGATCGTGGGTCCAATCGGGGGCTGCGCCAAGCCCGCGGAAACCCACACCAACCTTGTCGGCCACGTCTTTGACTTCGCGCAGGTGGTCGTTCACCTCGTCACAGGTTTCGTGAATGGTCTCCAGCGGCGCGCCGGACAGCTCCAACTGCCCGCCCGGCTCAAGGCTGACATTGGCGCCGTTCTTTTCCAGCCCGATCAGGTTGCCACCCTCGACCACCGGCGACCAACCATGCACATCGCGCAGGCCTTCAAGCACCGCGCGCACCGAACGTTCGCCCTCGTAGGGGATCGGCAGCAGACTGTCGCGACAATAGCCGAACTTCTCGTGTTCGGTACCAATGCGCCAATCGGCCTTGGGCTTACAGCCATCGGCCAGATATTCGGCCAGCTGTTCATGACGTTCGATAAGCCCGCCACCGGACTGAGGAATGGACATGTCACAAGGCTCCGAATTGCTGCTCGCGGGGCAAAGGCATGGTCGCAAATGCCAGTGGTGTCAATGCAACCGTTTGGCTGTGGTCGCGGGTGAAACCGGCGCGCTGGGACGCCCCCAGATCAACACATCATCGCGCGCCTCGGTCTGTTTGAGCGCACCCAGCATGGGCTGCGCGCGAAACCCGGGCAGCGCGGAAAACGCATCAAACAGTGCCTCGACCCCTTTGGCATCAACCGGAATCGCCAATGTGACGCCGTCAGTCTGGGTCAACTTCCAGTGAGCAGGCAGACTTTGGCGCACCAGATGGACATCGCGCAGATCGCGCAGCGCCACACTGCCGCCAGTCAGCGGGCCGAAATACAGGATCTGACCCTCATCCACCTGCACCACGCCAATTCCGTCCGACCCTGCGCGAAACCGTCCGCGCTGTATACCGGCCAGTGCATAACCCGCGCCCACAATCACCAGCGCCCAGCCGATCCAACCCAACAAACCAGCCGGGCCCAGTACGAAAAACACCCCCAACAGCAGTGCGCCAAGGCCGATCAAAGCCTCGCGCCAGCGGATCAAGCCTGCGCGGGCCTCGGGGCGGATAAAGCTCATGTCCAGTCTCCCAATTGGTGCTGCCACAGGGTCATGGCGGCCACAGCAGCGGTGTCGGCGCGCAAAATGCGCGGGCCCAGGCTGACGGGGTGAGCAAAGGCTGCGCCGTGCAAACGCGCGCGTTCTGCATCCGAAAAGCCGCCCTCGGGGCCGATCAGAATCGCCCAAGGGCCCTGCAGATCCGGCAACCGGGCGGTTTGTCCGGCCAAACCTTCGTCACAAAACATCAACGCGCGGTCCTCGGGCCAATCCGCCAGCAACCGCTCAAGTTTTTGCAACCCGGCGACCTCGGGCACAAAGGTGCCCCCACATTGCTCGGCGGCCTCAACTGCATGGGCCTGAAGGCGGTCTTGGCGGATACGGTCAGCATTGGTGAACGCGGTTTGCACCGGAACAATCCGGCGCGCACCCATTTCGGCGGCTTTTTCCACAATGAAATCAGTGCGCGCCTTTTTGATCGGCGCAAACAACAGCCAAAGATCGGGCGGCAGCTGCAAGGCGCGCGTTTGCGCCTCAACCAACAACACGCCGCCGCGCTTGCCGGCCTCGGCCACCAAAGCCCGCCATTCGCCGTCTCGTCCGTTGAACAACACCACCGCGCCGCCCACGCCAAGGCGCATCACGCCAAACAGGTAATGCGCCTGCTCACGCGTCAAAGGGACCGATTGCGCGGCCCCCAGCGGGTGTTCTACATAAAGCCTGATTTTAGCGCTCATGAGATTTGATATATGCAAGGCGATCCCCAGACACCAGATGGCCCCCAAAATCCAGATGGTAAAGTCGCGGACGCGCCACCCGACAATTGGGTTGATCTGTATGCGCCAAAGGCAACGCGCCCGTTTCTGCGCCTGTCGCGCGCGGACCGCCCGATTGGCACGTGGTTGTTGCTTTTGCCTTGCTGGTGGGGGCTGGCGCTGGCCATTCTGTGGGATCAAAGCCCGCGCCTGAGTGATCTGTGGATCGCCGCAGGCTGCGCCGCCGGAGCCTGGCTGATGCGCGGCGCAGGGTGCACCTGGAATGACATTTCTGATCGCGACATCGACGGAAAAGTGGCGCGCACCCGCTCGCGCCCGATCCCGTCGGGGCAGGTCAGCACCCGCATGGCCGTGGTCTGGATGGGCGTGCAGGCCCTAATGGCGCTTGGCATTCTGTTAACGTTCAATCAGGCAACAATCGCGTTGGGAATCCTGTCATTGTTTCCAGTTGCGATTTACCCCTTTGCCAAACGCTTCACCTGGTGGCCGCAAGTGTTTTTGGGGCTTGCCTTCAACTGGGGCGCCTTGCTGGCCTGGACCGCCCATACCGGCGCGCTGCATTGGCCAGCCGTGACTTTGTACCTGGGCGGCATCGCCTGGACCCTGTTTTACGACACCATCTACGCCCATCAAGACACTGAGGATGACGCGCTGATCGGGGTCAAATCAACGGCCCGGCTGTTCGGCTCCAACACCCCGACCTGGTTGAAGTATTTCCTTGTGGCCACGGTGTCTTTGCTCGCTCTGGCGGTGATATCTGCGCTGCTGCCACAGGCGTCGATCCTGGCGATGATCTTTGCGCTGACCGGGCCCTGGGCGATGGGCTGGCATATGGCCTGGCAATTGCGTGGCTTTGACGACGAGGACAACCGCAAATTGTTGCAACTGTTTCATGCAAACCGGGATACGGGCTTTATTCCGCTTATCTTCTTTTGCGCGGCGATGTTCGTGTGATTGAACCCAAGCGCCGAGGTCGCTAAGACAGGCGCAACAAGACGTAACAAGATCTTTGGTGCCTATGCGATTATCCTCGGCGATTGTCAGTTTGACCACGTTCATTTCCGCCGGCGCCTTGTGTCTGGTTGCGGCCAGTTTTCTGGTCACCGGCATCGAGGACACATCTGAAATTGCGGTACGCCAGGCGCTTGACGACACGCCGCAAAGCTGGGCCGAGGTTGAGGCGGACGGTTTGCAGGTTGTGCTCAGCGGGACAGCCCCCGACGAAGCGGGCCGTTTTGCTGCCGAACGCATCGTGGGGCGCGTGGTCGATCAGGCGCGGGTTTTGAACCAGATCGATGTTGCACCCGCCGCCGAAGTTGCCCCGCCTCGCTTTTCGGCGGAAATTTTGCGCAATGACCGGGGTATTTCGATCATCGGCCTGATCCCGGCGGAAACCGAGCGTGATGCGTTGATCGAACAGATGCGCGCGATTGCCGGCGATGACGCGGTGACCGATCTGCTTGAGGCCGCAACTTACCCGGTGCCCGATGGCTGGAACGATGCGATGGGCTTTGCGGTCACTGCCCTGTCTCGTTTGCCCCGTTCCAAGGTGTCGGTTGAGGCCGGGCGCGTGTCGATCACCGCGATTTCGGACAGCGCCGCCGCCAAAACCGAGCTGGAACAAGACCTGCAACGTGCAGCGCCTCCGGGGCTTCGCATGTCACTGGATATCGCCGCACCCCGCCCGGTGATCACGCCCTTCACCCTACGCTATCAAATCGACGCAAGCGGTGGGCACTTTGATGCCTGTTCTGCCGAAACCGAAGACTCGCGCACACGCATTCTGGCGTCTGCGCGTTCCGCTGGGCTGGCCACCGATGCGCGCTGTGTGGTGGGCATGGGTGTGCCGTCGCCCTATTGGGCCAAGGCCGCCGAGCTGTCGATGACCGCCTTGGCGCAGCTGGGTCAGGGCACCATCACCATGGCCGATGCAGACATAACCCTGGTGGCCGCCGAAAACACCAACCCAAACGCCTTTGACCGTGTCGTTGGCGAGCTAGAAGCCGCGCTGCCCGAGGTGTTTGCCCTGCACGCGGTGCTGCCTGTGCCGGAAAGCGCCGAAGGGCTGGGCCCGCCGGAATTCACCGCCACGCTCAGCCCCGAAGGTCTGGTGCAAATGCGCGGCCGGGTGAACGACCAAAACCTGCGCCATATGGCCGACAGCTATGCCCGCGCGCGGTTTGGCTCGGAGAATGTTTACATGGCGGCCCGTCTGGTGTCGGATTTGCCGATGGACTGGCCGGTGCGCGTGTTGGCCGGGCTTGAAGCGCTGTCGCGGCTCAAGAACGGAGCAGTGATTGTTTCGCCCGAAACCCTGACCGTGCGCGGCATCAGTGAACGCGAGGACGCCACCGCCGAGGTGTCGCGCCTGTTCTCCGATCAGCTTGGCGAAACCGCAACCTATCAACTGGACATCACCTACCGCGCGCCGCCGCCACCCCGTCTGGAAGCGCCTGATCCTGACATTTGCGAGGCCGAACTGGTTGAAATCCAGACCCGCAACAAGATCACCTTCGAACCGGGTTCAGACGAAATTTCCGAAGCGGCCACGTCAACTATGAACGAAATCGCCGAGTTGCTGACGCTGTGTGGTGATATCAGGCTGGAAATTCAGGGCCATACCGACAGTCAGGGCCGCACCGTGATGAACCAACAACTCAGCCAGGCCCGCGCCCAATCTGTTCTGAATGAATTGCGCGCGCGCCGGGTGTTGACCGCCAGTTACACGGCTGTGGGCTACGGCGAGACCTTGCCGATTGAGACCAACAAAACCGAGGAAGGGCGCGAGGCGAACCGACGCATCGCGTTCCGCCTGATCCGTCCGACACCGATGACCGAGTCGGAAACCACGCTGGACGCCATTGCCGATGAAAACGCACCAGCGGCAACCAATTCCGCCGAAGACGGCTCAGAAGGAAGCGAAAATTGAACAGAACCGAGTTCATTATCACCACGGCGATCATCCTGTTTGTCGCTTTTGCCATGGGCTGGTTTGCCAATTGGCTGGTGCACCGCTTCACCCGCGTCAGCGCCAATGATGTCGGCGAACTGGACCGCATGAGCCAGGAGTTGCACGAAGCCGAAGAGACCCGCGATCAGGCTATCACCTATCTGCAACAGCGCGAGGCCGAGCTGAGCAATCAGCTGACCCAGACCGAAGCGGAACTGTCGGCGGCGATGGAAGGTTTGCGCGATGCGCGCCGCGAGGCCGAAGAGCTGCGTAGCTTTGTGGACCGTGTGCGCGCCAGCGAGGCCTAGGTTACCAGCGTTTCAACGCGGTTTCATCGGCCTCTTTGGCCGCAACCCAATCGGCACCGTCTGCGGTGATTTCTTTCTTCCAGAACGGCGCGCGGGATTTTAGGTAATCCATCAGGAAATCCGCCGCTTCAAAAGCCGCTTTGCGGTGCGGCGCGGCGGTGGCCACCATCATGATCTGCGCGCCCGGTTCCAGCCGTCCATAGCGGTGAATGACCGTGACGTCTTTCAGCGACCAGCGCGCGCAAGCTTGTTCAGCGATCTCGGTCAACGCAGCTTCCGTCATGCCAGGATAGTGTTCGATCTCCATCGCGGCCAAAGTGCCGGTGTCATCGCGCACCACGCCGGTAAAGCTGACCACGGCGCCAACGCCGGTGTCTTGGGTGCCAAAATGCTTTAGCTCGGCGCCCAGATCAAAAGGCGCGCTCTGCACCGCGATTTTCACCGCTAGCCCCCCGTCATCGGCGGGAAAAACGCCACTTCGCGCACGCCCGCAAGCGGGGCGTCAAAATCGCTGAGTTCCTGATCAAGCGCCACGCGCAGGGCGGACACATCGGAAAACGCCAAATCATAGCGGTCTTCGCGCGCACGCAACTCCACCACCAGATCGGCAACCGTGGCGGCGTTGGTGTCAATCTTTTCGCGCGGCAAACCAATGCGTTCGCGCACCCAGGCGAAATACAACACATCCATCACGGCGTCTCCTTGAGATGGGGCAGAGCTTTGCGGAAATAGTCAAAGCCGGTGATCATTGTCAGCGCGGCGGCCAGCCACAAGAGCCAAAGCCCGGCGCGCCCGGTCCATTCCATGCCTGCAAGTTTCCAGCGCAAACCTTGCAGGTCTTCAACCTGACCGGCAAAGACATCGGCCACCATTTGATCATCCATGCCCCACGCGGCCATGCCCAGGTAGTGTTCGAAAACGCCCTGGCCGAACAGCACTGCGATCGCGATCATCTGGGTCGAGGTTTTGAATTTGGCAAGTTGCGTGACCTTGAGCGTGCCTGCCGTGTCGCCGAGATATTCGCGCAAACCCGAAACAAACACCTCGCGGAAGAGGATCATCGTGGCCGGCAGAACCAGCCAGGGCGACATTGACGAATAACCCACAATCACCATCAATGCGACGATCACCATCGCCTTGTCCGCGATCGGGTCGAGCATGGCGCCCAGTTTGGTTTCCTGTTTCCAGGCGCGCGCCAGATAACCATCGAACCAATCGGTGATGGCTGCGCTGACGAACAACATGAGCGCGAACCAGTCGGCATAGGGGCGGGTGAAATAGAGGAACATGATGGCCACGCCTGGCGCCGCCAGAAGGCGCAATGTGGTCAGGATGTTGGGCAGGTTCCAAATCATGGGGCGACTCTACATTGCGCAGGGCGGACATAAAAGCGCAGGTGGTCAAAATCTGCCCATTCGGGCAGTGCCTCCGGCGGGGATATTTTCAGCAAGAGGAAAAGGCGGGCATCAGGCTTTGTCCTGGAAGTAGCCATAGATCGTGTCAGCCAGCGCATCCGAGATGCCATCGACCGCTTTGAGATCGGCCAGGTTGGCGCGTGAGACGGCTTTGGCGCTGCCGAAGTGGGCCAGAAGCGCGCGCTTACGGGTGGCGCCGACGCCGGGCACGTCGTCCAGCGGAGTGGCGCCGATGGCTTTGGTGCGCTTGGCGCGGTGGGTGCCAATGGCAAAGCGGTGGGCTTCGTCGCGCAGACGTTGCACAAAATAGAGCACCGGATCGTTGTGGCGCAGGGCAAAGGGGCGTTGGCCGGTGCGGTAGAATTCCTCTTTGCCGGCGTCACGGTCGACCCCTTTGGCGACGCCGACCATTGGGATATCGTCGACGCCGTGTTTGGCCATGATTTCAGCCACGGCGCTGACTTGTCCGGCACCGCCATCGATCAGCAACAGGTCGGGCCACTGGCCCTTTTCGCGGTTGGGATCTTCTTTTTGAAGGCGCGAGAAACGGCGGTTGAGCACCTCTTTCATCATTCCAAAGTCGTCGCCGGGGGTCAGGTCATCGCCTTTGATGTTGAACTTGCGATAGCTGTTTTTCATGAAGCCTTCGGGACCAGCGACGATCATGGCCCCCACCGCATGGGCGCCCTGAATGTGCGAGTTGTCGTAGACTTCGATGCGCTGGGGCGGGCTTTCAAGCGCGAAAGACTCGGCCAGCCCTTTGAGCAGCTTTGTTTGGGTCGCGCTTTCGGCCATTTTGCGAGCCAGGGATTCGCGCGCATTGCGCAGCGCACCCGAGATCAGCTCGGCCTTTTCACCGCGTTGGGGAACCAGGATTTCGACCTTTCGCCCCGCTTTGCCTGTGAGCGCTTCTGTCATCAGGTCTTCGTTTTCAATGCCATCGGACAGGATCACCTGCTTGGGCGGTTCTTTATTGTCATAGAACTGGCCCAGGAACGCCTCCATCACCTCGGCCGGCGAGACGTCCGAGCCAATGCGGGGGTAAAAGTCACTGTTGCCCCAGTTTTGATTGGCGCGGATGAAGAACACCTGAACGCAGGCCTGCCCGCTGTCCAGATGCAGTGCGATAACATCGGCCTCGGAAACGCCGCGCGGATTGATGCCTTGCGCGGTTTGCACCTGGGTCAGCGCGCGGATGCGGTCGCGCAGGGCGGCGGCGCGTTCAAACTCCATCGCCTCGGAGGCTTCGGCCATTTGCGCGGCCAATTCTTCCTGCACCCGGGTGGAGCGCCCCGACAAGAACAGCTCGGCGTCATGTACGGCCTGAGCATAGGCGTCTTGATCGGTGTAATCGACGCAAGGGCCAGAGCAGCGTTTGATCTGATACAGCAAACAAGGGCGGGTGCGGCTTTCAAACGTCGCATCCGTACAATTGCGCAGCAGGAACGCCTTTTGCAGCTGATTCAACGTACGGTTGACCGCGCCTGCACTGGCAAAGGGGCCAAAGTAGGTGCCCTTTTCCTTTTTCGCGCCGCGGTGCTTTTTGATCTGCGGAAAGGCGTGGTTCTTGGCCACCAAAATGTTGGGAAAGCTTTTGTCATCACGCAGCAGCACATTGTACTTGGGTTTGAGCTGTTTGATCAGGTTCTGTTCCAGCAACAACGCTTCGGTTTCAGTGCGTGTGGTCAGAAACATCATCGACGCGGTGGCGCGGATCATCCGATCGATACGGCCCGAATGATTGCCAGGGCGCGCATAGTTGGACACCCTCGACCGCAGGTTGCGCGCCTTGCCCACATAAAGCACGCGCGCCTGCTGATCCAGCATCCGGTACACCCCCGGCGAGCCGTCAAGCGTTTTGAGATAGGCCTGAATGCAGGCGTATCCTGTGACCGCGTCATCTTGGGGCTGATCGGCTGTGTCAGACATGAAAGACAGATATGATTCTATGGCTTTGGCTGCAATCTTGAAAGCCGGTATACAAGGATTAACAAATCCACCGTTTCTGTGGATAAGTATGGAGACAACTTTCCGGGACCGGGAAATTTTTGTTGTATTATACGGACTTCTTAGGTTTGCCTATTTTTTAGGCAGTTGCGCAACGCCTTGTTTCTAATGCCTATTTTTTCACATTAACAGCAAGTTAATGAAATTAAACGCATTTTTATAACATGTTAATGATGCGCGTGGCACCGGTGCACAACTTGACGCGTGGGCAAGTCTCATTCAACGCCCAAAACGTCAGGTGTCTCCCAACCGAGGTGCTGACCACCGTCCACGCACAGCAACTGCCCGGTGACAGCGGGTGCGTCCAGAAAGTAGCCTAGGGCTGCGGTTATGTCGGAAGGATTCGATCCGCGCCCCGAGATCGTCGAGGCCCGTTGGCGCGCAAAATCCTCGGCGCTTTGACGCCCGCCCTGCAAGGTTGGGCCGGGCCCAATGCCGTTGACACGAATGGCGGGGGTCAGCTCTTGGGCAGCAGTGCGGGTCAACGCCCAGAGACCCATTTTGGCAATTGTATAGCTGGTGAATTCCGGGGTCAGCTTGCGCACCCGTTGATCGATCATGTTGACCACAAGCCCGGCCGACACCGGCTCGCCTTGCGCGTCTTGACCCGCGACCAGCCCTTGTGCGGCCATCGCCTGGATCAACACCATCGGCGCCCGCAAGTTGCTTTCGATGGCGCGGTCCCATGTGGTGCGCGTGCCGCTGGCCAGCGTGTCATGTTCAAAGATCGACGCGTTGTTGACCAGACAGGTGATCGGCCCGCCCAGTCGCGCGCTGGCTTTGGGCAATAGGCCTTGCACTTGCGCTTCGTCCAGCAAATCAGCCTGCAGCGCCACAGCGTCCTGCCCCATCGCCTTGATTTCGGCGACAGTGGCCTCGGCCCCTGCTTGGGACCCCGAATAATGCACCGCAACATCAAAGCCACGCGACCCCAGGTACAGTGCCATCGCACGCCCCAAACGGGCACCCGCACCGGTAACAAGGCATTTCTTCATGAGGCTATCCTTTTTGATCAGGAGGTTTGCGTTAGATCAGCACCACGGCCATGTAGACCAAATAGAGCGCCGTCAGCGCGATGCCCCAAATCCGCGTGATGTCCTGTTTGAGCAGAACAAATGGGATCAGCAAAAGCGACGCGCCCAACATCACCCATAGGTCGAACTTCAGGAATGCAGGGTCAACAGGGATCGGGCCAACCAGCGTGGCGATGCCCATAATCGCCAGCAAATTGAACATGTTCGAGCCGATCACATTGCCCAGCGCCACATCCGCCTGGCGACGCAACGCGGCCATCACCGTGGTGGCCAGTTCGGGCAGTGACGTGCCAACGGCCACCAGCGTCAGGCCAATAACCGTGTCGCTCACGCCATAGACCTTTGCAATGATTGTGGCGTTTTCCACCAGCAGATTGGCGCCCAATGGCAAGCCAATCAAACCGAGCACCAGATAGACCGAAATGCGCCACCAGGGCAGATCCGGGTCGGCGCCTTCGGGATCTTCCAGATCGTCCTGCTCACCGGCGCGTTTGTGCGCCATTGCATCGCGGAACGCATCGATCAACACATAGGCAAGGGCTGCCAAAAGGATCAGCCCGCTGGTCCAGTCAAACACACCGCGGAACGCCAATGCGATGAACAAAAGCGAGGCTATGATCATGAAACCATAGGTTTTTTTGGTATTGCACTCGCTGGTGTGCATGGTCGCCAAAAGCGCTGGAACACCCAAAACCAGCAAGATGTTGGCGGTGTTCGATCCAACAACATTTCCCAGCGCAAGCCCCGGGGCATCGTCCAGAATCGCACTGATCGAGATCAGCAGTTCCGGCGCAGAGGTTCCAAAGGCCACAATTGTCAGGCTGACAATCAACGCCGGCACACCGAGGCGCAGCGACAGGTTGACCGCGCCCTTGACCAACGCGTCTCCCGCCAACAGCAGGATCACAAGGCCAAGGCCCGACAGCAGCCAAGGCATCATCCGCGCGATCCCTTGCCGCAGCTGCACGGGCCCTTGCCAATCCGGTAACGCCCGCAGCCCGAGCATTTGGCCGCCGCCAAACGCCGTGCACCAGGAAAGCGCCATTTGCCGAACATCGCCAGCACAGCCATGCCGACCAGGAACAAGGTCATAATCTTAAAGATCACCTCAGACGCCAAAACGCGCGAAGGCCGCACGCTCCTCGACGCTGGTCAGCGCGTCTTGCGCCATTTGCGCGCCAAAGCGCGACAACAGCGATTTGCGCTGCCCATAGCGTTTGAATTGCACGCTTTCGCCAAAGCGAGCCTGAAGTTTTGGCTTCAGATGCCCCACCCCGTCGATCAGCCCCAGTTCGGTGGCGCGCCGTGCCAGCCAGATTTCTCCGGTGAACAGGTCTTGGGTCGCATCCAGCTTGCCGCCACGCCGGTCTTTGACATGGGCGATGAAGTTGTCATGGATATCACCGAGCAGCGTTTTCAGCCGCGCTACGTCGTCTTCGTTTTCCGGGCGGAACGGATCGAGCATCGATTTGGATTTGCCTGCGGTGTAAACCCGCCGTTCGATCCCCTGTCGGGCGAGCAAAACATGCGCGCCAAAGCTGGCCGAAATCACCCCGATCGAGCCAACGACCGAGCTTTCATCGGCCCAAATCTCATCTGCGGCAGCGGCCAGCCAATATCCGCCCGAAGCCGCCACATCTTCGACGAAGGCCACGACCGGCACGCTGTGCTCGTCACTCAGCCTGCGGATGCGCGCCCCGATCAGCGACGATTGTACAGGGGATCCGCCTGGGGAGTTGATCTCAAGCGCGACGGCATCCGGCTTGCCACGCTGGAACGCCTTTTCCAACAATGGCGCCAGCCCAGCGTCATTCAGCGACCCGCGCCCGCCCATGCCAATCGCGCCCGAAAGACGGACAACAGACACAAGCGGCGGTTTTTTCACAAAGGGAAGGCGCAATCTCATGGATGAGGATGTAGATTGCCACAGGGGGTGAAACAAGGTTCACACCGGCACGAAAGTGACAATCACCCGATTTCACCCTCCCTCAGGCAAATTTGCAACGCCATTGGTTAACGAGTCAGCGCACGGTGTTAAGACCTGATGCGCCATCCGGTTTTGAAGATCCACCAGATGATGCCCACGCACAGCATCGTAAAACCGCCAATCGCAAGCAGGCTCAGTGCGATGGGCACGTCTGCGGTGCCAAAAAAGGACCAGCGAAAGCCCGAGATCAGATAGACCACCGGGTTGAACAGCGTCACGGTTTGCCAGATCGGCGGCAACATCGAGATCGAATAGAACGAGCCCCCCAAAAACACCAAAGGCGTGACGATCATCAACGGCACCAACTGCAATTGCTCAAAATTACCGGCCCATATGCCGATGATGAACCCCATCAGCGCGAAGCTAAGGCAGGTCAGCAGCAAAAACGCGATCATCGCCAGCGGGTGCGCAATCGACAGATCCACAAACAGCGACGAGGTGCACAGGATGACCGCGCCAATAAACAGCGCCTTGGTCGCCGCAGCCCCGACATAGCCCAGAACAATCTCAAGAAAGTTAACCGGCGCCGACAAAAGTTCGTAGATCGTGCCGATGAATTTGGGGAAATAGATGCCGAACGACGCGTTGGAAATGGCCTGCGTCATCACCGACAGCATGATCAGACCCGGCACAATAAAAGCGCCGTAACTGACGCCGTCAACCTCGTCGATACGGCTGCCGATGGCAGCGCCAAACACCACAAAGTACAGCGACGTCGACAGCACTGGCGACAGAAAGCTTTGCATGAACGTGCGAAAGAAACGCGACATTTCAAAGCGATAAATCGAAGAAACAGCCGTCCAGTTCATGTGGTTTCTCCTGACACCAGATCGACAAAAATATCCTCAAGGCTGCTTTGCCGGGTCTGCACATCGCGCAAGATCAACCCGGCAGCCGCCACTTCGTTGAGCAATTTGGTGATCCCTGTGCGCTCGGCGCGGGTGTCGTAGGTGTAAATCAGACTGTCCCCCTCTGGCCCCAGCGCCAGACCATAAGACGCCAGCGACGCCGGGATCTGAGTTAACTTTTCGCTCAGCTGTACATCAATCTGCTTTTTGCCCATGCGCGCCATCAGGCTGGCCTTGTCTTCGACCAACAGCAACTGACCCTTGGCGATCACACCGATGCGGTCGGCGATGGCTTCGGCCTCTTCGATGTAATGCGTGGTCAGAATGATGGTCACGCCGTCGCGCTTCATCTCGGCCACAATATCCCACATGTCTTTGCGCAGCTCGACATCGACACCGGCGGTTGGCTCGTCCAGAAACAAGATGCGCGGCTCATGAGACAGCGCTTTGGCGATCAGCACCCGGCGCTTCATACCACCGGACAGTTCCTTGATCTGGTTGTCTTTCTTGTCCCACAGACTGAGCTTGCGCAAAATCTCTTCGATGCGCGCCTCATCGCGGGGTTTGCCAAACAGACCGCGCGAAAACCGCACCGTGTTGATCACCTTTTCAAACGGTTCAAGCGCGACCTCTTGCGGCACCAGCCCAATCATGGCCCGTGCGGCGCGAAAATCGGTGACAGTGTCGTGACCACCCACCAAAACCTGCCCGGCCGTGGCCGTGGTGATACCGCAAACCGTTGAAATCAGAGTGGTTTTTCCGGCGCCATTGGGACCAAGCAGAGCGATAATCTCACCCTCGGCAATGTCCAGTGTCACGCCCTTCAGCGCCTGGAATCCGCCCGGATAGGTTTTTTCCAAGTCTATTATGTTGAGAATGTCGCCCATGTCGCCCTCCGGCAATCAGCATAGAACGCGCCAGCACTAGGCGACAGGGCCTGCGCGCACAGGGTTCTGCGCGCAGATGCTCAGATCAGGCGCGCCCGGTGATCTTCTTCAGCCAGCCCTTTTTCTCGCCCTCATCGCCTTCGACTTCGGGCGCGGGGCCATCAAGGGCAGTGACAAGATTGGTAAAGAACTGATCGGCCATTTTTTTGGCGAACCCGTCGATCAGACGGCTGCCAAGCTGCGCGATCTTGCCGCCAACCTTGGCTTCGACATCATAGGCCAGCAAGGTGCCGCCCTCGGACGGGCTCAGCGTGACTTCGGCGCCGCCCTTGGCAAAACCGGCCGCACCGCCTTTGCCTTCGCCCGTGATGGTTAGTTTTTCGTTTTCCACCATGTCCGACATAACGACTTTGCCCGTAAAGGTCGCTTTGACCGGGCCGACTTTTTGCGTCACGACCGCCTCGTAGCCATCGGACGGGTTGCCGGTGACCTCGGACGCGCCGGGCACGCAGGCCTTCAGCATGTCAGCATCAAGCAAGGCGGCATAAACCGTGGCCGGGTCGGCCTGAATTTGACGTTGATCGCTCATCTTCATCGGGGCGGCTCCTTTTTGAGGTTGCCGACCGGTTTACCCTGTTCGACGCCCGCCGCCAAGGTCGCAAAGAGACATGGACGCGGTTGAATTTTCTGATAGCGGTGGGCCCAATTGGAGGTGCTGTCATGACCCAAAACCCCGGCCCCGGCTCCAGCGCCGGCATCGCGTTTGTTGTGGTGGGCATGGTGGCGATTTCGGTGAACGATATGCTGATCAAGCAGCTGTCCGGGGGCTATCCACTGCATCAGATCGTGTTTTTACGGTCCGCCATCGGGCTGCTGTTTGGTCTGAGCATGGTGCAGATGGAGGGGGGATGGCGGATTCTCAAAACCCACCAACCGCTGTTGCATCTGATGCGTGGGATCATGGTTGTGATCTCGAACATGACGTTTTTTGTCGCGCTGGCCGCGTTGCCATTGGCCGACGCGACCGCGCTGTTTTTTGCCGCCCCGCTGTTTATCACATTGCTGTCGATCCCGGTACTGGGCGAAAAAGTCGGGTTGTTGCGCGGCGGCGCGGTGGTGATTGGCTTTGTCGGTGTCATGATCATGCAGCGCCCGTGGCAGGACGGCTCTGCGTTGGAGGTCAGCCGGTGGGTTTTGCTTCTGCCGTTGGTGGCGGCGCTGACCTATGCGGTGATGCAGGTGATGACGCGAAAATTGGGTGCAACCAGTACCGCGTCGGCGATGATGGTCTATATTCAGGTGACCTTTGTCGCTGTTTCGATTGGGTTTTACCTTGTTGCCGGGGATGGCCGATTTGCCCAGGGCAGCACCAACGCCAGCGTCCAGTTTTTATTGCGCGCCTGGCTTTGGCCAGCGGCGGCGGACTGGCCCTATCTGATTGGACTGGGGCTGAATTCCGCGATCATCGGCTACTGCCTGAGCCAGGCCTATCGGCTTTCGAGTGCTGCAACAGTGGCGCCGTTTGAGTATATTGGCCTCCCCCTGGCGGTGTTTTGGGGTTGGTTCTTGTGGTCAGACCTGCCGGATTGGGAAGTGTGGCTTGGCATGGCGTTGATCGTCGCAGCCGGGTTGTTTGTGTTTTTGCGCGAAAAGCAAAAGGCGCGTCGGGTGGCGCGCGCGGAGATCAAGGCGCGGTATTGAAGCTGGCAGATTTTGTTTGCGCCGCGCTGGCGCGCGCCGGGATGCCTCCGGCGGGGATATTTTCAGCAAGAGGAAAAGGCCAGCGTTAACGATTGGATTTGGGCAGGTCCTGATTTGTGGTCCAATCAAGAGTGCCTTGGTCGCGGTCTTGCACGGCTTGTTTCCAACCGGCGGATTCGGCGCGGGTTTTGAAGTTCAGGCCTTCTGGTGAGTGGCGCGTGATGCCGTCAAAGATCGTCGCCAGGCGTTGGGTTTGCATCAGGCCGGTTTGTTCGATCGCCTGATTGATAACCATTTTCTGCATTGCAAGTTGGTTGATGGGAACTGTGGACATGCGCGCGGCAAGCGCTTCGACGGCGTCGTCCAGTTGATCAGGTGGCACGGATTTCAGCACAAGGCCCATCTCGGCGGCCTCAACCCCAGTGATTTTGTCACCGGTGAACAACATGCGCTTGGCGCGTTCTGCCCCGAGGCGGTAGACCCACATCGCGGTCGTAGGACAGCCCCAGACCCGTGCGGGCATATAGCCAATTTGCGCGTCATCCGCCATGATCGTCAGGTCGGCACAAAGCGCGATGTCGGAGCCGCCCGCGACAGCAAAGCCGTGCACTTTGCAGATCACCGGTTTTGTTGCCCGCCAAAGGGACATGAATGTTGCGTGTTCGTCCACATGAAGCGGTAGTCCTGGATCGGATCCCACGGCATGTCTTGGGTGACGGTGTTGGTGGCTGTGTCTTGCGCATAATAGGTGAGATCATAGCCGGCGCAAAATGCCTGGCCGGCGCCGGACAGGATCATCACATGCACCTCGGGGTCGTTGTCGGCGCGTTGCACGGCCTCTTCCAGCTCGCGCGGGAGGTCATCATTGATGGCGTTCATCACGTCCGGTCGGTTCAGAACAATGCGTCCAATCCGACCGTCTTTTTCATAGATGACTGTGCGCATGAGCTGCTCCTGTGGCGGATGTCTCAGCAGGCATGACACAGATTCACATGGGCTGTCAGCCCCTTACAGGTTGGCGTAAAGCGGGTAGCGGGCACAAAGCGCGCTGACCTCGCTGGCCACTGCGGCTTCGACAGCGGCGTTGTTATCGGGTTCATTTTTGGCCAAGCCGTCGACCACATCGGCGATCCAGTTGGCGATCTGGCGGAATTCGGGTTCGCCAAATCCGCGCGTGGTGCCCGCAGGCGAGCCGAGGCGGATGCCACTGGTGACCATCGGCTTTTCGTCGTCAAACGGGATGCCGTTTTTGTTGCAGGTGATGCATGCACGCCCCAGCGCTTTTTCGGTGGCGTTGCCTTTGACGCCTTTGGGACGCAGATCCACCAACAGCAAGTGGGTGTCGGTGCCGTTGGTCACGGTGGCCAGCCCACGCTGGTGCAGCGCGTCACCCATGGCTTGCGCGTTGGCGATGACCTGTTGGATGTAGCCTTTGAAGTCGGGTTGCAGCGCCTCGCCAAACGCGACGGCTTTGGCCGCGATCACGTGCATCAGCGGGCCGCCCTGGATACCGGGAAAGATGGCCGAATTGAACTTTTTCGCCAATGCGGCATCATTGGTCAGGATCATACCACCACGCGGACCGCGCAGGGTTTTGTGCGTCGTGGTGGTTGCGACATGGGCGTGCGGGAAGGGCGAAGGGTAAAGCCCCGCCGCGACCTGGCCTGCGAAATGGGCCATGTCGACCAGCAACATCGCCCCCACGCTGTCGGCAATCTCGCGCATGCGGGCGAAATCGATGATGCGCGGGATCGCAGAGCCCCCGGCAATCAGCAGTTTGGGCTGATGCTCTGTGGCGAGCTTGGCAATCTCGTCGTAATCCATTTGCAGCGTCTCGCGATCAACGCCGTA
>JBGCDD010000235.1:0-27625 GCA_045105075.1 Sedimentitalea sp. | reverse complement strand
ATGGCGATCGCCAAATGTGTTGGTGACCTCGGCAATCACCACATTCAGCGCATCGCGATCATCATAACACAGCCAGAAGCTGACCGGGTTGAACACATGGCCCAGCACCCGCGGTTGCGCCAAAAGCTCGATCCGGGTGGGGGCGACCAGCTGATGGGTGGCCAGAATTTCGCGCACCCAGGTTGCCCCGCGCCCGTGCTTTGGCGCGCCGCCATGGTCACTATCGTGCAATGAGGTCACATTCGAGCCATTGCGCGAAAACAGCGCAGGTGTGGCCGGCGTGGCTTCGGCATCAAGCAGCACGTAGTCAACCGAATAGCGAAAGGCATTTGCAACCTGCCCTTTGCGACCGTGAAAGGTCTGACCCGCGATATGCTCGACGCCTGGCGTCATTGCGCGACCATCGACTGGTCGGCCGCGCGGTTGATGCTGTCCACCACATCCAGAGCACTGGACAGGCCGTCTTCGTGAAAGCCGTTTTTCATCCACGCGCCGCAGAACCAAGTTGATTGGGTGCCATTGAACTTCTGCACGTCCTTCTGGGCCGCCAAAGCCCCCAGATCATAAACCGGGTGGCGCAGGGTCACAGTGTCGTAAATCATCTCTTCGCGGATTTTGCGGCGCGAATTCAGCGTCACAAAGTGCGGATCATCCATCGGGATCGGTTGCAGCGAATTCATCCAATAGCTGAGATCGATGGTGTCAGACTGCGATGTTTTGTCTTCCGTGTAGACCCAGCTGGCCCAGGTTTTGCGCCGCTTTGGCATCACCGATGGATCACAGTGCAACACCACATCATTGGACTGATACGCAACGGCGCCAAGTGCGGCGCGTTCCTCTTCGCGCGCATCGGCCAGCATCGCCAGCGCATCATCGGAATGGGTGGCAAACACCACATCATCATATGTTTCCCACTCGCCCGACCAGCATTTGACCTGCACACCCAGATCTGTGCGCCGCACCGATTGCACCGCAGATGCCAGACGGATGTTCACGCCCTTGCGCCGCATTCCTGCGTCAAGACGGCGCACATATTCGATGGATCCACCGTCAATTGTGTACCACTGGTGTTGGCCCGTGTGGTGCAGCAACGCGTGGTTTTTAAAGAACTGCACCATGGCGTGGGCCGGAAAGTCCATGATCTTGGCCTTGGGTGTCGACCAGATCGCACCCGAAAAGGGCAACAGGTAATAGTCCCGGAACCACGTGCCCGTACCGAGTTTTTCAAGCAATTGCCCCACCGTCATCGATGGATCACGCGACATCTCTAGCGCGTTGGCATTAAAGCGCAGGATATCCCGCACCATCCGTAAAAACGCAGGTCGCACGATATTGCGACGCTGGGCAAACAGCGCGTCGGTTGATTCCAGCGAATATTCCAGCCAACCGCCTTTGATAGAGGCACCAAATGTCATGTTACTGGGCGCGATCGGAACCTCAAGTCGTTCAAACAGCGACACGATATTGGGGTAATTGACCCGGTTGAACACGATGAAACCGGTGTCGACCGGCTGATCGCCGTTCTTTCCTGCCACTACAGTGCGCGCGTGCCCACCAAGACGGTTTTCGGCCTCGTACAGCGTGACGTTGTGCGCATCGCCCAACACATGCGCAGCCCCCATTCCGGAAATGCCTGCTCCGATGACCGCAATCTTGCGCGGTGTGTGGTCGCGGTGTTCAAATGGCATTCGTTTCAGGCTCCGGGTTTCTGGCGCATTTATTCAGGTACGCGGCACAGGCCTGACCGGATGCAAAAGAAATTCACACATCCGAGTGATCCATTCCTGAACACCCTGCGTAACTCTGACATGTTGAACGCAGAAGGTCCTAGTGCAAAACAAGTCAGGCTTGGCAGTTTGGGTGCCGTGGCGAATGCCATGGTGTCGGGGCCGGGTGCAACAGGATTGACAGTTGTGACATCGAAAAACAGGGGCGATGCTGCTACGGCAGCCGCCGAAAAAAGAGCCGCTTGGGTGGATCACATCCGGCGCATCAATGACGACCGGGACGAAACGGCATTTGCCGAGCTGTTCCAGCACTTTGCCCCCCGGGTCAAAGCGTTTTTGATGCGATCGGGTGCGGACGCCGCAATGGCCGAAGAATGTGCTCAAGACGTCATGGCGACGCTCTGGCGCAAAGCGCATTTGTTTGATCCCGCGCGCGCATCGGCGGCGACGTGGATTTTTACGATTGCGCGAAACCGGCGCATCGACGCGCTGCGAAAACAACGACGGCCCGAACCCGAGGATCTCACCTGGGGTCCCGAGGCCGAGCCGGATCAGGAAGACGTCCTGAGCCTGCAACAAGAAAGCGAAATACTGCGCGATGCCTTGAATGCATTGCCACACGCCCAGAAAGACTTGATCGAACGCGCCTACTTTGGAGACCTGAGCCACAGCGAAATTGCCGCACAGACAGGTTTACCCCTGGGCACGATCAAATCCCGAATTAGATTGGCGCTTGAGCGACTGCGCCACGCAATGAAGTGAATGTAACCATGACCAGCCAGATCAAACACCACCTGACCCCAGACATCATGATGGCCTATTCCGCCGGCTCGTTGCCCGAAGCATTCAGCCTCATGGTCGCCTCGCATATTTCCTTGTGTGATGTGTGCCGCGCCGAAGTCGAGAGCTACGATGCCCTTGGTGGCGCGCTGCTCAATGACGACACGGCCGTCATGTCACCGCACAGCCTGGCCGCGACCATGGCGTTGATCAAAGCCGGTGGCAGCGAACCCGCTCTGCCACGTGCAACATGTGATGTGTTGCCAAAGCCGCTTCAGGATTACGTCGGCGGCGATCTGTCATCCGTGAAATGGCGCAGCGTCGGCATGGGCGTGAAACAGGCGATCTTGCCCACCAGCAAAGATGCCTCGGCGCGGTTGCTGTTCATTCCAGCGGGTGCGGCGATGCCCGATCACGGCCACAAAGGCACCGAAATCACCATGGTGCTCAAAGGTGCGTTCTCGGATGAGAGCGAGCGTTTTGGGCGCGGCGATCTGGAATTTGCGGACGAAGATCTGCACCACACGCCAATTGCGGACCCAAGCGAAGACTGCATTTGTCTGGCCGTCACCGATGCGCCGTTGCGGTTCAGCGGGCTGTTTGCGCGCATCGCGCAACCGTTCCTCAAGATCTGATCGTCACGACACCGGGTCAGTCTTACCCATAATCTCGATCAAACCGGATCGGCCACGCACCTGCGTGGTCGAAAGCGCCACCCAACCCGCCGGGCTTTTTCCCAAACCGGCGCAATCCAGCAACGCGCGCGAGGCAATGATGCGCGCGCCGGTGGCTTTGGTCATTTCTTCCAGACGCGCGGCCGTGTTCACCGCATCGCCAAAGACCGAGTATTCCAGCCGGTCGTCATGGCCAACCACGCCGCAAAACACGCTGCCCCAATGCACGCCAATCCCGATGCGGATCGCCGCCTCGCCTGCCGCTTCGCGGGTGGCTGACCAGTCGGCAATGTCCCAGTTGATCCGTTCCGCGCAGGTCAGGCAGGCGCGCGCGGCTTTGCGTTTGTCGGTCTCGTCCTCGAACACCACAAGCGCTGCGTCGCCCATGAACTTGTCGATCATCCCACCGGTTGCCTGTGCCGCCGCCGTGATGCGCGCACGGTAATTGGTTACCAAAGATGACAGATCACCCGGCGCCATGGTTTCCGACAGCGTGGTAAACCCGCGCATATCCACAAACAAAATCGCCATGTCCTCGCGCCGCCCTGTGCGCAGGTCTTCCAGCCCACCCTGTGCCAGCCGGGGCGCCAGTTGGGCCGGCAAATAGCGCGTCAGATTGGAACTGCGCATCGATTCGGTCAGCGAGCGCAATAAGATCCGGCGCGCGCGGATCGAGGCGACAACCAGCACAACACTGGCCAGCAGGATCATCGCCATGCGCATCAAATTAGGTGGCCCAGCAAAGAACAGATGCGCGGTCTCGCGGTCATAGGGGCCAATCGTTTTGGGGCCAAACCAGTTCAACAACACCAGCCCGACGATCAGCACCAGCGCGATGTAGCCCTGCACCCACGGATCAAAGCGCAGCGCGCCAAAGGCCAGCACCAAGGGCATCAACCAAATTGCGGGGAACACAAAGATAAACTGCGGCGTCAGCCCGGTGTTGTGCAGCCCCAGCCAGATGCTGGCCAACACAAACACGCAATCGCCCGTGGCCGCGACCCACACCATCCACAGCGCATAATTTCCCGTGCGCACAATCGTCAGTGACACCGCGCCCAGCACAAAGTACGAGCCAACCGTCAACATCGCGTAAAAACTCTGCCGCGCCAGCACCTGGGTTTCGGGCACAGAATCGCTCGACATGGCAATTGCGAAAACCAGCGTCAGACCCAGCGCCACGCCCATCCGCATCAGCGCGACCAAACCCTCGGCTCGGATCTCAGCCTCGCGAAACAGCCGGGCGGACTGGTGGGTCAACGACGTGTCGGGCATGGTTTTGGGCCTTTGAGTGACGGAATTGGCGCCAAGATGCCAAGCACTTGGCGCCATGTACAGCGCCGCTTAGGCGTCGGGCTTGGTTAAAGACACCACATTGTCCGCCTCGTCCGGGGCAATTTCGGCAAAATCAAAGTTGTCCAGCCGCTGCGCGCGCCGCCCGGCTTTGTCGGCACTGACCTTGATATCGGCGATATCCTTGGCGACTTGACCAAAGTGGCGATCCAGATTGCCGACCCGTTCGCCCAGACGATCAACGTCCTTGTAAAGCAGTCCCAACTCACGCCGGATCGCGCCGGCCTGTTCGCGCATGCGGGCATCTTTCAGGATCGCGCGCATGGTGTTCAGGGTCGCCATGCAAGTGGTTGGCGACACGATCCAGACCCGTTGATCAAAGCCAAACCGCACCACATCGGCGAAATTGGCGTGCAATTCGGCATAAACCGCCTCGGAGGGTAGAAACATCAGCGCCCCGTCGGCGGTTTCACCCTCAATGATGTAGCGCTCGGAGATGTCGGTGATGTGTTTGCGCACCGACGCCTTCAAGGCCCGCCCCGCCTCGGTCGCCTCGCGATCGGTGGTGGCATTGCGCAGCGCCTCATAGGCTTCCAGCGGGAACTTGCTGTCCACCACAATCGGCCCCGGCGGGTTGGGCAGATCAATCAGACAATCGGCCCGCTTGCCGTTGGACAACTGCGCCTGCCAGATGAAACTGCCCGCAGGCAATGCCTTGGACACGATATCCTTCAGCTGGATTTCACCAAACGCACCGCGGGTCTGTTTGTTGCTCAGGATGTCTTGCAAGGTCAGCACGTCACCGCTGAGTTTGGTGATATTGTCCTGCGCCTTGTCGATCACTGTCAACCGTTCCTGCAAGCGCGTCAACGACGTCGCCGTCTGTTTGGAACTGCCATGCAGCGTGTCTTTCATCCGGTCCTGCATGTCGGTCAGCGCGCGGGCTGAACGCGCCGCGTTTTCAGCCAGCCGATCATTCATCTGCTGTTGCACCGCCGCCAGCCGCGCCTCGACCGTCTGAATAACCGCCGTTTGCGCGTTTGATTGGGTGTCAGACACGGTTTGCAAGCCGCCGCGCAGCTGTTCCTGACCCATATTCAGCTGTTGCACGTGGCCGCCCAGCATCTGCAATTGCTGCGCCATTGGCGCCACGGCCCGCGCCGAACGACCCGCCGCACGCGCCGCAGACATCAGCAAAAACAGCACCAGCACGACCAAAGCAGCACCACCCAAAGCCGCCAAAACCCGAGGATCATCCAGCGCATAGGTTTGGCCTGCCAGTTCGATCATGTGCGCCCGAACAGCCGTTCAATGTCGGCCAGTTTGAGTTCTACATAAGTTGGGCGGCCGTGATTGCATTGGCCGGAATGCGGTGTGTTTTCCATCTGGCGCAGCAGCGCATTCATCTCTTCGCCGCGCATCCGCCGGCCGGACCGGATCGAACCATGACACGCCACACGACTGAGGATCGCCTCGATCCGGGCTTGTACTGTTTGGCTGGTGCCCAGATCGCTTAGCTCGTCCAGTACATCGCGCAGCAAAGCGGCCGCATCGATTTCGCCCAGCACCGCAGGCGTTTCACGCACCGCCACAGCGCCTGCGCCAAAAGGTTCGATGCCAAGGCCCAACTGCGCCAACTCGTCGGCGTGTTCCAGCAACCGCGCGGCATCTTGCGCGGACAATTCGACAATTTCGGGGATCAGCAAAGCCTGCGCTGCCACTGCGTTTTCCGCCATTTGGGTCTTTAGCTTTTCATAGACCAGCCGCTCGTGCGCGGCGTGCTGATCGACGATCACCATGCCGGTTTCGGTCTGCGCGATGATGTAATTTTCGTGCACCTGCCCGCGCGCGGCCCCCAACGGATAAGACGGCTGGGGCGCTTCCGGGTCTTGATTGGCCTCGGGCACCACCTCCGTGCGCGCGCTGTAGCTTTCGGCAATGTCGGCAAATCCGGGCGCTTGCGCGGTGTAAGCGGCACGGCGCGCCCCCGGCGATGGGCGCTCCATCTGATAGACCCGCCCGCCGGTGGGTTCGGGCGTCATCGCGCCCAGTGTCGCCGTGGCCACAGTGCTGGACGCGCGGTGCCCGGCCTCGGCCAACGCATGGCGCAGCGCCGACTCGATCAGCCCACGCGCCAGCCCCGGATCGCGAAACCGCACCTCGGATTTGGCAGGGTGCACGTTCACATCCACCAGCTCCGGGTCGCAATCGATGAACAACGCCGCTGCCGGATGGCGATCACGGGACAGGAAATCGAAGTAGGCCGCGCGCAACGCGCCATAAAGCATCTTGTCGCGCACGGGGCGCCCGTTGACGAACAGATACTGCGCCACCGCCGCGCCGCGCGAATAGGTCGGCAAGGCGGCATAGCCAAACAGGCGCACGCCGTCGCGCACCGCGTCAATCTTCAGCGCGTTTTCGGCAAATTCGCGACCCAAAACGCCCGCCAATCGCCCATAGAGCGCATCAAACAGATCACCGGTTTCCGCGTCAGCTCGGAACATCACACGCCCGTCACCGTCGCGCAACGTGAACCCGACGGACGGCTCGGCCATGGCCAGACGTTTGATCACATCGCTGATCGCCTGGGCTTCGGCGCGGTCCGTGCGCATGAATTTCAACCGCGCCGGTGTGGCGTAAAACAGATCGCGCAATTCGACCACCGTGCCTGTGCGCAAGGCCGCCGGTTTCACTGCGCCGGTCGCGCCGCCCGCAACAGTGATGCTGGCCGCGTCATGCCCCTGTGCGCGGCTGGTGATGGTCAGCCGTCCGACGGCGCCCAGAGACGGCAGCGCCTCACCGCGAAACCCAACGGTGTGAATGTTCAACAAATCCGAGCCGTCAATTTTCGACGTGGCATGGCGCGACAAGGCCAGCCCCAAATCGTCAGGCGCGATGCCGCAACCGTCATCCGTGACCCGGATCAACGTCTTGCCGCCGTCCGCGATGTCGATGCTGATGCGCGTCGCCCCCGCATCAACCGCGTTTTCAACCAGCTCTTTCACCGCAGATGCGGGACGCTCGACAACCTCACCGGCAGCAATGCGGTTAATTGCAGCCTCGTCCAGCTGACGGATCACAGGGCGAAAATCGCTGATGTTGGGGTCTATGTTGGCCATGACGCAAGACCTAGCATATTGGCCCACGATTCTGCCACCCGAATGATGCGCCTTGCGTTGACAATTCCCAGAGGCGCGGCAACTGTCCGCGCAAGGCAGCAAAGGGGCAGGGCATGAGCGGGCAGTGGGAATTCTGGATCGACCGCGGTGGCACATTTACCGACATTGTGGCGCGTCATCCGGACGGCACTTTGGCCACTCACAAACTGCTGTCCGAGAACCCCGAACGTTACACAGACGCCGCCGTGCAAGGCATTCGCGACATGATCGGCGCCAAAGGGCAACTGCCCGACGATGCCATCACTGCCGTCAAAATGGGCACCACCGTAGCCACCAACGCGCTGCTGGAACGCAAGGGCGAGCCGGTTTTGCTGATGATCACCAAGGGGTTTCGCGACCTGCTTTTGATCGGCTATCAGACCCGCCCGGCGCTGTTTGATCTGCACATTCAACGCCCCGATCTGCTTTATTCCCGTGTGGCCGAAATGGACGAACGGCTGGATGCAGATGGCGCTATCGTCACGCCGCTGAACATCGACGCCGCGCGCACCGAACTGCAATCGGGTTACGCTGCCGGCCTGCGCGCGGTGGCCGTTGCCGGGTTGCACGCTTATCTGAACCCGGTGCACGAAGACCAGATCGCGGCCATGGCGGCCGAGATTGGCTACACCCAGATTTCCACCAGCCACGCGGTGTCGAAACTGGCCAAACTGGTCGGGCGCGGTGACACCACGGTGGTTGATGCCTACCTGTCGCCGATCCTGCGCCGCTATGTCGATCAGGTGGCCGACGCGCTGGATATGGGGCGCGCCTGCGAGCGGTTGTTGTTCATGCAATCCAGTGGCGGACTGACCGACGCGCGTCTGTTTCAGGGCAAAGACGCGATCCTGTCAGGGCCAGCCGGGGGCATCGTGGGCATGGTCAAAACCGGTGAAATCGCCGGGCACGACCGTCTGATTGGCTTTGATATGGGCGGCACCAGCACCGATGTCAGCCACTATGCAGGCCGCTATGAACGCAGTTTTGAAACCGAAGTCGCAGGCGTGCGGATGCGCGCGCCGATGATGGACATTCACACTGTCGCGGCGGGCGGTGGTTCAATCTGCCGCTTTGCCCAAGGTCGGTTTCAGGTCGGCCCCGAAAGCGCCGGCGCCGATCCCGGACCCGCCTGTTATCGCCGTGGCGGCCCGCTGACCGTGACCGATTGCAACGTGATGCTGGGCAAACTGAATCCAGAGCATTTCCCACACGTGTTTGGCGCAACCGGCGACCAGCCGCTGGATTTGGCCGCTGTGCGCGCGCAATTCGCCGAACTGGCCCAGGCCGTGGCCACTGAGACCGGCGAACCACCGCGCACCCCCGAAGACATCGCCACCGGTTTCCTCCAAATTGCAGTCGACAATATGGCCAACGCGATCAAGAAAATCAGCGTGCAGCGCGGCCATGATGTGACGGGCTATACGCTGCAATGTTTTGGCGGCGCTGGCGGACAACATGCCTGTCTGGTCGCGGACGCGCTTGGCATGCGGCGCGTGTTTATCCACCCCTATGCGGGTGTTTTGTCGGCCTATGGCATGGGTCTGGCCGAAATCCGGGCGCTGCGCGAGGAACAGCTTGATGCGCCGCTCAGCGCCGTGGCACAAGCGCAAACCGCGCTCGACCGGATCAGCGCCGATGCCACGGACGAGGTGCGCAACCAGGGTGCCGCGCAAATCCGCACCGAAGCGCGCGTGCACCTGCGCTATGACGGCTCGCATCAAGCGCTCGAGGTGCCCTTTGGCATGCCCCAACAGATGCAGGCCGCGTTTGAAGAAGCGCACCAAAGCCGGTTTGGCTTTGTCTCACCCGACCGCGCGTTGCTGTTTGATATGGTTGCCGCCGAAGCGATTGGCGACACTGGTCAGGCCCCTGCGGCAACGCCATTTGGCACGGACGGCGCGCCGATGGCGCAGATCCCGATGTATTGCGATGGCGCATTGCGTGACGTGCCGCTTTTTGCGCGTGAAACCCTGCCGCAAAGCGCGCGCATCGACGGCCCCGCCGTGATCACCGAAGCGACCGGCACCAACATCGTCGAACCCGGCTGGAGCGGGCATCTCGATGATCTGGGCAACCTGATCCTTGAGCGGACCGAGGCCAAAACCCGTGCCGAAGCCGCAGGCACCAAGGCAGATCCGGTTGTGCTCGAGGTGATGGGCAACCTGTTCATGTCGGTCGCCGATCAGATGGGCGCAACGCTTGCCAACACCTCGTGGTCGGTCAATATCAAGGAAAGGCTTGATTTTTCCTGTGCGATCTTTGACGCCGCCGGAGACCTTGTGGCCAATGCGCCGCATGTTCCGGTGCATCTGGGGTCGATGTCAGACAGCATCAAAACCGTGATGCGCGAGAACGCAGGCGACATCCACGAGGGCGATGCCTTCATGCTGAATTCGCCCTATAACGGCGGCACGCATCTGCCGGATGTGACTGTTGTGACGCCTGTGTTCGCCAATGGCGCGCCGGTGTTCTGGCTGGGCAGCCGCGGCCATCACGCCGATATCGGCGGGCGCACACCGGGTTCCGCGCCGCCCGACAGCACCCATATCGATGAAGAAGGCGTGCTGATCGACAATGTGCGGCTGGTGTCGCGCGGCACCTTCCAGCAGGTCAAAGCCGAGGCCACGCTGCGATCTGGCCGTTATCCTGCGCGCAACCTCGAACAGAACATGGCCGACCTCAAGGCACAGGTCGCCGCCAACGAAACCGGACGCCAAGCGTTGGTCAAAGTCGCGCAGCACTGGGGGCTGGACACGGTTATCGCCTATATGGGCCACGTGCAGGACAACGCCGAGGAAAGCGTGCGCCGGGTGTTGGGCAACCTACCGGGCGGCAGCTATCGATACGAAATGGACCACAGCGCGGTGATCAACGTCACCGTGACCGTCGATCAGGCCAAGCGCGAGGCAGTGATCGATTTCACTGGCACCTCCGATCAACACACGGGCAATTACAACGCGCCATTTGCGGTGTGCCGCGCGGTGGTGCTCTATGTATTTCGCACGCTGGTGGGCACAAACATTCCGCTGAACGAAGGCTGCCTGCATCCGCTGCGCATCATCGCGCCCAAAGGGTCGATGCTGAACCCAAGCTACCCGGCGGCCGTGATCGCAGGCAACACCGAGGTGTCACAGGCCGCCTGCAACGCGCTTTATGGTGCGCTGAATGTGATGGCCTGTTCGCAAGCAACGATGAACAACTTTGTCTGGGGCAACGAGACCTTTCAGAACTATGAGACCATCGCCGGCGGCACTGGCGCAGGTCCGGGGTTTGCGGGGTGCGATGCGGTGCAAAGCCACATGACCAACACCCGCATGACCGACCCGGAGATCCTGGAAAAACGCTTTCCGGTGCGCCTTGAGACCTTTGGCATCCGTGCGAACTCGGGCGGCAATGGCCAGTACAAAGGTGGCAATGGCGCGCTGCGACGGATCAAGTTTCTCAGCCCCGTGACCGTGACCACCCTGTGTTCGCACCGCACCATCCCGCCCTTTGGCGCCAATGGCGGCGCGCCGGGGGCGGTGGGTTTGAACTGGGCCGAGCTGCCCGATGGCACCCGCGTCGATCTCAAGGGCAATGACGAGATCGATCTGCCGACCGGCGCAGTGTTCGGCCTTGAAACCCCGGGAGGGGGTGGTTGGGGAGCCTGACCCGCGCCCCGTCGCGGGTCACATGATGAAATCGCCCGCGCCGCCGCGCACTGTATCTGCGCATTCGAGAACCGCGATAAAGTCGTCTGCCGACAGGCCCAGCAGCCGGTTTGCGCCCGAATTGCCCAAGATCGAATTGTTGGCCGAATTGCCAATGCCGTTTCGGCCTCCTATTATTGATCCGTCGTTGGCCATGGACACACCGTCCGCGGTGTCGTTGATTGTCGAGCCGGCCGCCGTGACGACAACGTCACCAATCGAAGCGACCACCAGAGTCGTTACGTCACTGTTGATGAATTGAAACGTCGTTTTCTTGTTCCCCCTAGGTCAACAAAGTGAAGCCGGAGCGGCGACCCTAGAACCGCCCAAGCAAAATGCGGCGTAAAGCGATCCGGACTTGACCAGATTTAGCGAACGAAAAGCGAAGATTTAACCATTTTGGCATAATAAGGCCGAATTGAAACAGACGGTTGCCGGTCTGTTCTGCGCGCGTGGGGCGATGGGCTATATACATTCGCCCCCGCCCGGTTTAGAGAGCATCGCTTGACCGGACGGGCAGATCGCTGCCGTCCCCGTTCAGCACGCGCCGCGCTGCGCCGGATATGAAAAGTTGAAGCCCGTGAAAAATGCTCTTGCCCAAGCCCTCTCTGCCAAGGGGTATGACACCCTTACCCCTGTGCAACAGGCCGTCACCGACCCGGAACTGGGCGCGCGTGATCTGCTGGTCTCGGCACAGACCGGATCGGGCAAAACCGTGGGGTTCGGGCTGGCCATTGCGCCCACCCTGCTGGGCGAAGCCGAAGCGTTCGAGCGCGCCGCCGCCCCCCTGGCCCTGGTGATCGCACCGACCCGCGAACTGGCGTTGCAGGTGAAACGCGAACTCGGCTGGCTCTATCAGGCGGCGGGCGTGCAAATGGCGTCCTGCGTGGGCGGGATGGACATGCGCGATGAACGCCGCACTCTGGAACGCGGCGCGCACATCGTGGTCGCCACGCCGGGGCGCTTGCGCGATCACATCATGCGCGGCTCGATCAATCTGAGCGAGATCCGCGCCGTGGTGCTGGACGAAGCTGACGAGATGCTCGATCTGGGCTTTCAGGAAGACCTCGAATTCATTCTGGGCAGCGCCCCGGAAACCCGCCGCACTTTGATGTTTTCCGCCACCGTGCCGCGCGGCATCGCCAATCTGGCCGGACGGTATCAGACCGATGCCGAGCGCCTGTCGGTTTCATCAAACACGCCGCAACACGCCGATATCGATTACCGCGCGCTGTCAGTGGCACCCCGTGATGTGGAAAATGCCATCATCAATGTGCTGCGCTTTTACGAGGCGCCCAACGCGCTGGTTTTTGGCAACACGCGTGCCATGGTCAACCGGTTGACCACGCGCCTGTCCAACCGTGGGTTTCAGGTTGTGGCCCTGTCCGGCGAGCTGTCGCAGGCCGAACGCGCCCATGCGTTGCAAGCCATGCGCGACGGGCGTGCCCGGGTTTGCGTGGCCACCGATGTCGCGGCGCGTGGCATCGACTTGCCCAACCTCGATCTGGTTGTGCATGCCGAACTGCCCACCAGCCATGAAACCCTGCTGCACCGTTCGGGGCGCACGGGCCGTGCCGGGCGCAAAGGCGTCAGCGCGCTGATCGTGCCCCCTGCTGTGCGCAAAAAATGCGAACGTTTGCTGCGCTTTGCCAAGTTACAGGCCGAATGGACCACACCTCCGGGTGCCGATGATGTCACCGCGCGCGATCACGAACGCATGCTGGCCGACCCGCTTTGGTCCGAGGCCAAAGCCCCGGATCATATCGTGGCCACGCTGGTGGAAAGCTACAGCCACGAACAGCTGGCCGCCGCCTTTGCCCACCTTTATGCCACCCGCCATTCCGCGCCCGAAGAACTCAGCGCGCCCGGTGACAGCGGCCGCCCGGAACCGCGCGCTGCGTTCGGCCCCAGTCAGTGGTTCGCCGTCGCCGGAGGCCGCAAAGCCGGGATCGAACCGCGCCGCATGCTGCCCATGTTGTGCAAAGCCGGGAACCTGTCGCGCGACGACATCGGCGCGATCCGCGTGCAAGACGGCGAAACCTATGTCGAACTGCGCGAAGCCTCGGTGGCGGGCTTTCTCAGCACGCTTGGCGACGCAATGTTGGTTGAAGGCAGCGCCGTGCGCCGCATGGACGCCGCCCCGGACCGCAACGCGCCCTATGCCGGCAAACCCGCGCGTGCACCGCGCCACGCCAAAACCGACCGCCCGGCGCCGCCACCCTCGGCGCAACCCGCGCAGGCCAGTGACACACCGCCGATTGACTGGAACGACGCGCCCGCGCCACGCGTCAAAAAGCCCAAATCCAAGCCCGCCGCCCACAATGATAGCGCGCGCAGCGATGCCAAGCCCAAAGCCAAATACAGCGCAAAACCGCCACGCCCAACAGAGGGCAAGCGATCAGACGGGCCGAAATCAGACCGTAAATTCGATGGCAAACCGCCGCGCAAGTCAGACAGCCCAAAGCCCGAGCGTAAATCCGACGGCCCGCGCAAGCCTGACGCTGGCAAACCGGCGCGCAAGTTCGACGGCGCAAAGCCTGCCGCGCCCAAACGCAAGAAATCCATGGCAGAACTGGCCGGCGCACCGCCCGTTGGCAAAGCCGGCAGCAAGAAAAACCGCGCGCGCGCCAAACTGATCCAGCAACAGCGCGCAAAGGGCGGCGATCAGCCGCCCCGCCGCAAACCCTAAGCCGCAGCCAACCCGGTGTCGATGCTTGACAAAATGGTGTCGACCTCGGCCTCGGTGATGGTCAAGGGCGGCGACATCAGGATATTCGGCCCACCCAGACGCACCATCGTGCCCGACGCATAAGTCGCGGTGTGAATGCGCTTCATCGTGTCCATATCCATCGGGGTTTTGGCCGCCTTGTCCGACACCAATTCGATCCCCGTCATCAACCCGTGCCCGCCGCGCACATCGCCAATAATGTCGTATTTCTCGGCCAGTTTCAGCGCGCCCTGGTACAATTGATCACCGCGCGCCGCCGCATTGGTCTTGGTGTCCAACCGCAGTGTTTCGGACAAACACGCCACAACCGCAGCCGCCCCAACCGGATGTGCCGAATAGGTATAGCCGTGGTAAATGGCACCCTCTTCGTCCGAGCTTTCAAACACCTCGGCAACCTTATCGCTCATCAACGCCGCGCCCACCGGGAAATAGGCCGAGGTGATGCCCTTGGCCACGCTCATCATATCGGGCTGAACCCCCCAATGACGCGCGCCCGACCAATCGCCAGACCGCCCAAACCCGGTGATCACCTCGTCGGAAATCATCAAAATCCCATGCCGGTCGCAAATCTCGCGCATCAACCGCATAAAGCTGCCATCCGGCACAATCACACCGCCCGCGCCCTGAATAGGCTCCATGATAAAGGCCGCGATCGACTTCGGCCCCTGAAACCGGATCTCGTCCTCCATGGCCGCCGCAATGTTCTGCGCCAATACTTCGGGGTCCGTCTCGTTGAACGGATTGCGATAGGTATAGGGGCTCGGCAAATGGAAACAGCCCGGCAACAGCGGGTCATAAGCAATGCGAAACCGCTCGTTGCCGTTGACCGACGCACCGCCAAAATGCGTGCCGTGATAGCCCTTCTTCAGGCTCAGAAACTTGGTCCGCGTCGGCTCACCGCGCAACCGGTGATACTGGCGCGCCAGTCGCAAACAGGTCTCAACCGAATCCGACCCGCCCGAGGTGAAAAACACCCGCGCCATGCCATCTTCCGCAAAAAACTCCCGCACCGCATAAGACGCCTCAATCGCCGTCGGATTTGTCGTGCCCATGAAGGCCGAATAATAAGGCAGCTCAAAAAGCTGGTCGGAAATCGCCTGTTTCACCACGTCATTGGAATAGCCCAGGTTCACGCACCACAGCCCGCCAACCGCATCAACCGTCTCGTGCCCATCGATATCCGTTATCTTGACACCTTGAGCCTTGGTGATGATCGCCGGCGCGTTGGCCTGCGCCACACCAGGATGTCCCATCGGGTGCCACAGATGGCGGGCGTTGTTTTCGCGCAGAAAATTGTCGTCTTTCATATCATGCCTCCGAGGTCCACAATGTCCCGCGCAGTTGGGCATGAAAACGCCCCTCGGTTCAAGCCACGCTTTTCCTCTTGCCAAAAATATCCCCGCCGGAGGCTGGCGCCCGACAGGGGGCCATCACCCAGTTGCAGCGGCGCCTGCACGATGGCGACAGGGGCCAAACCGCGCACACAACGCCAGAATCACACCCGACACCGTGGCAATCATCCCCGCCGCCGATACCGCATCACGCGCGCCCAGCCACAGCGGACCATAGCCCGCCAGAACATACCCCAGCACGGCCGACACCACGGCAAAAGCAACGCTCCATGCGATCTGCACCTCCAACCGGTTGGTCATCAACCGCGCCGCCGCCGGCGGGCAAATGAACATCGCAATTACAATGATCGAACCCACAGCATCAAAAGCCGCAACAGCAGCGATGGCCGCAACAACCACCAGCGCCAGACCCAATGCGCCCGTACGCACCCCCACCGTGCGCGCAAACCCTTCGTCAAAGGTCGACAGTTTCAAAGGGCGCCAAAACAACCAGACAAACGCCCCGACCGCAAGCAGCGTCAAGGCCATGCGCGGCAATTCGACCGGCACGCCGCGCAACGCTTCAACGTCCAGAACCGACGCCCAGCCGGTGGCATCAAGCCAGATCAGGCTCTCCAGGTTGCCAAACAGCGCATGTTCCACATCCAGATGCACGCTTGAGGTGTCGGATTGCTCCAACAGCAGCACCCCGCCTGCAAACATCGCCGTGAACACAACCCCCATGGCCGCCCCCGCTTCGATCCGACCCAAACGGCGGATCGCCTCGATCAGCACCACCGCCAACAGCGCAGCACCCGCCGCCCCCAGCATCATCGGCCAGGCTGAAATCGCACCGGTCAGCAAAAACGCCACAACAATGCCCGGCAAAACCACATGGCTGATGGCATCCCCAATCAGGGCCTGTCGGCGCAGCACCAGAAAATTGCCCGGCAACGCACAGGCAATTGCCGCAAAGACACCAATCAAAAGCGGCGGCAGCGACAGCGGCACAAATTCGGCCCCGCTCATGCCGGCACCCCTTGCGGGCCGAACACGCTCATGCCGGCACCCCTTGCGGGCCGCCGATAACCCGGTCAACTTCGACAATCTGGTCCGGCGTCAACACGGTTTCAATGTCGCGCAACCCATCATACAGCGCCGCCGCAGCCTCGTGGGCCTGATCGGCGCGGATCACCTCCCAGCGCTTTTCATCGCGCAAGGCTTTCGCCGCACGGGCGCGCCCCTGTTCAGTGGCCACACCATCGGCGCGCGCCAAGCCAGCCCGGCGCAACAGGCGCAAGGTCAAACGTTCGTAAATCGGCTGTCCCTGTGCCAAAGCCAGCAGCCCCTGACGCAAATGCACCCGACGCTGAAACCCCAAATGGCGCACCACAGCCGCCAAAACCCCGCGCCCGGGCGCAAACAACAGCGACAACGCGAAGAACGCAAAACTGACCAGCACAATGATCGGACCGGTCGGCAAATTCGGCGCCGAGGCCGACACCGCCGCACCGACATAGCCCGCAATTCCGCCCAAAATCCCGGCAACCAGCACCACCCGGTCAGATTGTTCGCTCCAGAACCGCGCCGTCACCGGCGGAATGATCAACAACGCGACAATCAGGATCAGCCCGACGATCTTCAGCCCCACAACCGTCACCGCCATCACCAGTGCCATGATCATCAGATCGATCTGCGCCACTGGCAGGCCACGCGCACTGGCATATTCGGGGTCAAACGCCACCAACGTCATCGGTCGGCGCAACAGCACAATCAGGCCCAGCGTCACCGCTCCGCCAACAGCAATCACCATCGCATCGGCCCAAAGCATGCCTGCGGTGGAACCCAGCAAGAACCCCTCGAGGCCCGCCTGCCGACCCGCGCCCATGGTCTGGATCACGGTCAGCAACACGATGCCAAAGCCAAAAAACACCGACAAAACCGCTCCAATCGCGGCGTCTTCGGCCAGGCGCGTGTGGCGCACCAGCCAGCCCAGACACAGCAATCCAAACCAGGCCGACAGCGCCGATCCGGCCAGCAACCCAACCAGATTGCGCCCGTCCCCGCCCAGCGCCACCATCAGCATGAACGCCAGACACACCCCCGGCAGCGTGGCATGGCTGACCGCATCGCTGACCAGCGCGCGCTTGCGTAAAAACAAAAAAGTCCCGGTGCACCCCGCGGCGATGCCCAGCAAAGCAGCACCAATCGTCACCAGAGTGGCGTTATAGCCCAGCTGCAACAGCAGCGCATCACCCAGCATCACACAGCCAGTTGGTCGACCTGCGCCGTGGCCAGACGACCGCCGTAAGTGGCCTGCAAAGTCTCGGCGGTGAACGCTTTGTCCACTGGGCCTTCGGCGATCTTGCGGGTGTTGATCAAAAACACATTGTCGAAATAGTCGCTCACCGTGGCCAGATCGTGATGCACCACCACAACCGTGCGCCCTTCGGCGCGCAGCGATTTCAACACCGAGATGATCGCCTTTTCGGTCGCCGCATCAACACCAGCAAAAGGTTCGTCCAGCAAATACATATCAGCGTTTTGCGCCAACGCGCGGGCCAGAAACACCCGCTGTTGTTGTCCGCCCGACAGTTGTCCGATCTGGCGTTGGGCAAAATCAGCCATGCCAACACGGCCAAGACACGCCACCGCATGGGCGCGGTGATGTTTGCGCACCCGACCCAGCAGGCCCAGCTCGCGGTAAAGACCCATCAAAACCACGTCGATCACCCGGGTCGGAAAATCCCAATCGATGCTGGCGCGTTGCGGCACATAAGCGATGCGCGCGCGTTGCTTGGCCAAGGGTTGGCCAAAGACCTGCACCTGCCCTGACAGAGGTTTAACGATCCCCAGCGCCGCCTTCAGCAGCGTCGACTTGCCCGCCCCGTTGGGCCCAATGATCGCTGTCATCGCGCCGGGCTGCACCGTCATATCCACCGAGAATATCGCCGGCTTTTCACCATAAGACACGGTCATACCACGGATCGCCAGCGGGCTGTCGGCAATCGCGTCGCTCTGCGGGCGCTGCCCGCCTTGTGTTGCAAGTTCAAGCATTTTCAAATTCCCGCCGACAGTTTGCCGTCCATGCCACGCGCCGGCACATCGGCCCCAAGCGCGCTCGCAATGGTCGTCACATTATGGTCGATCATGCCCACATAGGTGCCTTCATAGCTGCCATCCGGGCCCATCGCGTCACTGAACAATTCGCCGCCGATCCGCACCTCGTGCCCGCGCGACGCAGCCCCTTCGATCAGCGCGCGAATGTTGCGATCAGATACCGAACTTTCCACAAAGACCGCGCGGATGTCGCGTTCGACCAGCAGATCAACCAAGGTTTTAATGCGGTTCAGCCCGGCCTCGGACTCGGTCGAAATGCCTTGAATGCCCAGCACCTCGAACCCGTATTGATCGCCAAAATACCCAAACGCGTCATGCGCGCTCAGCAGCACACGCGCCGAACCCGGCACTTTGGCCAAGGTGTCATTCGCGTAACGCGCCAGACGCGTCAGCTCTGTGATATGCGCGGTGGCGTTGGCGGCAAACTGATCGGCATATTCCGGGCGCGCCTCACTTAGCGCAACCTCAACACGGCCCACGACCTGTTGCCACAAAACCGGTGTCATCCACACATGCGGGTCAAACTTGTCGGAATAATCGTCATGCCCACGCAACAGCTCGCGCGGCAGCCCCTCGGCCACAGCCACCACATTACGTTTGCGCGCAAGATCCGCAAAGAAATCTTCCATCTGCGCTTCCAGATATAGCCCGTGCCACAGCACCAGATCGGCGCGCGTCATCGCCACGATGTCACTGCGGGTTTGACGATAGGCGTGCGGATCAACCCCGGGGCCCATCAGCGCGCGCACGTCAACCAGATCACCGCCAACCTGACGCGCGGCATCGGCAATCATGCCTGTCGTCGCCACAACCTGCAGCGGTGTTTCGGCCTGCGCGGGCCCGGCCAGTCCCAGCGATGCGGCACCGGCAATCATCAAAAAACGGCGTGTGAGTTTCATATCGACCCTCGTTGTTCTCTAATGAATATGAGAGTCATTCTCAAAAAGTCAACGCTATTGAGAATTATTCGCAATCCACACGCGCGAAATCTAGTTCTTTTTCGGGCAAACGCGCAATTTGCAGGCTATCCCGCGCGGGTTTGCGGAAGTTTTTGCCCGAGTATCCCGCTGGCAACCATGTTGCGCAAAATCTGTGTAGTGCCGCCGCCAATGGTGAACATGCGCGCATCGCGCACCATCCGCTCTAGCGGCAGATCACGCCCGTACCCCGCCGCCCCAAACAGTTGCAGCGCATCGTTGGTGACCTTCACGGCCATCTCGGCGGTGAAAATCTTGGCCTGCGCCGAGGCGACCATATCGGGAAACGGATCAGAGCCGCGCGCCGTGTCATGCAGCATCAGCCGCGCCGCGCGCAGGCCAATCGCCATGTCGGTCAACATCCACTGCACGCCTTGAAATTCCGCAATCGGACGCTGGAACTGTTCGCGCGTTTGCACATAGTCCAACGCCAGATCATAGGCCCCCTGCGCGATGCCCAGCGTCACAGTTCCCGCGCCGATACGCTGCGAATTATAGGCGCGCATGATCTGACCAAAGCCCTTTTTCAGCCCCGCAGGCGGCAGCAACAGCGCATCCGCCGGCACTGCGCAGTCCTCAAGATGCAGGAATCCCTCGGGAATGCCGCGCAGCCCCATCGCGCGGAGTCGCTCGCCCACGCGCAACCCATCGGTACCGTCTTCGATCAGGAACGAGCCGATGCCAAGGTGATCATCACCATCGTAAACCTGCGCCAGAACCAGATAGACCTTGGTGATGCCAGCGCCCGTGATCCAATGTTTGACCCCGTTCAACACATAGCCATTACCGCGCTTGTCGGCCCGCGTGCTCATGTTCATCGCATCCGACCCGGCGCCGGGTTCGGAAAAACAGATCGCCGGTTTGTCGCCCGCTAACACATGATCCGCGGTCAGGCGTTTTTGTGCCTCGGATCCATAGGCCATGATCGCCGGCACCGCGCCCATGTTGGTGTCGACCACGATGCGCCCGGAAATGCCGCACGCTTTGGCCGCCTCCTCCACCGCGATGCACACGCCTTCAAACCCCACGCCTTGGCCGCCCATCTCAACCGGCATCGACATGCCATTGATCCCCGCATCGGCCAGCGCTTTGGCATGGTGGAACGGATAGGCCTCGGTGCGGTCAATTTCGGCGGCTTCGGGGCGCAACTGCCGGTCGGCCAGATCACGCACGATCTCGCGGATGGCATCATGGGTCATAAGCGACATGGCGTGTCCTTTGTGTTGCGTCCCAAACAGATCATAGGATCAGATCATCGCAAAAATGCGCGCAGGTCCACCTGTTCCTCCGGCAATTTTGGGCGCACCAATCACCAAAGTCGCCCCGGCGGCGGGCACTTTATCAAGATTGGCGATGTTTTCGATGCCAAAGCGCCCCGTGGGCAGCCAAGCGTAATGCGTCGCGAAATCACCCGAAATCCCGTGATCAAGCGACAGCGTGTCAACCGCAATCGACTGCGCGCCGGTGTCCTCCATCAACATCGCCACGGCTTCCACATGAAACCCGGGATAGTGCTGTGCAGTCCCGTCAAAGTTGCGAAACCCATCGGTATCAACCTTGGCGCCCCACCCCGAATGCATCGCGACGCAGGCATGGGCCGGAATGTCTCCATTCGCAGCCATCCACGCTTTCAGATCATCGGGCGTCACCTGCGTGTCCGCATCTTCGGCCGCGCGCGCGGCAATATCGATCACACAGAGCGGCGCAATCAGATTGGCGATCTCCAGCTCATCAACCGAACTGCCATCCGCCGAGAAATGCAACGGCGCATCGATGTGGGTGCCGGTATGTTCGTTGATCGTGTTCTGGAACAGATTGAACGAATGCTCGCCGTAGTTGAAAAGCTGCTCTCGCGAGAATTGGGACTCGCCAAAATAGGTCGGGAAATCCTCGTGCAATGTGTGAGTCATATCCTCGAACGTCACACCGTGCCCGCCCGCCATCGCTGGCGTGTTGATCACAGTTGACGCGGCCGCCGCCACTGCCGCAGTCTTAAAGAAATTACGGCGCGACAACATCTTGTCCTTCACAGCATTCATCACACAGATATCACACATGGCGTTGATCCTTTGGGTTGGGGTTGGAAAATCGGCTCATTGAAAACCGGCAAACATCAGATCCGCACGCCGGCGCAACAAGGTGGCTTTGGCGGTGTCCCCGCCGGCATCGGCACAGCGCGCCCGGTCACGTAACAACCAGGGCGTGTTGGGGTGGTGTCCGATCTGCGGGTCTATCCAGGCCGCACATTGCGCCACGGCGCCGGTCGCAATCAGCGCCGAGCTATAGCTGCGTTCAACGATTTCGCGCTGAACAATCGACCCACCCATGCGGTGCAACTCGGCCAGTAGCGGTGCCATCATCGCACAGGCGGCCTGCGGGTTGTCGGGGTAAAGCCGCAACGCGCGACTGATCGGCTGGATCAATGTGCGATAGGTCTGCGCATTTTCGCTGGTGTCTTTGGCGAATGCCTTGGCCAGCGTGTCAAAAAACAAATCAGCCGCAGGTTGATCAGGACATCGCGCAAAAGCCAACGCCGCGTGGACGTCCAGAAAGCCGTTGGTGTGCAGCTCGGCAGATTGCGCCCACTTGTCCGCCATCCCGCGCCAGCGCGCGCCCACATCCACACCTTCAAGTTCGAGCCGCCACAGCAACGACGTGCCATCGGTCAGCCGGAACCGATTGTCCGCGTCCACCTCGGCCAGCTCTTCATCGAAAATCGCCAATGCAGCCTCGGTCGCGCCAGCTTCGATCAAACGCAACGCCAAATGCCACCAGATATGCGCATTCAGCAAATTCTGTTCCCGCCAGATCGGCTTTTTCGCGTTCAACAACGCCATCGCATCTGCGTGGCGGTTTTGCGTTTCATAGACATGCGCCAAACAATGCAGCGCCCAGCAATCGCGCGGCGCCAGATCCAGCGCAAGGCGTCCCCAGCTTTCCGCCGCCGCGTAGTCACCGGTTTCCTCCAACGCAAATCCATGCTGCGCCGCCGCAACCGCATAGACCGGATGATCAATGTCCAGCCGATCGAGCGCCGCCGTGGTCGAACCGCGCATTTCTTCTGCAGCACCAACCAGAAACCAGGTCTCGTGACTGCATTTTAACGCCAACACATCGCCGGGCGCCTGCGCCAAAACCCCGTCCCACATCGCCGCTGCTTGGGAAAACGCGCCCTCAGCCAACAGCTCAACCGCATCCGCGTGGCCCATTTGCGCCCCCGAGGCCCCCTTGGCGGCCTCCATCAAAGCAAGGCGGTCCTGCATCACAGAATCCGAATCGGGATCCAGCCCCGACAACAGCTTCATCGCCGCGCAAAAGGCCGGTGCTTCGATAAAACCCGGATCATCCAGCCCGGACAATCGCGCAACCGGGTCGCCGCGAAACGCCAGGTAAGACGACATCGCGTCGTTCCACGCCGTCAAAGACCGTGGCTGGCTGGTCGTGATTTCGGTGCCGAACTGATCCAACATGCTGACAGTTATGCGTGTTTTGATCTGCCCGTCACGTCTGTTTCTCGCTCAGAGCCAAAAACAGTTAACGGGTGATCACCTGCGCCGCCCAAATCGGCAGGTCAGACTTCACCCTGACCATCAATCGCCGCTTCGATCTTGCTGAGCGTTGCGAAAAACTGCGCGATTTCGGCGTCATCAAGGCTGGCAATCAGAGTGTTCTGCCGCGCCAGCATATGCGGCCAGGCCTGTTCAAACCGCTGCAATCCGACCTTCGTGAACCGAATCAGATGGGTGCGCTGGTCCTGTTGAGACACCCCGACCTCGACCAATTCTTGTTTGACCAGCGATTTGATCGTGCGGCTCACCAGCGCTTTGTCGAACTTGGTCTGGCGCACAATGTCGCTCGCCGAGATTTCCCCCGCACGCTCGATCATCACCATCACCCGCCATTGCGACAGCGAAATTTGCGCCGTGCGCGCCAGAATGCGTGCCGCTTGCGCGTTCAACCGGGCGTGCAGGCGGCTGACCCGAAAAGACACCCGTTCGCGCAGCGGCGGACTTTCGGATTTCAGCGGCGTTTGGATCTTTGGCATCACGGCCTCCTGATGCGCACACTTGCAGAACATAGTTGATGGGTCAACTTTATGGTTGATCTATCAACTAATTTATGGCCCCTTAGCCGCAAATCGATGTTCAGGGAGGACACAATGAAAAATCTGCTATGCGCGGCAGCCATGAGCCTTGTCGCATTCACCGCCCAGGCCGCGGACTGGACGCCACCGGGCCCGATCAAGCTGATGATCGCCTTCGCGGCGGGCGGCGGCGCCGACACCCAGGCCCGTCTGATCGCAGAAGAGCTGGAATCCCGCATGGGCTGGCAATTCATCCCCGAGCAGGTCACCGGCAAAGGCGGTCTGAACCTGGCCGCCGCAATCAAGGACATGCCCAACGACGGCTCGGTCATTGGTATGCTGGTCACCGAATCGCTGGGCTATAATATGCGCGCCGCCGATGCCGGTCTGACCCCGGATCAGTTCACCCCGATCACCACAACTGCGGGCTTTCAGATGGGCGTTGTGTCGCTGTCCACCAAAGGCTGGACCAGTTTCGCCGACGTGGTTGCAGCGGCCAAAGGCGGCGGAACCCTGCGTTTTGGCACCATGAGCCCCAAACTGTCGGATCTGGCCTATCTCTTGGCCGAGGCCAATGGAATCGAGTTCAACATCGTTCAGGTGCGCGGCGGACGCGCGGTGATGAACGGCGTCAACGCGGGCGACATGGATCTGGGCTTTATGGCTGGCATTCAGGGCAAAGGCGTGGCCGCAGGCGATCTGGTCAACCTCGCCTCGGCGCTGTCGGTGCCGCTGAACCAAACCCCTGACGCGCCGACGATGGGCGATCTCGGCGTTGATTTTGTGGCCGACGGGTACTTCATGTTTGTCGCCCCCGCAGGCATGCCCGCCGACGCGCGCACCGCCCTGGCCGACGCGATTGGCAGTGTGGCATCGGACGAAACCACCAAAGCCGGGGCGATCATCAAACGCGCCTTTGGCGGCGCAACCGTGATCACCGGCGACGCGCTCGATGCTTTGGTTACCAGCGACTTTGAGGCCGCAGGCGCGTTGCTCGAGGCTGTTTCCGAATAAACCCGGCATCGCGGCCCCTTTGACGCGCGAGGGGGCCGCATCTGTTTCAACAGCCTAAGGCGTCTGTCATGACGACCCATTCTCGCGCCAATCTTGTTCTTGGGCTGAGCTGCGTGGCCTTTGCCGCCGCCACCGCCCTGATCTGGGTGCCGCTGGACACCACCACTGGCCTGATCGAAACCGTGCGGCGGCGCACCAGCATCGGTGATGCACTGGCGCCCACAATCGGCGCGGCGTTCATCGGACTTGGCGGGCTGTTGGTGCTGCGCGAGGCCCGCGCCAACCACCAACCCACCCTAAACCGTGCCAATCTGGCCTATGTGGCCGCCCTGTTGGGTCTGTTGATCGGCGTCTTTGCCATCATGCGCTGGGCTGGCCCGCTTGCGGTTCTGCTGAGCGGCGAAGACACCCCCTACCGGGCTTTACGCGACACCGCGCCGTGGAAATGGATTGGCTTTGGCTTGGGCGGCACCGTGTTGATCACCACGTTGATCTCAACCGTAGAGCGTCGCCTGAACCTGCGCGCCGTGATCATCGCGCTTTGCACCGTCACCGCATTGATTGCGATCTTTGATCTGCCCTTTGATGACCTGCTGCTGCCGCCCAACGGAGACGTGTGATGGGCGTGTTTGACTACATCTGGCTGGGCATTCTGGCGGTGTTTCAGGGCCCCGAAATCTCGCTTTTGGGGCTGGGCGTGCCGGCCACGCCGCTGATGGTTCTGTTTGGCTTTTTGCTCGGCATTATGGTCGGAGCCACGCCGGGTTTGGCCGGGCCGATGGCAATGGCGATCTCGCTGCCGATCCTGATTTCGACCTTCGGCTTTAACCCCGATGCGCTGTTGCCGGTGATGGGTTTCCTGATCGGCGTGATGAAAGGCGCCACCATCGGCGGGGCGGTGCCTGCGATCCTGTTCAACACGCCCGGCACGCCCGATGCCTATATGACCACGCTTGACGGCTATCCGATGACCCAAAAGGGACAGGCCAAAAAGGCGCTGCGCATCGCGCATATCTCGTCCGCGTCGGGCGATACATTTTCCGATCTGGTGCTGATCCTGTGCGCGCCGTTTCTGGCCATTCTGGTCGAACGCTATCTGGATTTGCCTGAAAAAACCGCGCTTCTGATCCTGTCGCTGGCCTTTATTGCCTCGGTCATTGGCGGCTCTGTCGGCAAAGGGCTGATCTCGACCGGCTTGGGGTTGATGGCCGCTTATATCGGCACAGGCGAGGACTTTTACCCCCGGCTCAGCTTTGGCACCCAACAGCTGGCGCAGGGTTTTCCGATCACCACCGCCGTGCTGGGCGTGCTGATCCTGGGCGAAGTGTTCAAAGCGCTTGAGGATCTGATCCGCGCGCCGTCAAACCAAAACCCCGCAGCCGAGATTTTCGAGGCCGGTGACCAGCGCCTGAAGCCCGCCGACATCCGCCGTATCCTGCCCTACATCGGGCGTTCGGCCATGATTGGCACTGCCATCGGCGCGCTTCCCGGCGTTGGCTCGACCCTGGCCGCAACGCTGGGCTACACGGTTGGGCGCGCCCGCCACACCAAGGCCCACCCGCAAACAACGCCTTTCGGCCAAGGCGCCCCCGAAGGCATCGCCGCAACAGAGGCGGCCAATTCGTCAGTGTCGGGCGCCAATCTGATCCCGGTGCTGTCGCTGGGCATTCCCGGCAACGCGGCGGCCGTGTTCCTGATTTTGGCGGCCGAAAGCATCGGCGGCTTCAACCCCGGCCCCTCTGTGTTCAAATTCTCAACCGACAGCGTGAACCCCGAACTGGTCATCGCCTTTGGCCTGTTCACCACGATGTTCATCGCCAACGCACTGAACTGGACCATCGGCGGCGTCTTCATGCGCTCGATGGGGGTGATGATCCGCATCCCCAAACACATCCTTTTGCCCTGCGTGCTGCTGCTGACCCTGACGGCGATCTACGTGCAGGAAACCCGCCTCAGCGCCGTTTGGTTTGCCATCGGTTTTGGCGTTCTGGGTTACGTCATGCGCCGGCTTGGCATCTCGCCGCTGCCCTTCGTGATCGCCTTTATCCTCGGCCTGAAACTGGAAGAAACCGCGCGCCAGGCCTTTGCCGCCACAGGCAGCGATCCGTTCTTTCTGTTCACCAGCCCGGTTGCACTGACCCTGATGCTGCTATCCGCAGCGATCATCCTGTTTTCCCTTCGCCCCCAAAAGGAACCCCCCTCACCATGAGCCGCCCAAACATTCTGTTGATCTCTGCCGACCAGCACCGCGCCGATTGTTTCGGCCATGAAGGGCGCGCCATCAAAACCCCGCACCTGGATCAACTGGCCGCCAGTGGCACCCGGTTTACCAATTGCATCACGCCCACCGTGGTGTGCCAGCCCGCGCGCGCCTCGATCCTGACCGGTCAGCTGTGCCGCACCCACGGCGTGCACGACAACGGCATCGATTTGGACCCGGCCGTGGGCGGCAAAGGGTTCGCGGGCACACTGGCCGCCGCCGGATACGACACCGCGTTCTTCGGCAAGGCGCATTTTTCCACATTCCACACCTTTGAACCCACCGGATCACCGGAATGCCTGCGATCTTCGGCCAGCTACCCCGACACCTGGAACGGCCCCTATATGGGCTTTGACCATGTGGAAATGATGCTGGTCGGACACAATTGGTTCCTGCCCGAAAAGCCCCCCGCCGGGCAGCATTACGAACGCTGGTTCTACGCCGACGGGCGCGGCGGCGAAAAGAACACGCTTTATGGCGAAAACGCCCGCGACACCCACGGCGCGGCGCAAACCTGGCACTCAAAATTGCCCGTCGCCTGGCACAACACCACATGGACCGCCGACCGCGCGATTGACTGGCTCAAACAGGAGCACGACCAACCCTTCTGCACCTGGGTCAGTTTTCCCGACCCGCATCACCCGTTTGACTGCCCCGAACCCTGGTCGCACCTGCATGATCCCGCCGAGGTGGACCTGCCCGAACACCGCACCCGTGACTTTGAAAACCGTCCGTGGTGGCACGAAGCTGTGCTGACCAACGAACCCGCAGGCCCCAAGGAAAACGCCGA
>JBGCDD010000234.1:0-7259 GCA_045105075.1 Sedimentitalea sp. | reverse complement strand
GCACGCCTCTGGCGTGACGCAATCGCCTGCCGGGCAGTGCATGATCTGTTCTTCGCTGAACCGTGACTTCTTCATCTTCCGTCTCCAATGCTTGGGACGGATCCTACTCAAAAGTGGAGGAGTTTTAAGGTCTCAGGTCAGCTGGTCTGTTAACCGGGCTTTGGCTCACAAATCCTTGGCCGAAACGGCTTTGCTGATGTTTGAACGATGGACCACAGCCGACTTGGTCCATTGCTCAGCAAGTCCAGCACAGAAAAACACCGTTGTGAACACGCGCGTGGCCAAGCCGTGTTGGTGCCTCAAGTTTTCCAACGGGACGGCATGCGCTGCTGCCTGAGACTGCGGATTGTTTCCCGGCGGTTGTCCTGGCGTTCGACCTGACGTTCCTTGTTGGCCGCAACTTGCTGGGTTTCCTCCATTTCGTCATCACCCAGTTTGGTGCGAAAGAATATGACACAGGTCGCGGCCCAAAGCGGTGTCGCCACGATGCCCAAAAGGCTCAGAAGCAACAGCACCAGAATTCCAGGATGGGTCCATCCCAGCCCATCGTCATGCCCATCGGAACTGATGGCGCCAGCGGGCGGCGGCGCGGTCTGTTCCTTTAGCATTTGACCCCACGCCTCGGTCAACGACCCCTCAAAAAACAACATGGGCATGATCAGCAACAAGACCGCCCACAGGATGGTGAGCGGCGCCCAACATCCCAAAACAGATGGCCAGCTGTGTCCAAGTCCCCAGAGTCCGTTAAAGCCGTGCGATCTGGTTCCGAGACCATAGGCGGCTGCGGCCATTGGGACCGCCATCGTGGCCTCGAGCATCAATGTCAGGCCCACCAACAGACCCAAAGCGGTGCCACTGATCGGAACAATCCCGTTTTCCAGACGGATCATATCGGCTTGAAAGCCCTTTGCGGGATCCATGACCCAAATCCGCAGATCGCCAAATCCATAAATCATGAGCAAACAGATCGTAATGAGCCCGCAGACAAGGACGTAGCCCAACGCCCGAACGAACGTGACTTTGAGCACCTCTTGTTGAAGGTGATCGGCAAAAAATTGTTTTGATAGGCCAACATAGGTCAACAACGAATGCAGTGTTCCCAGCGCGATGGCGGTCTGCGAGTAGATGACTGGAATTGGCAGCAATATGAAAAACACCGGTGAGACCAGGACGCCCAGGGCGCATAATACGCCCGCGAAACCACCCACAATGTTCCACTTCACCTCGAAGAAAATCTTGGACATGAGCAGATACGGGATCGCCCTGAAAGCCAGCGAGTGAGTTTGGAGCAATAGGTTCAAAATACGTCTCCAGCGGGCCGGAAGATGGCCAGTAAAACGGCACTCTAGCTCTGTGATACTTACCAAATGCGTAAGAAAATTGGCGCCATCGTGTTCAAATTTTAGTTTGTCGTCAGGCGGAACGGTGCCGCCCGGCTGCGACCAACGTTAGGCGAGAATTCTGCGTGCCGCAGCCGTCATCCACTTAATTGAGTGCGCATGGCCTGATACACCACGGCGGTGGCCACATTTGCCAGATTCAGTGATCGCACGAGCGGGTTGATCATTGGCAAATGAAAAACACGATCTTCTTGGGTGTCCAAAATAGAAGCCGGTAACCCACGGGATTCACAACCAAAAACCAGAAAAGCGTCAGGGTGGTAGCTTGGGGCAAACACGCTCTGCGTGCCGTGCTCTTCAAAGAAATAGGTGCTTTCGCGCGGCGGTTTGCGATCGTCAACAAAGCTCTGCCAATTGTCATATTCGCTCAGATGAACATGTTTCCAATAGTCCATTCCGGCCCGCCGCACCGCCTTTTCTTCCAGGGAAAATCCGTAGGGCTTGATCAGGATCAGCTCGATGTTGAGCGCCAAACACGTCCGTCCGATGGCCCCTGTATTGTAAGGAATTTCAGGGGTCACCAGGACGATTTTCATGTGTGGATCAGACATTGAACGTTTGGGCCTTTTCAGTCATGGCCACAGCATCAGCGGCGCGTTTGCCATCTGTTACCGCACCAAATCAGACCAGAACATCCCCAGTCAGGTTTCTATGGCGAAAGACAGCCCGGCTTTTGCTTGCAGACGGTCAATTATGGATTGTCCAAACGCGGGGGCCGGCGTGAGAACGCCGCCGGGCGTGTCCTTGGCTTCTTCCAGCAAACATATGGCGCATTCGGTGATCATCTTGCTGGTCGAGCCATAGCCGGGGTCGCGGTCGCCTTTGACACCAGCGATCATGCGCACACCGCCTTCGGAGACACCTGTGAACATCAAATCATAGCTGCCGTTTTCACGTTCTTCCTTTGATGGACCATCACCGGGCTTCAGTTTGGCAGACAATGCGGCAATGTCGGTCTTGGCCACTTGCTCTGCGACGGCTGCGCCTTTCTCACCTTTGCCTGTGAACATCATTTCTTCGTAGGTGAAATCCTGTCCATAGAGGTGATCCATCAGCATATTGGAGCGATGCACATTCTTGGTGTTGATCGTGGCCATAAAAAACGGGGCGACCCAATAGCCAAAGTCTGTGTCTTCGTAGGACTTGTGCCCGGTTGGCTGTTTGGCGCCTTCAAAACCGGGGGTAAGCGCAAAAGGTGACATCAATCGCTGGAAGACGTTTGGGTCAGATTTGGCGCGTTTCATCGTTTCGGCGCCGGAGGCGGCTGTCCCCCCTGAGGCCGTGCCGGCCATACCGCGGACCCGGCATTTCACGTCTTTCAGAGGCGCGCCGAACTGTTCCTTGGCCGCAGCCTGAAGGAAAAAGACGCCCATATCGAACGGCACTGAATCAAAGCCGCAGGAATGTACGATCCGCGCGCCGGATGCCTTTGCCTGAGCGTCATATTTTTCGATCATTTCCCACATAAAAGGTGGTTCGCCCGAGAGGTCAACGTAGTCGGTCCCGTGCTTTGCACACGCAGAAACCAACGCTTCGCCGTACAGTTGGTAAGGTCCCACGGTCGTGATCACCGCGCGCCCGCGCTGCACCATGGCATCAAGGCTCGATGGGTCAGAAGCATCTGCTTCAATGAGCGCCGTATCGGACGGCAGACCAAGTTCATCGCGAACAGTGGCCAGTTTTTCAATGCTCCGCCCGGCCATGGCCCATGGCCGATCTGGATAGGTCGCCTGCAAGTATTCTGCGACCAACTTGCCGGTAAAACCGCTGGCCCCGTAAACAATAATGTCAAACTCAGCCATAGCGAGATCCTTCTACATTTGGCGTGCCGTCGTGTGCGAGCATAGCGCGCTGGTGCGGCGTTGCAACGCGCCGCAAGCTGGATCCTGTCTGGCTGTTGGGGAATGGTTCAGCCGGTGTTCAAAGGCGCGCCGCGTCAACCGCGAACGCGGTTGGATCAAAACTGTGAGAAAAAGGCCCAGCCCTCGGTTGCGGCATCAATATCGCGAGACACGCGGCCAACCAATCGAACCGGAAGGAACTGGCGCCCTGACGGCCAGGTATGGCCGCCGCCATGCACAGTATAATGACGCACAGGGGCACGCGAACAGGGCCAATCGCGCCGGGTGACCGACACGCCGTCGTTGGGGCGCGCATCGATCGTCTTGGATCGGAAAGTGCCGGTGCAGCCATTGCGACGTTGCCACAGCGCCATCGTCTGCTCGGATGACAAAACCACATCACGTTGCTGGCCCAAAACCGTGATTGTTCCGCCGTTATAGGGCACCTGTTTGTCCGCCGTCCCGGTGATGAGCGCCAGACCAACCGGCGGGCCAGACCGGCATTCGTTCACCATGTAGTTGGGCAAATTGGTGGCGACAGGCATCACCGCGCGGATCTGGCGCGGCAGGTTGCACGCGAGGAAAAACGATGCCTGTGCGCCGCGTGACAGACCGGTTGCGAACACGCGTTTGCGATCAATGGGCACAGCCGCCGAGGTTGTTGAAATCACGGTCTTAAAATAGGCCAGATCATCGCGGCGGCGCTCCAGACGAGCGGACACCGGCCCTTCTGCGAAATCCCACATTTTGTCGATGGCGTCGGGGTAAACAACAAAGAAACCATGCTGGTCTGCCAGAGTATTCCAACGGCTCCGCGTCAGCCGCATCATGCCGCGCGCCGTGCCAGCACCGCCATGAATAACCATAACCAACGGTTTTGGACCTGCATTGGCCGCTGCGCCCTTGGGTCGGTAGAGAATGAAGCTTCGCGCCACACCGTTTTGGGAAAACCCAAGCGTCTGCAAATCGCCCTGCTGGGCGTGCGCGGTTTCCACCAACATCATGCTGAGCGCTGCAATAGCCAAACCAAACAAAGAGAAAATTCGAAACATCCCGAAAACATCCTTTTCCTGCGCTGCCAACATCTCACGATCTTTGTCGCAGGAACGCAATGGAGGGGCTGTGAGCGATTGATGAACTGCGAAAGGTGCTGGTTAACGGGCGAGATCCTTATAGGGGCAAACATCATCCTCAAACGGCACATGTCGCCAGCGAAAGGGTCGATCCGCGACGCATTCTGGATTGTTAATGCGATCCATCCGAAAATGACGGAAGTCTTCGCGTGCCGAGTCCCAGGCCACCAGATACCACAATGGCTGAAGGATCAGCATGGCTTGTGGTTCTACTTCGCGATGGGTCTTTGCGCCTTTTGCGTCCCGGTAGTCAAAACGCAGGTGCAACCTTTTAAGGAAAGCCGTCTCGAAAGCGGGCAGCAGGGCCGGGTCGATCGGTTGAATATCGGAAATATCCTGAAGCGGGGAAAGTTGACCGATATGCAAACAGTCCAAAAACCGTCGCAAGTCAGTAACCTTATCAGATGGCAGGGCCTTTTCAATCTTGGCCAGCCCGGCATCCGCCAAATCGGAGAACGGCAGATTTTGGGCCGCGCGCATCGCCGCAACGCTGATCAAAAGGGCAAAGATCTCGGCAACAGAGAGCCGGGCGGTTGTCTGCATCGATTGCGGATCAAGCTGCAAGCCGCCGCCGCGCCCCACATCAGAGTGAATTACAAAGCCTTGATCGCGAAGCGCGCTGATGTCGCGCAGGATTGTGCGGCGTGAGACACCGACGTCTTGCGCAAGTTCATCAACGGTGGTGGTGCCGTTGCGGCGAAGGCTGCGCACGAGGGCGTCATGGCGGAAACGAATGTTCATATCGCCACCTTATCACGAATGGTGACAAAATTTGGCACCTTTATGTTTTAGGACTGAGTCATCAACACCAAACAGGAGACTTGAGCGATGAAACGAACTGCAGTGAACCCTTGGGGCTGGTCTTTGCAACTGGGCTATAATCAGGCGGAGATCATTGAAGGGGCTGCGCGACAAGTGATTTGCGCGGGCCAAACGGCCGTAGATGGTGAGGGCAACCCCCAGCACCCCGGTGACATGCGGGCGCAAATCGCGCTGGCGCTCGACAATCTCGAGGCGGTTTTGGCCAAGGCCGGGATGGATCTTGGCAATGTTACCAAGCTGGGCGTTTATGCCACCGACGTCGACGAGGCGTTGAAAAATTTTGACCTCATGGGGATGCGTTTCGGGCCGCATCAGGTTGCACCCCCCATGACCCTTCTGGGCGTAACCCGGTTGGCAATACCGGGGTTGTTGTTTGAAATTGAAGCAACGGCAGCGGATTAAGCAAAAAGATCGGATCGCCGTTTGGGTCGGGATCAATCCGGGCGACATCGTGTTGTCTGTCGACGGCATTTTTGGCGATGGAGTGCGCGCTGCCTTGCAGTGCGCCTCCTCTTATAAAACAACACGTTATCCAATAGGACGACCATCGAATGGGCACGGTTTACACGCAACTTTCGTATCAGGAACGGCGTGGAATTGAAGACTGGTGGCTCGCAAAGGTCCCTGTCGCTGAGATGGCGTGCGTGCTTGAACGGATCAAATCAGGCCCTCTCTCACACACGCTTTGCCTGTGTTGTCGGGCAGCGGGACAGGCAAAGCGTGTGTGAGAGGGGAAAGATCAGGCAATGCATGGCGGCAGATCCCCCACTTGATATCGTGCGATCTGTTAAGCTGCCTCAAGAGCGCATCCCTCAATCGTAATGCGATGCATATAGCGGCGGTGCCCAGCATAGTCGTTTATGGCTTTGTGCCAGGTTGCGCGATTGTCCCACATTGTGAGATCACCCTGGCGCCAACGCACGCGACATTGAAACTCTGGCTTTTTGCAATGCTCGTAAATACCGCCCAGCAGCGCATTTGATTCAATCCGCGACATGCCGTCGATGCCGGTTGTGAAACCGGGATTGACATAGAGACACTTTCGCCCCGAAAGCGGGTGTTTAATGACCAGCGGATGTTTGACATCTGGTTCCGGGGTGACGTTGTCACCGAAACGACCTTCTTCGCGCGCTTTTTTGGCGGCAGGGCTGCTGATAAATGCGTGAAATGTGCCGTGCCACGCTTCCAAGCCGTCTAGCCGCGCCTTGAAAGGTTCAGATAGATCATCATACGCTGCGGCCATTGACGAAAAAACAGTGTCTCCACCAACCTCGGGCATTTCAATGGCGCTGAGGATCGAGCCCAGGGCGGGTTCCACGTCATAGGAATGATCCGTATGCCATTCCTCGCCAATGGCGGCCTTTTGATCTTTTTCCTTTAACACAACGGCAATGTTCGGGTGGGAGTCCAGCTTTTGGAAGAAGCGATTGATGTTGATGTTGCCTATTCTTTCGGCAAAGGCGATGTGTTCATCCGGCGTCAGATTTTGATCGCGAATTGCAATCACCGAGTACTTTTCAAACGCTTGTTTGATGTCCGCGACGGCCGTTTCATCACGCACATCGACGTCATAAATGTCGGCCCCCAAGGCTGTTGTCATCGGTACAATTCTCATTTCATTCTCCTTTTTCAGCTTGGAAACCGGTGTCTGGGCGTCTTCGATATGCTTAACTTGAATTTGTATTCAAGTTCAAGTTTTGTGTCCTCGTCAAGCCCATTCGCGACCGGATCTGGGGTGAAAGCACGTCTTGGTGTCGGACACATTCACCCTTTCGCCACACGGAATCCCAAATGACCTGTGGTTGCGTTTTGCGTCTCTGGGCGGCGTGAACTCGGCCGAAATCGGGCGCAATAGCTGGGCGCGCAAAGGTATGAGCCGCCTTTGACCACTTTGTCATGTGCGCCAAGGTTGCCGGACGGATTGCGCGCGTCGCGTGGGGAATGCAGCCTGCCAAAACCATCGGCTGTCCATTCCCAGACATTGCCGCAAGCGTGATACAATCCGTTTGCATTAGGAGTCGCATCATCGACAGCGCGGGGACCGGGCGGCGCGATCGGAGCAT
>JBGCDD010000233.1:0-36984 GCA_045105075.1 Sedimentitalea sp. | reverse complement strand
ACGACCGCCAGCAACGGATTGCGGATATTGGGCTGGGTGTAAAACCGCGAATTCAGCAACACCGCCAAAAAGATGATCGGAAAGATGAACAACACCGTCGCCATATAGTTCGGCACTCCGGTCGCCACGATCTCGGGCGTGACCAGCAGGTAGAACAACAAGATCACCGGGAAAGCCAGGATCAGGTTGGCCAGGAACGACAGGAACGTGTCCAACCGCCCGCCGTAGTATCCCGCCGGCAGGCCCAGCGTGATCCCCACCATAAAGGCAAACAACGTGGCCAGTGGCGCGATCTGAACAACCACCCAGGCGCCGTCCACCATCCGTGAGAACACATCGCGGGCCAGGTTGTCCCCGCCCAAAAGGTAGAACGCGTATTCGCCGTCCTCTGCACCGCGCATCGGCGTGCCTGGCACTTTGTTTTTCATGCCCGACACTTGCGAAAGCGCGTCATGGGTGACGATCAGGTTGAGCTGGCCAAACACACCGGTGAACACCCAGAACAACACCAGCGCAAAGCCGAGCATGCCGATGGGGCTGTCAAACAGCTTGCAGTAAAACCCAAGCTTGCGCTTGAACATGATCGACACGACAAAAAGCACCACAAGGGCGATCCAAACAGGCGTGAACTGCGCCAGCACCCGGGTGAAAATTTCGAAACCGCTGAGAGGGTCCATATCTCTGCTCCTCCCTTAAGAAATGCGGATGCGTGGGTTCAGATAAACATAGCCGATATCCGATATCAGCTGCGTCACCAGAACCACCACGACCGAAACCACAGACACCGCCAACAACAACTCGATGTCATTGTTGCCCGCGGCCTGAACCAGCACCCATCCAAAACCCTTATAGTTGAACAGGGTCTCCACTATGACCACACCATTGAGCAACCACGGCACCTGCAACAGGATCACAGTAAAGGGCGCAATCAGCGCATTGCGCAGCGCATGTTTCATCACGATGTTGCGGAACGACACGCCCTTCAGGCGCGCTGTGCGGATGTATTGCGCGGTCATGACTTCGGTCATACTGGCGCGCGTCATCCGGGCAATATAGCCCATGCCGTAAAGCGAAATGGTCAGCACCGGCAGAAAAAAGTTCTCGAAGGTGGGCGCCTCGGCCACGCGGTACCAGAACCCGACCACCCAATCTGGCAGCCAACTGGCTCCGTAGTCTTCGGGCATGTTCTTGGCCGCCGCCGTGGCGGTGCCTTTGAACCACTTCAGCCCGACCGCTGACGAGGCAAAGACCGCAATGAAAATCACACCGGACACATATTCCGGCGTCGCCGTGGTGATGATCGAAAAGGTCGAAAGCGTCCGGTCGGTGGCTGAGCCTTCGCGCATGCCCGCCATGACGCCCACAATCAGCGCCGAGGGCACCATCAGCAACAAGACCCAGAACATCAACGCCCCGGTGCGCCCCAAACGCGCCGACACGATGCCGCCCACGTCGTCCTTGAACACTGTGGACTGACCCCAATCACCTTGGATGATGCCGCAAAACTGAGGTGCGTTCGCAGCTTCGGCCACGCTGACCGTGCCTTTGATACAGCGCCCGGTGATGCCTTCCTCACTTTCGATGGTAAAGCCCGGCAACACACCCAGCCATTGACCATATTTCATCGGAAGCGGCTGCAAATAGCCCTCTTTGGTCAAAAAGCTGGTCACGGCTTCGTCCGACATCCGGAAGTTGCCTTGGGTTTTGGCCAGCTTTTCCAGGTTTGGATAGAGGTTCGTCAGAAAGAACACGATGAAGGTCAGGCACAAGGCCGTCAAAATCATCACGGCTGTTCTGCGTAAGATAAAGAGTCCCATAAAATCCCCTGTTGTCAGGTTTGGGCAGACCCGTTCTGCGGGCCCTTGTTCTGGTTTGTCGCATCACCCGAGCGGCGCATCGCTTGGGTGACAAAAGCCGCCCTGCAATCACAGAGCGGCTTTGGGTTGCATCAGGCTTTGAACGCCCATTTGTAGTGGTGGTGTTCAAAGGCGATGTGCATTTCGGTGCCTGTCAGCGTGTCTTTCATGTGCCGGAACAGCGACCGCCAATAGGGCTGAACCGTGACGCCTTCGTCTTGGATCAGTTGTTGCATCTTGGCCATCACTGCGCGGCGTTTGTCAGCATCCGCCAGAGAAAGTGCCTCGGCCAGCAGCGCATCGAATTCGGCATTTTCCCAGCCAAATTCATTCCACGCCTCGCCCGAGCGATAGGCCAGCGCGTGGATCTGCACGCCCAGCGGGCGGTGGTTCCAGTTGGTCGAGCTGTAGGGGTATTTGGTCCAGTCGTTCCAGAACGTGCTGCCGGGCAGAACCGTGCGTTTGACCTTGAAACCCGCATCGCGCAGCTGAGCGGCCACTGCATCGGTGGTGTTGCGCCGCCAGTCATCGTCGATGGAAAAGATCTCGTGTTCGAAATCCATCATGCCGGCCTCTTCCATCAGCGCCTTGGCACCTGCGGGATCAACCGCCTGTGCGGGCAGTTCGGCGTATTCGGGATGTTTGGGGCCCACATGGTGGTTTTCAGCCGGTTGGCCGCGCCCGCCAAAACCGATTTCCAGACACACCGCATTGTCGACGGCCATCTGCAGCGCCTTGCGCACGCGCACATCCGCATAGGGCTTTTTGCCGTCAACTTCGGCCTTCTGATTTGGGCGCACAACAATTGTGCTCATGGTGACAGCTTCGGATTTCACAAAGCCAAGCCCGTCAAGCACATCGATGAATTCGCCCACAGTTTCGTGCAGCATGTCAACTTCGCCGGATTCCAGCGCGGACACCCAGGCCGACGGGTCGGTGCCGAAGTCGATGTATTCGATGCGGTCCAGGAACGGGCCGCCAATGACCTCGGTGCCCCACCAGGTGTGGCCTGGCGCGCGCGCAAGCACGCATTTCACGCCGACCTCAAGTTCTTCGATGACATAGGGGCCTGTGCCGACGTTCTTGGTGTAATCTTCCTGCTGAAAGCTGGAATGCGTGATGCAGGACGGATAATCGGCCATGCCCGCAACCAGCGAAATGTCGGGTTTGGGCAGGTTCAGGCGCACAGAGTGGCCGTCGACCACTTCAATCGCCCCTTCAATCGCAGCGTTGGTATCGGGATTGACCAGCGTGGCGAAACGTCCGGCCATCGAGTTGCCCTCGATCGACTTGTCACACCAGCGCGCAATGTTTCGGGTGACGTCATCGGCGGTGAAATCATCACCGTTGTTCCATTTCACGCCCTTGCGCAGGTTCAGCACATATTGCGTGGCGTCGGCGTTGATTTCCCAGCTTTCCAGCAACATCCCCGAAAACGACCCGTCCGAGTTGTACTGAACCAGATATTCCCAGGTGCCACGGCCCTGATTGCCATGTTCGGACCAGTCATAGGTGACCGGGTCCTTGAACGCGCGGATGCTCATCTGCACACGCAGATCGCCGCCCTGTTTTTCATGTCCTGCGGCGCGCACCGGCGCACTCAGGCCAATAAGTCCGTAAGCGGCGGCCGTTGCAACACCAAGCGACGTGGCACGTGTTAAAAATTCCCGCCGGCTCAGTTGGCCTGCGTGATACTCGTTAGCATACATGACGGCGGCGTCATGGACGGGTTTGGCGTTGATCGGCTCAGATGTCATTTGTCACTCCCAGTGGACACTTTGTGAGACGCGCACGGATCGGAACAAGCACCAGATTGGTTCTGGTTTTTGGGCCTGTCATATCGTTTTGCAAATTGTGCGTGCACCCCATGGTCTCATTCCGCACGACTTTCGGCCGTGCGTCAATGTTTCGTTTCACTCAAAAAGGGTGCGAAAACGACATTGAACCATTTTGAAAACGGCATGGCTGACAGGGCAGCGACGTGTCAAAGCCCTGCGTTCAAGGGCGGGAGCAATCACCTGCGGTGGCTCAATCCCCGCGCAACGCCGACGGTGCGCGCCCGCAATGGTGCTGGATGAACCGGGTGAAATAGGCGGCACTGCCAAAACCCAGATGACTGGCAATGTCCTGGATCGGCGCGCGGGTTTCGCCCAGCAAACGTCGCGCCGCGTGCACCAAGCGTTCGCCAAGCAAAGCCGCGGCGGTCTTGCCGGTTTGGGCACGGCACACCCGGGTCAGATGTGTGGGTGTCACCCCAAGGGCGGCCGCGTGGTCGGCCATATTCGCACCGCTGGCATAATCGGTGGACAGGCGCGCACAAAACGCCCGGCTCAAACGCAAGGCGGCAGAGTTTTTGGCGCCCGGCAGCGCGCTGTGCAGCATCTGGCGGCGCACCCAGATCCCGGCCAATTCGCCATAGGCGGCCATCGCGCTTTGACACAATGGGTTTTGCGCATTTTGCTCGCGCCCCAAAGCCTCGAAATGCGCGGTCAATTCGACCTGGCTGGCCACATCACGAATGCGCAGATGCAGCGGCAGATCAGGCAGCGTGAGCGCGCTGGCTGACGGCACGCTCAGCACCTGACCAAAGCTCTGTCGGCCCATATCGATGGAAAACACCTGACGCGCGGGAACGAACACTGCGTTGTGCAAACCCAACCCGCGCCGTGTGCCATCCAAAAGCATCACGCCCTGGCCACGGGTGATCCAGATCAGCAGATGCTCGGCCCGGTCATGGGCCAATTCCAACTGCCAGCCACCGCCCTGCGCCATCTGCGCCAGCGTTGACAAGGTGATGTCGCTTTGCTCGGGTTGAAAAGGATCCATATGTTCGAATTGTGCATTTTTTTCGTTCAGGTGGCAACCAAAAGTGCCTGGAATGCCCGAAATTGTCAGGCGTCCGTTAGCTCGACCGCCTGCCATTCTGCCATTTTTGAGCGCAACCAGGTGCGTTGACGCTTGGCAAACTGGCGGGTGGCCAGTGTGGCACGGTCGCGCGCGGTTCCAAGCGTGATCTCACCGGCAAGATGCGCCATCAACTCAGGGACGCCAATGGCGCGAAAGGCGGGCAGGGTGGTGTCGTAAACGTCACGCATCGCGGCCACCTCATCCAATGCGCCCTGGGCCAGCATGTGATCAAATCGCTGCTCGATGCGCGCATTAAGCCAATCGCGCGGGGCCTGCATGCGCAGACAAAAAGCGCTGTCCGGTGCCAACAGCGGCGCGGGCGTGTCGCGTTGCCAGTCGTGCAACGATCGCCCTGTGGCCTGTTGCACCTCCCAGGCGCGCTGCACCCGGGCCCGGTTTTGAATGTCGAGGCTGTCGGGCGCGTCGAGTTGCGCCAAAAGCTGCTCCAGTGTCATCCCATCCGCCGCTGTTCGGATCGCCGGCGGTGTGTGGGGAATGTCAGCCATGCCTTGGGTCAAAGCCGCAAAGTAAAGCCCGGTGCCGCCCACCAGAATCGCACGCTCCGGGCGCTGCAAAACCGTGCGGACCTCGCGCAGCCAGTGCCCGGCGGAATAGGGCGCATTCCAGGGATGATGACCATAAAGATAATGCGGGACACCCGACATCTCGGCCAGTGTCGGGCGCGCGGTGATCACCTGCCAGCAGTCATAGACCTGACTGGCATCGGCATTGATCACAACGCCGCCCTGTTCCTGCGCAAAGCGCAGCGCGAGGGCTGACTTGCCCGACGCGGTCGCCCCGGCGATCAAAATCGGCTGGTCAGGCGGAACCGGTGGCAATGGCCCGCGCGGCGTGATCGATTGATTTGCGCCCAAGGTGATTTCCTGCCAAGAGGCGGCGCGAAGCACATTGAACACCCGCGCAATTTCATCCATTTTGCGCCCCAATAACCCGGTGCCACAGCGGAGCGCAATATGACCCTGTCCAATCCCTCTCAAACAGAAGCCCCGCAGACGGCCTATAAACGGGTGATGCTGAAGATTTCTGGCGAGGCCTTGATGGGGGATCAGGGGTTTGGACTGCATCCGCCCACTGTGGAACGCATCGCGCGCGAGGTTAAATCGGTGCACGATATGGGCGTTGAGATCTGCATGGTGATTGGCGGGGGCAACGTGTTTCGCGGCCTGCAAGGCAGTGCGCAGGGCATGGAACGCACCACGGCGGATTATATGGGCATGTTGGCGACGGTGATGAACGCGCTGGCGGTTCAATCCTCGCTTGAGGCGCTGAAAGTGCACACCCGGGTGATCAGCGCGATCCGCATGGATGAGGTGGCCGAGCCCTACATTCGCCGCCGCGCCGTGCGCCATTTGGAAAAGAAACGGGTTTGCATTTTTGCCGCGGGCACTGGCAATCCCTATTTCACGACTGACACGGCCGCCACGCTGCGAGCCAACGAAATGTCCTGCGAGGCGATTTTCAAGGGCACCAAGGTCGATGGGGTTTATGATAAGGACCCGGTCAAGAACCCGGATGCCAAACGCTATGACACGGTCAGCTATGATGATGTGCTGGCCAAACGTCTGGGCGTGATGGATGCCAGCGCGATTGCGTTGGCGCGCGACAATAACCTGCCTATCATCGTGTTCTCGCTGGACGAGCCGGGCGGCTTTCGCGGCATTCTGGCCGGGCAAGGCACCTATACCAAAGTCATCGGCTAAGGCGTCATCGGCAGGCTTGCCTCCATTTCTAAGGTCAGGCGCGCGTAAACCGGGTGAAAACAATGTGGCTGTGCGCCGGGCCGCGAAGGCCGCTGCCTCTATACTTTCCCTTCGGTCACCGGCTATAAGCGCGAAAAAACGCATTAGGGGGCATCAATGTCAGATGATTTCATGCTGGACACCGACGATCTGGAACGGCGGATGGAAGGCGCGATTGCGTCGCTGCGCACCGAGTTTGCGTCGTTGCGCACCGGACGTGCCAGTGCCTCGATGCTGGAACCGGTGATGGTTGATGCTTATGGCACCAAAACGCCGATCAACCAGGTGGGCACTGTGAACGTGCCCGAACCGCGGATGGTGACGATCAATGTCTGGGACAAGGGTCTTGTGGCCAAGGTCGAAAAGGCCATTCGCGAATCCGGGCTGGGCATCAATCCGCAACTGAACGGCACGATCATCATGCTGCCGATCCCCGAGTTGAACGAAGAGCGTCGCCGCGAGCTGACCAAAGTCGCCGGACAATACGCCGAAAATGGCCGCGTCTCGATCCGCAATGTGCGCCGTGATGGTATGGATCAGATCAAAAAGGCCAAATCGGATGGGCTGTCAGAGGACGACCAGAAATTCTGGGAAAGCGAAGTCGAAGATCTGACCAAGAAACTGATTGCGGCGGTCGATGCGCAGTTGGAAACCAAACAATCCGAAATCATGCAGGTTTAGGCTGCCCCGATGCCTAAAGACCCCGATACGGTAAACATCCCCGGCCCGCGCCACATCGCAATCATCATGGACGGCAACGGGCGTTGGGCGCAGGCGCGCGGTCGCCCGCGGCTGTTTGGTCATCATGCAGGCGCACGCCGGGTGCGCGAAGTGGTCGAAGCTTGCCCGGATCTGGGTGTGAAATACCTGACGATCTTTGCCTTTTCGACCGAGAACTGGAAACGCACGCAGGTCGAAGTCGCCGGGCTAATGAGCCTGTTTCGCCGCTACATCACCAAAGAAACCCGGGCGTTGGATGCGCGCGGTGTGCGGGTGCGTTTTATCGGGGATCGGGTGCGCCTCGATGCCAAACTGATCGCGCTGATGGACCAACTGGAATGCCAGACCGCGCACAATGACGGGGTCCATCTGACAATCGCGTTGAACTATGGCGCCCGTGACGAGGTGGCCCGCGCCACGCGTCGCCTGGCCCAGGACGTGGCAAGCGGTCAATTGCACCCCGATGATGTGGATGAGCAAACATTGCCGCGCTACCTTGATACCCGCGTGCTGCCGGATCCGGATCTGGTGATCCGCACCTCGGGCGAGGCGCGCATATCGAACTTTCTGCTCTGGCAGTCGGCCTATGCAGAATATGAATTCATCGACACGCTTTGGCCGGATTTTACAGCTCAGGAACTGGCCCGTCTTTGCGCCAGTTTTGGCGCGCGTGATCGCCGTTTCGGGGCCGTCAAAGTATGAGCGAGGCAGGGCGCTGGTCTGATCTTGCGATGCGGCTGGGCTCAGGCGCGGTGATGGTGGCACTGGGTCTTGGCGCGGTGTCGCTTGGCGGGGATGTGTTTCATGGCTTTGTGGCGCTGGTGTGTGGCGCAATGACCTGGGAGCTGACGCGCATGCTGGCCCCTGGTCGTTCGGCTTTGGCTCTGCAGCTTGGCATCCTGTGTGGTTTTGCGGTCTTTGGCGCGATTTACCTGCCGGGTGCTTTTGTTCTGCCGGTCCTGCTGGCCCCTGCGATTGTTGGCGCCACGCAGATGCCGCGTTTGCGGCTGGTCTTTGCGGGCTTTGTCGCGTTGGTGATGTTGGCGGGCTATGAAATGATGGCTGTGCGCGATGACTTCGGCTTTGTCTGGATGCTGTGGCTTGTTGCGGTTGTCGTTGTATCGGACGTGGCCGGGTATTTTGCGGGAAAGACGCTGGGGGGGCCAAAATTCTGGCCTCAGGTCAGTCCGAAAAAGACCTGGTCCGGCACTGCTGCGGGCTGGGTCGGCGCGGGCCTTGTCGGGCTTGGTTTTGCGCTCGGGCAGTCCGCCAGCCTGCTTTTAGTGGTGTTTTCGGTGTTTGTCGCCTTTGCCGCGCAACTGGGTGATATCGCGGAAAGCGCGATCAAACGTCAGGTCGGGGTCAAGGACTCTAGCTCGCTGATCCCGGGCCATGGCGGCTTGCTTGATCGCTTTGACGGAATGCTGGGCGCATCGGTGTTTGTGCTTGTGGTCGGCGGGCTGGTCGGCTTGCCCCCCGGAGCCGGCTGATGCGGCGTGTCAGCATTTTGGGTGCAACCGGGTCGATTGGGCAAAATACCATCGATCTGATTGGGCGTTCCTTACAAGACTATGATGTTGTCGCGCTCACAGGGGCGGGCAATATTGACCAACTGGCGCAGGATGCGATTGCATTGCGCGCTGAAATTGCAGTGACGGCGCGCCCGGAATTGCTGGCGCCGTTGCGCGATGCTTTGGGCGGAACCGGAATTGAGGCTGCCGCCGGACCAGATGCCATAATCGAGGCCGCCGCGCGACCCGCCGACTGGGTGATGTCAGCCATCGTTGGCGCCGCAGGGCTGCCCCCTGGGCTGGCCGCGTTGAAACAGGGCGCAGTGCTGGCCTTGGCCAACAAGGAATCACTGGTGTGTGCCGGAGCATTGGTTTTAGAGACAGCGCGGGCCCACAACACCCGCCTTTTGCCTGTCGACAGTGAACATTCTGCTGTGTTTCAGGCGCTGATTGGCGAAGATATCGCGGCGGTTGAACGCATTGTGATCACCGCCAGTGGTGGTGCCTTTCGCGACTGGCCACTAGAGGCATTGGCCTCAGCCACATTGGCCGAAGCCTCGAGCCACCCCAATTGGGATATGGGCCAACGCATCACAATCGACTCGGCGTCGATGTTTAACAAAGCCCTGGAACTGATTGAAACTAAAGAGTACTTTGGGGTTCAGCCCGATCAAATCGAAACCATCGTTCACCCGGAGTCGTTGATCCACGCACTGGTTGGGTTCGCCGATGGCGCGCTGATGGCGCATGTGGGGCCGCCCGATATGCGCCATGCGATTGGCTTCGCGCTGCACTATCCGGAACGGCGCAAATTGCCGGTGTCGCGGCTGGATCTGGCGCAGATTGCACAGCTCAGTTTTCGCGCCCCCGACTTGGCCCGTTATCCCGCGTTGGTGCTGGCGCGGCAGGTGATGCAACGCGGCGGTCTCAGCGGGGCCGTTTTCAATGGTGCCAAAGAGCGTGCGTTGGACGCTTTTATTGCCGGTCAGATCGGTTTTATGGATATGGCCGGCGTTGTTGAAGAGGTTCTTAACCGTTTTGAGGCACAACCGGGACTTATTGATGCCGCAATGACCCTTGATAACGTCACCCACACGGACCATCTCGCTCGGGAGTGGGCCAATGAAATCATGACCGAACGAGCAAGGTAGAAACTTGGATATTGTCACGTTGATCCCGCAGTTTGGTGGGTTGATCTATACGATTGCGGCTTTTGTCGTTGCGCTCTCTGTGATTGTGGCGGTGCATGAATATGGCCACTACATTGTCGGGCGTTGGTCTGGCATCCACGCCGAGGTGTTCAGCCTTGGGTTTGGTCCGGTTCTGTACAGCCGCGTTGATCAGCGCGGCACGCGATGGCAGATCGCGCTGCTGCCGTTTGGCGGCTATGTTAAATTCATGGGCGATGCGAACGCGGCCTCAGGCAAGGATGAAGGTGCGATGGCTCAAGCCGCGCGCGATCCGGCCGAGTTGCGTCGCACAATGCATGGCGCCCCCCTATGGGCGCGCGCCGCAACCGTCGCAGCCGGCCCGTTTTTCAATTTCGCCATGTCGATCGCTGTTTTCGCGGCGATTTTCATGCTCCGGGGTGTGGCCAGTGACCCGCTGACGGTGGGCGAACTGCACACTTTACCCGATGCCGGATTTGAACTGACCGCCGGTGACGAGATTTTGGCGATTGAGGGATCCGACACGCCCAGTTTTGATGACCAGGTCGCTTGGCGGGCTTTCACTGATTCGATCCCTCAGAAACCCGTGCTTGATTACACCGTGCGGCGCGGCGATTCCGAGGTCTCTGTGACAGGGCCCTATCTTTTTCCGCCCCACATCACCCAAGTTGCCCCTCGCAGCGCCGCAATGGACATCGAGTTGAAGGCGGACGATGTGATCGTTTCGATCGATGGCGCGCCGATTTTCGCCTTTGATCAGCTGAAAACCGCTGTCGAAGCATCAGACGGTCGGGTTTTGCTGTTGGAAGTGTGGCGAGATGGGGCGATTCTGGAATTCGCTTTGGCGCCTCGACGCACCGATGAACCCCAAGAGGGCGGCGGTTTCGTCACCCATTGGCGCATTGGCATCGTTGGCGGAATGGCCTTTGACGCGGCCACCGAAACCGCCGGTCCGTGGCATGCAGTGTCAGGCGGGGTCGAGCAAACATTGCGCATTATTCAAGGGTCGCTTTCAGGGCTCTGGCATATGATCACAGGCGCAATCAGCACCTGCAACATGTCAGGCCCGATTGGAATCGCGGAAACCTCGGGGGCGATGGCCAGCCAAGGCGCACAGAGCTTCATCTGGTTCATTGCGGTGCTGTCCACGGCTGTCGGCTTGCTCAATCTGTTCCCGATCCCGGCTTTGGACGGCGGGCACTTGGTGTTCTATGCCTACGAAGCGGTCAGCGGGAAACCGCCAAGCGACCTGGCTTTGCGCATTCTGATGACGGCCGGTCTTGCCGCGATCCTGACGCTAATGGTATTTGCTCTTGGAAACGATATCTTCTGCTAAGGAGGTATTGTTTCGAGAACACGAGCTTTCCCCCGGCCTGTCAAAGTCTCGCCACATTCGGCCCATAGGCATGGGGGCAACAGGTGGCAAAGGAACAAGACTATGCAAACACTGCAACATTCGTATCGCGGACTGTCGTTGGTGATGGAGCTGAATTGGGATCGGATCTTGTATCTGTCAACCATCAGTGTGGCGCTCATGGCGGGCGCCTATCTCGGCAGCATGTAATTTTTAGTTTCTGAAAGCGCTCATGCGCTTTCGATCGGTTTGGGCGGCGCGCAGCAATTGCGCGCCGTCTTTGTTTTGGTGTTTTGACAACCCTGTGCAATCCCGATAACCACGTTGTCAGTGCTGCTAAGATTTTGGGTTCGAATGATGGGTTTGGGGAATATCGCGGGAACATCCTGCGTTGAACGGAGAAGTATCTCCAACATCTTGTGTCGTCTAAGCACAGCGTTCAGCCTTGTTATTGTGCTGTTCTTGCTCGTTGCGCCGCAAAATGCGCAGGCGCAAAGCTTTGTTTTCAACTCGGTGCAAGTCAACGGCAACCAGCGAGTCGAAGACGCGACAATTGTTGCCTATACCGGCATTCAGCCGGGCAAACGGATCAGCGGTGGGCAGCTAAATGACGCCTATCAGCGGATTTTTGACAGCGGCTTGTTCGAAACCGTCGATCTGACTCCGCGTGGGCGCACATTGATCATCACGGTCAGCGAATTTCCGACGGTTAACCGTATCAATTTCGAGGGCAACCGACGCATCAAGGACGACGCGCTGGAAGGGTTCATCGAATCTTCACCCCGGCGCGTGTTCAGCCCGTCGCAAGCCGAGCGCGATGCCGCTGTGATCGCTGAAGTTTATTCGCAGCAGGGTCGCATCGCGGCGACTGTCACGCCGCGCATCATCCGGCGCAGCGACAACCGCGTTGATTTGGTGTTTGAGATCGCCGAAGGCGACACGATTGAAATCGAACGCATCAGTTTTGTCGGCAACCGCGTTTTTTCCGACCGTCGTCTGCGGCGGGTTCTGGAAACCAAACAGGCGGGACTTTTGCGCACCTTTATTCGCGCCGACACGCTGGTTGAGGACCGTATTCAGTTTGATCGCCAGGTTTTGCGAGATTTCTATTTGTCGCGTGGCTACATCGATTTTCGCACGCTGAACACGAATGTCGAACTGACCCGCGAGCGTGATGCGTTTTTCCTCGTGCTGAATGTCGTCGAGGGCCAGCAGTTTCGCTTTGGCAACATCACCACAGTCAGTGAAATGTCCGAAGCAGATGCAGATGTTTTCAACGCCGCGTTGAAGGTCAAGCCTGGCGTCGTTTACTCGCCGTCTCTGGTTGAAACGTCGATTGCGCGCATGGAGCGTCTGGCGATCAAACAGGGCATCGATTTCTTGCGGGTCGAACCCCGTATTTCGCGCAATGATCGCGATCTGACGCTGGATGTTGAATTTGCGCTGGTGCGGGGGCCGCGCATTTTTGTCGAACGTATCGATATCGAAGGCAACACCACGACATTGGACAGGGTGGTGCGCCAACAGTTCCGCATTGTTGAAGGCGACCCTTTTAACCCCCGCGAAATTCGCGAAAGCGCCGAACGGATCCGCGCGCTTGGTTATTTTTCCAACGCCGATGTGACCGCGCGCGGCGGTGCCAGCACCGACCAGGTTGTGGTGGATGTGGATGTGGAAGAACAACCCACCGGATCGCTGAGCCTGGGTGGTAACTATTCGGTCAGTGACGGGTTTGGGTTGGCGCTTGGATTGTCGGAAAACAACTTCTTGGGGCGTGGTCAACGGTTGTCGTTTTCGGCCTCAACAGCGTCAGATTCAGAAGAATATTCGATTGGCTTCACCGAACCTTTCCTGCTGGGGCGCGAGTTGCAGTTCGATCTCGACTTTGGGATATCGGGCACCGAATCTTCGTTTGCCTCATATGACACCGAGCGCTTGTTCTTCCAGCCGGCTCTGACCTTTCCGGTCAGCGAAAATGGCAAGGTGAAGCTGAGCTATTCGTATCGCTTGACCGAAATGACCACCCGAAACACCGTTGCCAATGGCTTTGTTGTGGCGTCGGAAATCGCGCAAGGCAGCCGCTCAAACAGTTCGTTTGGAATCAGCTATACCTATGACAGCAGGTTGTCGGGCCTCAATCCGAACGCCGGTGTGTTGTTTACACTGGGCGCGGACATTGGTGGCGTGGGCGGCGACAACAAGTTCCTTCGCACCAACGCCAAACTTATCGCGCAGACGCGGGTTCTCAACGAAGAGGTGATCTTGCGCGCCTCGATTGATGCCGGCAGCCTGCATTGGCGCAGCGACACGTTCAGCCGGTCGGTGGATCGTTTTGTCCTGACGCCCTCCACATTCCGTGGCTTCGAACCCGCAGGCCTTGGTCCGCGGGATCAGTCCAACGGGGTGGACGACGCGCTAGGGGGCAACATTTACGCGGTGGCTCGCCTTGAGGCGGAATTCCCGCTTGGCCTGCCCGAAGAGGTCGGATTGCGGGGGGGCGTGTTTTATGACGTCGGCAGCCTTTGGAACCTGCGCGACGCCAACACCGGGGCCAGCAACAACATTGTCGGGGCGGATCGGTCGTTGCGCCATGTGATTGGCTTTTCGCTGTTGTGGAACACCGGGTTTGGCCCGCTGCGGTTGAACTTTTCCAATGCATTGCGCAAAGAAAGCTTTGACCGCGAGCAGAATTTCGACCTGACGATCCAGGCGCGATTCTAGCTTTTTCATGCCCGGTTTTGCCTGCCTCAAACGGATCTCGGTGGTGGTGATGCTGGGGCTGTCGGCAGCAAGCGTCGCTCAGGCCCAGCAATTCGGTCAGACGCATTCAGCGATTTTGACCATCGATTCCGAACGGCTTTATGTCGATTCGGCTTTTGGCAAACGGGTGGCGGCTGACATCGAAAAAGACAGCGCCACGCTGGCCGCCGAAAACCGCAAAATAGAAGCCGAACTGACCGAGGAAGAACAGGCACTGACCGATCAGCGCGCGGATATGGCGCCCGAGTCGTTTCGCCAGCTTGCCGATGCATTTGACGCCAAGGTTCAGGGCATCCGCCGCCAACAAGATGCCAAGGCGCGTGCATTGGTGCAGCGCGGCGAACAGGCCCGGGGCCGTTTTTTTCAAACCGCACGTCCGATTCTGGCCGAGGTCATGCGCGACACCCGCGCTGGCGTCATCCTGGAACGCTCTTCCGTGTTTCTGAGTGCAAACACAACCGATGTGACCTCGCTGGCGATTGGGCGCATCGATGCCGCCCTGGGCGATGGTCGCCCGCGGCCCGAAGACTAGCGCGCCTTGCCCAAAACGGCCCCGGTTGCTAGTCAGTTTCAAAGACCCGAGATGGAAAGAACCGACATGACGTCTTCGCTGAAAAATGCCGATATCCAACTGATCCAGCGTATCCTGCCGCACCGCTATCCTTTTTTGCTGGTGGACAAGGTGATCGACATTGATGAAACGCGCTCTGCGATTGGCATCAAGAATGTCACTATGAACGAGCCGCATTTTCAGGGCCATTTTCCAGGCAATCCTATTATGCCCGGCGTGACAATTGTCGAGGCGATGGCGCAGACGGCGGCGGTGATGATCGGTGTCTCTCTGGAGATGGCCGATAAGCAGATGAACGTCTATTTCATGGCGATCGACAAATGCAAATTCCGCCGCATGGTGGTGCCGGGCGACGTGCTTGAGATGCGTCTTGAGACGTTGCGGGGGCGTCCGGGCGGCAAGGTTTGGCGGTTTGGCGGGCGCGCCACAGTGGAAGGCGAAATGGCGGCCGAGGCCGAGTTTACCGCGATGATGGATATGCCCAAAACATGACCGCTGCGGCTCAGATTCACCCCAGCGCGGTGATTGAACCGGGCGCGCAGATCGGCGAAGGCTGTATCATTGGCCCGCTTTGTGTGATCGGCGCGCAGGTGGTTCTGGGCAAGGACGTTGAGTTGAAAAGCCACGTTGTGCTGACCGGACGCACCACGATTGGGCAAGGTACGGTGATCTTTTCCTTTGCTGTGATCGGTGAGATTCCGCAGGATTTGAAGTTCAAGGGCGAAGACAGTCGGCTTGAAATCGGGGCGCGCAACCGGATCCGCGAGCATGTGACGATGAATGCGGGCACCGAGGGTGGCGGCGGTTTGACACGCGTTGGCGATGACGGGTTGTTTATGGCCGGGTGTCACATTGCCCATGACGCGCAAATCGGCAATCGGGTGATTGTGGTGAATTCGGCGGCGGTTGCGGGCCATTGTGTGCTCGAGGACGATGTGATCATCGGTGGGCTGAGCGGCATTCATCAATGGGTGCGCGTGGGCAAGGGCGCGATCATCGGCGCCGTGACCATGGTGACCAACGACGTGATTCCCTATGGATTGGTGCAGGCGCCGCGCGGTGGGCTTGATGGGCTGAACCTGGTTGGGTTGAAACGGCGTGGAGTTGCGCGCAGCGATATCACGGCATTACGGGCGGCGTTTCAGATGTTGGCACAGGGCGAGGGCACGTTTCAGGATCGCGTGCGCCGTCTGGGCGAGGAAACCGAAAGCGACTATGTGCGTGATATCGTCGAATTCGTGTTGGGCGAAAGCGACCGTCACTTTCTGACACCGGGCGGTTAGAGATGCTGGCGCTGATTGCCGGGCAGGGCGCTTTGCCGGGTCTTGTCGCGCAGTCGCAGGCCCACGCGCCCTTGATATGTGGCTATGCGGGGCTTGAGCTGTCGACGGGTGTGCCTGATCTGACCTTCCGGTTGGAAACGCTTGGGACGTTGCTGAAAACCTTGCACGACAATGGGGTGACGCAGGTCTGCTTTGCGGGTGCCATCGCGCGGCCCACGCTTGACCCTGGCGCTTTGGACGCCGCCACATTGCCTTTGGTGCCCGCGTTTCAAAAGGCACTGCAACAGGGCGATGATGGCGGGTTGCGCGCGGTTTTGGCGATCTTTGAACAGGCGGGTTTTGAGGTGATCGCGGCCCACGATCTGGTGCCTGATGTGCTGCCTCAGCCTGGTGCGCTTGGCGCGCGCCTGCCCGAGGCGCGCGATGATGCGGATGTGGCGCGGGGTTTTGACATTCTGGCAATCATGGGCGCGGCAGATGTGGGTCAGGGATGCGTGGTGCAAGGGCGTCAGGCGATTGCGCTAGAGGGGCGCTTTGGCACTGATTGGATGCTTGGCACGTTGCGTGAGCGCCCAGATGGGATCACCGGTGGCGTGCTGGTCAAGGCGGCCAAACCGGGGCAGGATCGCCGTGTTGATCTGCCGGCTATTGGTTTGGGCACGGTGCATGCCGCCGCCGCAGCGGGCCTGAACGGAATCGCTATTGAAGCGGGCGGTGTGATGATTTTAGAGCGCGATGCCGTGAGGGCTGCCTGCGATGCGACGGGGCTGTTTTTGTCGGTGCACGCAGTCTGATGCGGATCTTTGTGATTGCCGGCGAGCCGTCGGGCGATCGTCTCGGGGGCGCGGTGATGGCCGCTCTGCGCGAATTGGCTCCGGGGATCACGTTTGACGGGGTTGGCGGGCCGTTGATGTGCGCTCAGGGTCTGAGCAGCCGTTTTCCCATGGACGAACTAAGCGTGATGGGTTTGGCCGAGGTTTTGCCCAAGTACCGCGCGCTCAAACGGCGGGTGAACGAAATGGCCGCGGCGGTGATCGAAACCCGTCCTGATGTGCTGTTGACCATCGACAGCCCCGATTTTTGCCTGCGTGTGGCGCGATTGGCCAAGGCGGCGGTGCCCGTGCGCACGGTTCACTATGTTGCGCCCACGGTTTGGGCATGGCGGCCTGGGCGCGCGGCCAAGATGGCCGAAATGATTGATCATGTGCTTGCGCTGTTTCCATTTGAGCCACCGTTGATGCAGGCCGCCGGCATGGCTTGTGATTTTGTCGGTCATCCGGTGGTTGGCGAACCTGTCGCCAGTGCCCAAGAGTGTGCAGCGTTGCGCGGCGAATTGAATGTGGGCGATGGGCCTTTGGTGGTGGCATTGCCGGGGTCACGCGGGGGCGAAGTGACGCGCTTGGCACCGGTCTTTGGCCAAGCGCTGGAACGGCTTGCGCGTGCTGTTCCAGGTGTTCAGGCTGTGGTGCCTGCCGCAGCGCCTGTGGCAGATCTGGTGGCCCAATTTGCGTCAGACTGGTCTGTGCCGACCACGGTGATTGATCCGCGCGCCATGGCTCCTGAAGAGGCCGCGTTGCGCAAGCGTGCTGCCTTTGGGGCGGCTGATGTCGCTTTGGCGGCGTCGGGAACCGTTTCTTTAGAGTTGGCGGCGGCAGCGACTCCGATGGTTGTGGCCTATCGATTGCATTGGCTGACGTGGCAGATCATGTCGCGGATGGCGCTTACTGATACGGTGACATTGGTTAATCTGGTGAGTGAAACACGCGTCGTTCCAGAGTGTTTGGGTCCCGAGTGCACGCCTGAGTTGATTTCCGCCCAGTTGCAGAATGTGCTGAGCGCGCCCGAACGTCAGAGCGACGCGATGGGCCTGACAATGAAACGCCTTGGCCAAGGCGGGCAGGCGCCGGGATTACGCGCTGCGCGCGCCTTGTTGGATCGACTTGATTTTGACCCCACCCTGATCGCGCCTTGACCTAAAGGACGCGCCTGCGGCGCGACATGACGTTTTGCGCCCGTTTCACGGGCGCGAGGGCGTCCTGCTTGTGCTGCCCCGCGTCAGTACCCGCGCCAGATCCAGCCGCCACCAAAAATGCGGCTGCCTTCGTTTTCGTAAAACACGCAAGCTTGCCCTGGGGACACGCCATCTTCTGGTGACAGCAGTTCGACTTCGGCCTCAGTTTCGGAAATCGGACGTAAGATCGCCTCGCGCGGGGGGCGGGTGGAGCGAACTTTTACTGAAATCGACCATTGTGATTGGGACATGAGCGGATTGTCGCCGAGCCAGTTGATCTCGCGAACAGGGATTTTGCGGGTGGCCAACATGTCCTTTGGTCCAACGATCACGCGGCGGGTTTCGACATCGAGACGGACGACGTAAAGCGGATCGGCGAGACCCCCGATACCAAGGCCGCGACGTTGTCCGATCGTGTAGTGCAATACGCCGTTGTGCTGGCCCAGAACGCGGCCGTCTGCATGCACGATGTCACCGGGATCTGCCGCATCGGGGCGCAGTTTCTGGATCACTGAGGCATAGTCACCATTGGGTACAAAACAAATGTCTTGGCTGTCGGGTTTGTCGGCCACCGACAGTCCGTATTGCGCAGCCAATGTGCGGGTTTCGGCCTTTGACGCCAGGTGTCCCAGCGGAAAGCGCAGGTAGTCCAGTTGGGCCGATGTGGTGGAAAACAGAAAGTAGGATTGATCGCGTGCGCTGTCTTCTGCTGAATGCAGCTCCGGTCCGTAAGCTCCTGTTTTTCTTTGGATATAATGTCCTGTTGCCATGCAATCGGCTTCGAGGTCGCGCGCGGTTTCCATCAGGTCTTTGAACTTGACGCGCTCGTTGCATCGGATGCACGGCACCGGGGTTGCGCCGGCCAAATAGCTGTCGGCAAACTCATCGATGACCGCGTCGCGAAAGATGTTTTCATAGTCCAGAACGTAGTGCGGAAAACCGCGTTCTTCGGCGACACGGCGGGCATCGTGAATGTCGACGCCAGCGCAGCATGCGCCCTTTTTTGCAAGGGCAGCGCCATGATCATAAAGCTGCAACGTGACGCCAACCACGTCATAGCCCTGATCGGCCAAAAGGGCGGCCACCACAGAGCTGTCGACACCGCCTGACATGGCCACGACGACGCGCGTGTCTTGTGGCGCTTTGGCAAAGCCCAACGAATTGAGGGGGAGGGTGTCCAGACCCATGGTCGCGACTCCTGATGGTTTGGAAGGTCCTGCAGAATATAGGAAAATCCAAGACACTCACAAGAGGAGGTTTCATCGCTCGTTAAGGCGCAACTGCCATGTTGCGCCCATTGTGAGAGGGACAATGTGATGTTTCTGAAAAAAGTTGACGGTCCTCGTGCGGTTACGTTGCCGGACGGGTCGGTGATGACACGTGCGGATTTGCCGCCGGAAACCACCCGAAGATGGGTGGCATCGCGCAAGGCTGCCGTGGTGCGGGGCGTCCTTTATGGGCTGATTCCCCAGACCGAAGCGCTGTTGCGATATCAATTAAGCGAGGAAGAATTCAAAAGTTGGGTCAGTGCTGTGGCAGACCATGGCGAGGATGCTTTGAAGGCAACAGCCTTGAAAAAGTATAGACAACTCTAGGTTGAAATGTCATTATCCCTGTGTCGGTAACGTGTAGTTAACTTTTTTTAGTCAGGGTTAATCGAGAAGACAGGGCTTTGGATTAGGACGGAGATTTCAACTATGCGTGTTTTGCTGGTCGAGGACGACCCAACCACATCGAAGAGTATCGAATTGATGCTCACTCATGCGAACCTGAATGTCTATGCGACAGATTTGGGCGAAGAGGGAATAGATCTTGCCAAGCTCTATGATTACGATCTGATCCTTCTTGATTTGAATTTGCCGGATATGAACGGACATGAGGTGCTGCGTCAACTGCGTATGGCGCGGATCGAAACCCCGATTTTGATTCTGTCTGGGGCAGATGATACTGATAATAAAATCAAAGGCTTTGGTTTTGGTGCAGATGATTACCTGACCAAGCCGTTTCATCGCGAAGAGCTTGTGGCACGGATCCATGCGATTATCCGCCGGTCCAAAGGGCATTCCCAGTCGGTTATTCACACAGGTAAAATTTCGGTCAATCTGGATGCGAAAACCGTTGAAGTGGACAGTCAGCCTGTTCATTTGACCGGCAAAGAGTATCAAATGCTGGAATTGCTGAGCTTGAGAAAAGGCACGACGTTGACCAAGGAGATGTTTTTAAACCATCTCTATGGCGGTATGGATGAACCGGAATTGAAGATTATTGATGTATTCATCTGTAAGTTGCGCAAGAAATTAAGCACTGCAACTGAAGGCGAAAACTACATTGAAACGGTATGGGGCCGCGGATATGTTTTGCGTGATCCGCAAGTTGAAGAAATGACTAGCGATCCGCGTCTTGCAATGGGCGCCTGAGGGATACTCAACACGGTGCGTATGGCCAACTTGTTTACACCACGCCGGGGCTGCATCAACGATGCACCTCCGGTGCACCACTCACACTGGACCTGACCCCAACGCGGCCCTATCACTTGGCTAAACAAGCTGGGTGCGGAGCGGGGAAGTGATACCACAAAAAGACGTCGAAGATCTCACGCCAGAAATGGCCCAACAGGAACTTGCGCGACTGGCGCAGATTCTGGGGCAGGCGAACCTCGATTATCACACGGACGATGCACCAACCCTCAGTGACGCTGAATATGATCAGCTGAAACGTCGAAATCAGCTGGTTGAGGCACGGTTTCCAGATTTGGTGCGTGAAGACAGCCCAAGTGCTCAAGTCGGCGCGAAGGTGTCCGAGAGCTTTGCAAAGGTAAATCATGCGCTGCGTATGCTGTCTCTGGGCAACGCGTTTGATGAAGCGGATGTCCTTGGGTTTGATACCAGCGTGCGCAAATATTTGGGCATGGCTGCTGATCAGGCACTCGCATACACAGCAGAGCCCAAAATCGATGGTTTGTCCCTGACCGTACGCTATGAGCAGGGCCATCTGGTTCAGGCAGCAACCCGCGGCGATGGCAGCATTGGTGAAAATGTTACCGAAAATGCGCGCACAATTTCTGATGTTCCGGCCCGGTTGATTGGCGCGCCAGACCTGTTGGAGGTGCGTGGCGAAGTCTATATGTCGCACTCAGACTTTGCGCAGTTGAATGAAACGCAAAGCGCGAAGGGCGACAAAGTTTTTGCGAATCCGCGCAATGCTGCCGCAGGATCACTGCGGCAACTGGATTCCGGAATTACAAAATCCCGCCCACTCAAATTCTTTGCCTATGCATGGGGCGCGGTTTCTGAACCTTTGGGTGAGACTCAGGACAAAGCAATTGCGCGCCTGAAAAAACTGGGCTTTCAGACAAATCCGCTGACCAAGCTTTGTGAAACGCCCGCCCAGATGATCGAAGTCTATCGAAGCATCGAAGCGCAACGTGCCTCGCTTGGCTATGACATCGACGGCGTGGTGTACAAGGTGAATGACCTTGGACTACAGGGGCGGTTGGGGCTTAGATCCACGACTCCGCGATGGGCGATTGCACATAAATTTCCTGCCGAACTGGCTTGGACCCGTCTGGAAGCAATTGATATCCAAGTTGGCCGCACCGGCGCACTTAGCCCCGTCGCCCGGCTTGCGCCTGTGACGGTTGGCGGCGTGGTGGTCAGCAATGCGACGCTTCACAATGAAGATTACATTGCTGGACGAGACGCAAAAGGCGGTGAAATTCGTTCAGGCAAAGACATTCGGGTGGGAGATTGGGTGCAAATCTATCGTGCGGGCGATGTGATTCCCAAGATTGCGGATGTCGATTTGACCAAGCGCGCTGAAAACGCGGCGGCCTTTGAATTTCCCAACACCTGCCCCGAATGTCACAGCAAAGCCATTCGCGAAGAAGGCGACGCGGTGCGCCGTTGTACCGGCGGCGTGATTTGCCCGGCGCAAACGGTGGAAAAACTCAAACATTTTGTGTCTCGTGCGGCTTTCGATATCGAAGGATTGGGCAGCAAACAGGTCGAACAGTTTCACCACGACGGCTGGATCAACGAGCCCGCCGAGATTTTTACGCTTGAGGCGCGGTTTGGTCAGGGTCTGCAACAGCTCAAGAATCGCGAAGGATGGGGCGAAAAATCTGCCACCAATCTGTTTGCCGCGATCGCGGAAAAGCGCAAAATTCCCCTTGGGCGGCTGATTTTTGCACTTGGGTTGCGCCATGTGGGCGAATCAGCTTCGAACCTTTTGGCGCTTCATTTCGGCACATGGGACGCTTTTGAAACCGCCATGCTTGGCGCAGGTGATGATCAAAGTGCGGCGTGGGCGGGCCTGATGTCGATCGATGGGGTCGGCCAGGTGATGGCGACGTCCTTGGTGACCGCCTTTGCCCAGCCCGACGAACGTGCTTCGATTGATCGCTTGGTCGCGCATCTGGACGTCCAGGAAACCACACGCCCTGACACTGATGGTAGCCCTGTGGCGGGAAAAACGGTTGTGTTTTCAGGCACTTTGGAGAAAATGACCCGCGCCGAAGCCAAAGCGCGAGCCGAAGCCTTGGGGGCGAAAGTATCCGGATCGGTCAGTGCCAAGACCGATTTTCTTGTGGCCGGACCGGGTGCAGGCTCAAAGGCCAAAAAAGCCGCGGAACTGAATATTGAAACGCTTGATGAAGACGGCTGGTTGGCGCTGATCGAGGGGCTATGAGCGGGCGTCCAGAACAGCTTTTCCCGATTTTTGCCGGGCTCGAAACGCTCGATGGGGTGGGGCCGAAAACCGCGTTGGCGATGGCCGCGATCGCGGTTGAAACGCCGCGCGATCTGCTGTTTTCGCTGCCCTATGCCGTGATTGACCGCCGCCGCCGTGACACGATTGATGGCGCGGATTTTCCCACCACGTTGACGGTGGACGTTACCATTGGCGCACACCGGCCTTCGCGAACCAAATCGGGCGCGTACCGGATCAATGTTGAGGATCAGAGCAGCGAATTTCAGCTGGTGTTTTTTCATGCGCGCGGGGACTATCTGGCGCGATTGTTGCCCGAAGGCGCGCGGCGCGTGGTGTCGGGCAAAATCGAGCTGTTTGATGGCATGGCGCAAATGGTGCATCCGGATCACGTTTTGCCGCCCGAAGAGGCCGCTGCCATTCCGGACTTCGAACCCACCTATCACCTGACCCAGGGTGTCACACAAAAAACCATGTTCAAAGCCGTGCGCAGCGCTTTGGCGCGCCGACCTGATTTGAACGAATGGATTGATCCGGCCCTTTGTGCGCGCGAAAATTGGCCCAACTGGGGAGATGCGCTTGATCAAGCCCATGCGCCAGAGGGGGGCGGTGATGTCTCGCCGGACGCTTTGGCGCGCACCCGGTTGGCCTATGATGAAGTCCTGGCGCATCAGTTGACGCTGGCCTTGGCCCGGTTGCGCGAACGCAAAATGAGCGGATTGGCGAGCAAAGCCACGGGGGCTCTTCAGAATAAAGTCCTGAAAACATTGCCTTATGCGCCTACAAGTGCCCAAACCCGTGCGCTGGCAGACATCGCGGGGGATATGGCGCAACCGCACCGGATGAACCGGTTGCTGCAGGGCGATGTGGGATCGGGCAAGACGCTGGTTGCGTTTTTGGCGCTGCTTGTTGCGGTCGAAGCGGGCGGGCAGGGGGTGATGATGGCGCCCACCGAAATCCTGGCGCGTCAGCATTTGGAAAGCCTGCAACCGCTGGCTGAACAGGCGGGCATCCGGCTTGAGATCCTGACCGGACGTGACAAAGGCGGCGAGCGGCAAAAAAAGTTGGCAGCGCTTGCGGATGGCAGTTTGCACATTCTGGTTGGCACCCATGCGGTGTTTCAACAAGACGTGCATTTCAACGCCCTGCGCCTGGCGATTATCGACGAGCAACACCGTTTTGGCGTGCGCCAACGCATGGAACTGGCCGAAAAGGGCAAAAAAGCGGATGTTTTGGTGATGACGGCCACGCCGATTCCGCGCAGCCTGGCTTTGGCGCAATATGGCGATATGGATGTGTCGGTGCTGGATGAAAAACCACCTGGGCGCAAACCGATCAAAACGGCGGTGCTTGCCACCGATCGGATGGACGAGGTGATCGCCAATTTGCGCGGCGCGATTGCGCAAGGTCGCCAGTGCTATTGGGTCTGCCCGTTGGTCGAAGAATCCGAGCTGGTCGATCTGACCGCCGCGGATGAGCGTTTCAAGCGGTTGCGCGCGGCCTTGGGCGAAGGTGTGGTTGGGCTGGTGCATGGTCAAATGCCGCCCGCTGACAAAGACGCGGCGATGGCGGATTTCCAAGCTGGCAAAACCTCGGTTTTGGTTGCCACGACGGTGATTGAGGTGGGGGTGAATGTGCCCAATGCGACGATCATGGTGATTGAGCGGGCCGAAACATTTGGCCTGGCGCAGTTGCACCAGCTGCGCGGTCGCGTCGGGCGAGGCGATGCGGCATCGACCTGTTTGCTGATGTATCAGGCCCCGCTGAGCGAAACGGGGCGGCGGCGGCTGGAAGTGTTGCGCGAAACTGAAGACGGCTTTGTGATCGCGCAGACCGATCTGGAAATGCGCGGGGCGGGTGATGTGATCGGCACGGCGCAATCGGGTCTGCCCAAATTCCAGATTGCCGATCTTGAACGTCAGGCCGGGTTGATGGCCCTGGCGCAAAGTGATGCGCGGCTGTTGTTGCAAAGTGATCCTGATCTGAGCACCGTGCGCGGCAAGGCGGCGCGTGTTCTCTTGTGGCTGATGCGCCAGGATCAGGCAATCCGTTTGATTTCAGTTGGCTAGCACGAAAATCTCCAAAAGTTCACAAATGTTCCTAAAAAGTTCTTTACACAGAACGAGCCATATGAGAACAAAGGGTCAACAAAGACTTAACGCCCCGGAGAGCCGACATGTTCAGCCAAATCAAATCAGCCCTGCTTCATAACCGCGAAACGCTGGTCAGTGACGCGCTGGGAATGGCCGCGCTGTTGGTGATGCTGGTGGCCAGTCTGCACTTGCCCGGAGCCATCTGACCCTGTTTCTGCCTGCGACTCTCATGTCCGACACCCTTGCATCTTGTCCTGATTTTCGATGCATATTTTGGAACACTCCTGTCCCGTTCCCGCCAGACCTGTTGCAAGGTTCTGGCAGGGTGGTTCGGAATCCCACATGAGACACGCATAACCTGCCGCCGCCATCCGCCCGGGATGTGCGGCGGTTTTTTTTTAGGCGCAGTCGGCCTGTTCGGCCTGTTCCATCGCCTCGGCCGTAGCCTCGAGTGTCAGCAAGATCGAAGCATGACGGTTTTTGTACTCCCGCGCAGGCAACAGCACCTCGAGCCCGTCAAAGGGCGCATCTGGCACCGGACCGTCCTGTTTCAGCATCGCCTTGAGCTGATCGCGCGCTTGTTCGATTTCCGCGCGGCTTGCACCGATCACGCCAGCGCCCACAACCGACGCCGCCGCCTGACCCAAAGCACAGGCCTTCACATCTTGCGCAAACCTATCCACTCGGCCATCGGCCACCGTCAGATCCACCGTGACCGTCGAGCCACACAGCGGTGAGCGTTTTTTGACGCTGCCACCGGGTGCGTCAAGGCGGCCCAAATGCGGAATGTCCGCCGCCAGCGCAAGCATGCGCGCGTAATAGAGCTTGATCAGATCGGTCTCGCCAGACATCGCTTTTCCTCATCTCGACTTGTCTCTACATAAGCTGGCACATCTGCGATGCAAAAGGTTTTTGCCCATGTCCTTTGATCCCGAGACTTTGGTCTATAACGAGGCCGGGTTGATCCCGGCAATTGCCCAGGCTGAAGACAGCGGCGATGTGCTGATGATGGCGTGGATGAACGCCGAAGCAGTGCAGCGCACGTTGGACAGCGGCAAGGTGACCTATTGGTCGCGCTCGCGTCAGGCTTTCTGGATCAAGGGTGAAACCTCTGGGCATGTGCAAGAACTGGTCGACCTGCGCGTTGATTGTGACCGCGACTGTCTTTTGGTGATCGTGCGCCAAACCGGCCCGGCCTGTCACACCAACCGAACCAGTTGTTTTTACACGGCCGTGCGCGATGACACCGAAGTCGAGCTGATGGCGCCGATCGGCTAGGTTTGGCAAATTCGCCACTTTGCTGTTACTGTTGGGTTCGTGTTCAGAAGGACGAGGTGTGCAATGCGTGGTTTTGGAAAGATTTTGGCCGTTGTGGCGGTATTGGGTGCTGGTGCGGTGCAGGCCCAAGAGGCGGGGTTTGATCCGCATGCGCCGTGCGGTCAGACGCTGCGCGCCGCCGATGACACTAACAAAATGCTGGTTGCCGCATGGGCCTTTGGCTATGTGGCCGCGGTCGATCAGGATGCGCGTCCGGTTGATGTGCCCAATATGGGAACGTTGCTGGGCAATCTCTATCAGGCCTGCGCCGGCGATGAGACGCGCAGCCTGTTTGTGATGATGCAAGGGCACAACAACGGCAACGCTGGTCCGGGATCAAAGCAGGACGCCGAGCGGTTTTTGACTCAGTTCCTTGATCCCAACGCTGATTTCGCCAAACTGACCGCAGGCATGGCGCCCACAGCCGCCGAGGTTGCGGCCGTTTACAGCGAACCACTTGCGTCGAAACTGGTGCAAATCTACGCCGGCATGTACAATTCAGGGGCAACAATTACGCCCAAACCCGGCCAGAATTCCCTTCTGATCACACATACAAACACCGGATCCCTGAAAAGCCGTGATGCGGTTTTACGCGATTTTCCAGGCGGTTATGAGCGGATCGTCGAGTATATCGCCGGTGACTATCCGATCGTGCGGTTCAAGTTTGTCGAAGAAGGCAAAGAGCTTGGGTTGGCCTTTGACGGGTTGATTTTCATCAACAATCGCTGGGTGCTGATGTTCAAACCGTGGCGTGCGTTGGAATAGGTCAGAGCCCCACCATCACGCGTATATCCTGCGGGCTTGCGCCTTCGTTGCGAAATTTGGACAGGGCGCGCGCATCATCGCGCTTGGCTAACCGTTTGCCGGCATCGTCGCGGATCAGACGGTGGTGATGATACTGCGGCGTCGGCAACGCCAGCAGATGTTGCAGCACCACATGGATTTGGGTGGCATCAAACAGGTCTTGCCCGCGCACCACGTGACTGACCTGTTGCGCGGCGTCATCCACAACGACGGACAGATGATAGGACGTGCCCATGTCGCGGCGCGCCACCACGATGTCGCCGACGGTTTCGATCATGGCATCGGTGCGCACGGTGATGTCGCCTTGGCCTTCATCGTGAAAAAACAATACCTTGGGCAGCACTCTTAAAGCTGTGCGCAGATCCAGCCGCAACGATGTGTCGGGTCCGTCTGGGTGACTGGCGGCGCGGCATGTACCGGGATAGATCACGCCGTCTGGCCCGTGCGCGCCTTCTTGCGGGGCGCTCAACGCAGATTGAATGTCGCGCCGGGTGCAGATGCAGGGATAGATCACACCCAGCGCGCGCAGCTTGGCAAGGGCGTGATCATAGGCGGGCTGTCGGTCCGATTGGCGCAGTACTGGCGTAGGCCAGCTCAGTCCAAGCCAACTCAGGTCTTCAAAAATCGCCTGCTCCCACGTCGTGCGGGACCGCGCGCGATCGATATCTTCAAGGCGCAGGTGGAACACGCCGTTATGCGCGCGGGCCATATCATGGGCCAAAAGCGCAGAATAAGCGTGACCCAGATGCAAAGGTCCAGTGGGAGAAGGCGCAAATCGGGTGGTGAACGTCACGTCTTTTCAAGGACATAGACGTTGGATTTGATGTCGATGCCCGGCAAATGCGCGCCGTAGTCCTTGAATAATAAATGCGCGCGCCCCGAGGTGACATAGCTTTGCAGTGTGCCCTCATTGACCGGATCTGCCAGCGCGTGATCGTTGAACGACAGCACAAACAGGCCGCCTGTGGCCAGCCCGGCCATCAACGTGTCAAACACCGAGATCGGGGCCGCGCCCGCGCCGATGACGCCAATCGCACAGATCGCGGCATAGTCACCCGGTTTGTGTGCAAGCGGCGTGTTGGCTTCGATCTGGCTGAGACTGCGGTAGATGCCTTTGTCGCGGGCCTGCGCCAGCATGTCAGCGCTTAGATCGACGCCGTCCAATGTGCGAAACCCGGCCTGGGCCAAAGCCACGCCCGACAGGCCAGTGCCGCAGCCAAAATCAAGCAACGGCGCGTTTAGATCTACGCAATGTTCGGCCAAAGCCGCAGCGCAGCGCCCGGGGGTGGCATAGCCATTGTCGCCGACTTCGCCGTCATAGCTGCCCGCCCAGTCGTCATAGAGTTTGCGTGTATCGGCGGCGTCGCGGGGCCCGTAGGCTTTGCTGAGGAATCCTTCGGTCATAGCTCAGGTTAAGCAAGTCTCAACCGATGCGTCTAGCGTCGATTGTTCCAGCCACCCGGTCCAGTCGGCCTTGGCGCGGTCGGTATAGGCTTTGTATCGGTCTTTGCGGCCCCGGCGCCCAGCTTTTAGCCCTTCAACCGGGGGGAAAAGACCAAAGTTGACGTTCATCGGCTGGAACGTTTTGGCCTCTGCACCGCCAGTGATGTGAGTGATCAATGCACCCGTGGCCGTGGTGTTGGGCGGAATATCAACCGCTTGTCCAAGGATTTCGCCCGCGGCAAGCCGTCCCGCCAGCAAGCCCATCGCTGCACTTTCCACATAGCCCTCGACGCCGGTGATCTGCCCGGCAAAGCGCAGATGCGGGCGCGAGCGCAGGCGCATTTGGCTGTCCAGCAAGGTCGGCGCATTCAGAAATGTGTTGCGGTGAATGCCACCCAAACGGGCAAAGCGCGCGTTCTCCAACCCCGGAATCATCCGCAAAACATCTGTTTGTGCGCCGTATTTCATTTTGGTCTGGAACCCGACGATGTTGTAAAGCGTGCCAAGCGCGTTGTCGCGGCGCAGTTGCACGACGGCATGGGCTTTGATGTCAGGCTGGTGTGGATTGGTCAGCCCGACGGGTTTCATCGGACCATGGCGCAGCGTTTCGCGCCCGCGCTCGGCCATCACCTCAATCGGCAGGCAGCCGTCAAAATAGCCTGCGGTTTCGCCTTCGTGAAATTCGGTTTTGTCAGCAGCCAGCAGGGCATCAATGAACGCCTCATATTGATCCTTGTCCATTGGACAGTTCAGATAGGCTGTACGTTCGGCCTCGGTTTCGCCTTTGTCATAGCGCGATTGCATCCAGGCGCGCGACATGTCGATGCTGTCAAAATAGAGGATCGGGGCGATGGCGTCGAAAAAGGCCAGTGCCTCGGCGCCGGTCTCGGCCGCAATTGCGGTGCCCAGGGTGGATGAAGTCAGCGGGCCAGTGGCAAAGATCCAATGGCCGCTGTCGGGCAGGGCGGTGATTTCGCCGTATTCCACCGACACCAACGGATGCGCCATCAGCTTTTCGGTCACGGTCTGGGCAAAGGGATCGCGGTCCACGGCCAAAGCGCCACCAGCCGGCAACCGATGTTGATCGGCACATTGCATGATCAACCCGTCGGCCGCGCGCATTTCCCAATGCAGCAACCCAACCGCATTTTGTTCGCTGTCATCGGAGCGGAACGAGTTGGAACACACCATCTCACCCAAGTGCCCGGTCTTGTGGGCAAAGGTTTCAACCTTAGGGCGCATTTCGTGGATCACCACAGGCACACCCAGATGAGCCGCTTGCCAGGCTGCTTCGCAACCTGCCATGCCACCGCCGACGATATGAAGAGTTTTTGTCATAGGCGTGACATAGCGCGATCCCCAGTGGGGGAAAAGTTGATTATGAGGAGAGGGCTTTTTGGGGTCGCCGCTGCGGGAATGTTGAACCGGTGAGAGACCCGGTTTGGAGGAACCTTCCGCAGGCGGCGACCCAAAATGCGTATGGGCGTTTGCCTGCCAATGTTATGCCACAGTTGTGCCCAGATTGAAAGGGCTAATTTGGAAACAATAATAAGGGATTACAGCGTAAAGTTCACCTATTGCGTCCAATCAGGGGGGCGTTTGTCGATAAATGCCGAAATCCCCTCTTGGGTGTCGCGATCCAGCATGTTTTCGACCATCACATCGCCGGTATAGGCATAGGCTGATTCGAGGTTCATCTCAATTTGCCTATAAAATGCCTCTTTTCCGATTTTGACCGCCACGGCCAGTTTGTCGGCCACGGTTTGCGCCATCTGTTGCGTGGCATCACCCAGATCATTGACCGCCACGACTTTGTTGATCAATCCCAGTCTTTCAGCTTCAGTGGCAGGGATAAAACTGCCGGTGGTCAGCATCTCAAACGCTTTTTTGCGCGGGATGTTGCGTGACAGGGCGACCATTGGGGTCGAACAGAACAGCCCAATGTTGACACCGTTCACCCCAAAGCGGGTTTCCGTGTCGGCCACGGCCATGTCGCATGATCCCACCAATTGGCAGCCGGCGGCGGTGGCAATGCCATGGACTTGCGCGATCACCGGCTGCGGCAAGGTCTGAATCGTGGTCATCATGGCCGCACAGCGGTCAAACAGCTCTTTGAAATACGCCTTGCCGCCATCCTCGGCCTGACGCGCGGCGGTCATTTGCTTCAGGTCATGCCCGGCGCAGAACGCTTTGCCGGCCCCCGACAGGACCACTGCCCGTACAGTTGTGTCGGTTTTGAGCCCGTCAAACTGGGTTTGCAGCGCGTCCAGCATTTCTTCGGACAAGGCATTCAACCGGTCGGGCGCGTTCATTTTCAAATGCGCCACACCTGCTGCGTCGTGACGTTCCAGAATTGCCATCTTGCTCTCCGTTGCTGTCTTGGGCCAACTCTAAAGGCAGCAGTTGGAAAGGAAAAGCATGGCTTTGATGTTGAACGGCGATCAGGTGATGGCGTTTTTGGACGAGGTTTTCCCGCAGGTGCGCGGCGATTTCAGCATCGATCACTTGGAAAGTCATCGCATTATTATGCGTCTCAACGTGGCAGAGCGGCATCTGCGCCCAGGCAACACAGTGTCGGGCCCGTCGATGTTCGCGCTGGCTGATGTCTGTGTTTATGCGTTGGTGATGGCGATGATCGGACCCAAGCCGTTGGCGGTAACAACCAATTTGTCGATTGATTTCATGCGCAAACCGGTGGCCGGCGTTGATTTGCTGGCCGATTGCACCTTGTTGAAATTGGGCAAGCTGTTGGCGGTGGGGGATGTGCATATCATGTCGGAAGGGTCTGACAAGCGGGTGGCCCATGCCTCGGTCACCTATGCGATCCCGCCGGACGCTGCGTGATTTTTGCGGTATTTTAATACCATATTTTCAAGCCATTGATTTACAAAGGTTAATGCCGCCATTTCGCAGTTGACTGGGCGCGGCTTGAGCCGTAAACCCCGATGATCAAATCCGCGCAGGGATGACCCTGCCAGCACTGTCAAACGGGACCACGTTCATGAAAACCTTTTCTGCCACACCAGCAGAGATCGATAAGAAATGGATCCTGATCGACGCCGAAGGCGTTGTTCTGGGCCGTCTTGCGTCGATCATCGCCATGCGTCTGCGTGGCAAGCACAAGCCTTCTTTTACGCCGCACATGGATATGGGTGACAATGTCATCATCATCAATGCGGAAAAAATCCAGATGACCGGCAAAAAACGCGAAGAGCATTTTTACTGGCACACCGGCTATCCCGGTGGGATCAAATCGCGCACCAAGCAGCAGATCCTGGATGGCGCGCACCCCGAACGTGTGGTGACGCAAGCGGTCAAGCGTATGCTGCCGGGCAACCGTCTGTCGCGCCAGCTGATGACCAACCTGCGTGTCTATGCCGGCACCGATCACCCTCACGAGGCGCAAAGCCCCGAAGTTCTGGACGTTAAGGCCATGAACAAGAAAAACACCCGGAGCTGATGACAGATGGCTGATGAAATCCAAACTCTCGAAGATCTGAACACTGTCGCCGGTCTGGACGCCACGCCCGTGGTCGAACTGACCCCGCGCGAACCCGTGCGCGACGCACTTGGGCGGTCCTATGCGACAGGCAAACGCAAAGATGCGGTGGCCCGTGTGTGGATCAAGCCTGGCTCGGGCAAAGTGATCGTCAACGGCAAAACCATGCCCGAATATTTCGCGCGCCCGGTGTTGCAGATGATCCTGCGCCAACCCTTCACGGTGGCCGGTGTCGAAGATCAGTTTGACGTGATGGCAACGGTCAAAGGCGGCGGTCTGTCCGGTCAGGCCGGTGCGGTCAAACACGGTATTTCCAAAGCACTGCAGCTTTATGATCCGTCCTTGCGTGGCGCCCTGAAGGCGGCTGGTTTCTTGACCCGCGACAGCCGCGTGGTGGAACGTAAGAAATACGGTAAGGCCAAAGCACGTAAGAGCTTCCAGTTCTCCAAGCGTTAATCTTCGCCAAACTTTACGAAAAAGGCTGCGCGTTCTGCGTGGCCTTTTTTTATGGCTGTTCCAATGGCTTGTGAGAAAGCGGTGATGGGTGTATCCAAATGCGACACGAACATCGGGCAGATCGCGAAGTGAAAACAGTCATTCTGGCAAGGGGACGTGGCACGTGCACCGGAGACGATCCGCACCTGCGACCAAACCCAATGATCAGGATCGTTGGCGACCCACCCAAGCAGCACATCATGACGGTGTTAGGGCAACACGGCAGCGCCAGTTTCAGGGCTGGCTGTGCCAATAAAAGCCGTATGATCAAAGCCAAGATCGCCAAGCGTTGGCGGCAGATATTCGGCGCGAGCAGCGCTCTGACAAAGCTCGCGATTGTACCGTGCACTCAAACGAACCGCAGGTTTGGTTTTGGCAAGATGGGTTTGACGTCGTTTCGCACATTCAAAAGCTGTGCTGCGACAGTCAGCGCAATCCTAGCCTGGGCGCGGATCGGCATTGATGGCGATAGGGTGACCCGTTGTCAGGAGAAACATCAGCCCCGCAATCAAAAGGCCGACGGCGGATACGTGCCGCGCAAGGCTTCGATCTTCGATCCCCACACCGGCGACAACATGGCGGTTGAAACAGTCCTGCTCGTGGGATCAGCGCAGGATCGCGATTTGGCGATGGTCAAACCCGCTGGTTTCTGGGCGTTGGCCTGTTCGCTGCACGACGTCGCACGGCTTGGGGCTTGCGGGCAAGTGGGCCGGAGACTCTGGGCATGAGTTTTTGGGCGGGCAAACGCGTGCTGCTGACGGGCCATACCGGGTTCCAAGGCAGCTGGTTGGCGCTCTGGCTCAGCACGCTTGGCGCAGATGTCTATGGCGTGGCGCTGGCCCCGGACACGGACCCGTCGTTGTTCGATCAGTTGGGTTTGGCCGTGCGTATCAACAATTGCATCGGTGATATTTGCGATCGCAACCTGGTGGACAGTGCGATTGGCGAAGTTGATCCGGATGTGGTGTTTCATCTGGCCGCACACCCGATGGCTCGGGGCAGTCAGGATGACACGCTGGGCATTTGGAACACAAATGTCATGGGATCTGCCCATATTTTGGAGGCTTTGCGCAAGCGCAAGCGTCGCTGCGCTGTGGTCATGGTAACGGCCGATAAAGTCTATCAAAATCGGCAATGGCCGCATCCTTACCGCGAGTCTGACCCGCTGGGCGGACATGATCCCTATAGTGCCAGCAAGGCCGCGACTGAGATGTTGATCGCCAGCTACCGGGCGTCGTTTTTCAAGGATCATCCGGTACGTATTGCTTCGGCGCGGGCCGGCAATGTGATCGGCGGTGGCGAGTGGGCCTCCGACCGGTTGGTGCCCGATATGATGCGCGCGTTGGCTGCCAAAACCCCGATCAAGCTGCGCGATCCCAACGCCATTCACCCTTGGCAACATGTGCTCGAGCCGCTGTCGGGCTATCTCAAGCTGGCGCGCAAATTGTTTGAGGGCAAGGTGGGCGAAAGCTACAATTTTGGACCCGAAACCGGAGATGCAAAACCGGTCAAAGCGTTGGTCGAGATGGCATTGGCGCATTGGCCGGGCGCGTGGGAGGACCATTCCAAACCGGGCGCGCCGCATAAAGAAGACATGCTGAGCCTAGGCATCGAAAGCGCGCGTGCCGATCTGGGCTATGCGCCACGCTGGGATCTGCAAGAAGCGGTCAAACGCACAGTGATTTGGTATCGTGACGTGGCCGAAGGCGGGGATCCTTTGGGGGTCACGCTGGCGCAGATCCAGGGCTTTGAGGACACATGAGGTTCGCTTGTCTGACTTTTGGAACACCGGTCTTTGCCCGCGGTAAATCGCTGCCCGCTTTCAAGGATGTACCCGTGCTGTGAGCCATCTCTGTCGCCATTGCCAAACGGTCCTGACCACGCGATTCCTTGATCTGGGCCACGCACCACCGTCGGGCAAATTTTTAAAGCCCGAGGATTTGTCGCGCCCTGAAACCAGCTTTCCGCTGCGGCTTTGGGCCTGTTCCAACTGTCGTTTGGTTCAGACCGAGAGTTTTGCGGAAGCTGACGCCCATTTTGCTGCAGAATTCGCCCATTTTTCATCAAATTCACGCAGTTGGTTGGATCACGCCGCAACCTACAGCGATATGATCACCAAACGCTTGGGCCTGACCCGCGACAGCCATGTGATCGAGGTCGCCAGCAACGATGGATATTTGTTGAAAAACTTCGTGGCCGCCAACATTCCGTGCCTTGGAATCGAGCCGACGCGCGCCACCGCCAAAACAGCAATCGATTTGGGCGTTCCGGTGCTGCAGGAGTTCTTTGGCGAAGAAATGGCGGCGTCGCTGGACCCTGCGGATCTGATCATCGCCAATAATGTTTATGCTGATGTGCCTGATATCAATGACTTTACCCGTGGGCTTTACCTTGCCTTAAAACCGCAAGGGGTGATCACACTGGAATTTTCACATCTGATGCGGCTGGTCGAATTCAACCAGTTCGACACCGTTCATCACGAGCATTTTTCCTATCTGTCACTGTTTGCGGTTGAACAGATCATGGCGGCCTGTGATCTGCGCGTGTTTGATGTTGAGGAACTGACAACACATGACGGCAGCTTGCGGATTTATGCATGCCGCACCGATGCCCGGCACGTGCGTGCCCAGGTTGTGAACGATTTGGCCGCCGAAGAGCGCGCGCGGGGCATGGATACGGACGCATTTTACATTGATTTTCAAACCGCCGCGAACAGTGTCAAAAATGACTTTGTCCAGTTTTTGATAACAGCCCAGGGCGATGGCAAAACGGTCGCGGCTTATGGCGCGGCGGCCAAGGGCAACACGCTGTTGAACTACGCAGGCATAAAGCCGGATCTGCTGCCCTTTGTGTGCGACGCGGCGCGCTCAAAAATAGGGCGGTTCCTGCCCGGCAGCCACATCCCGATCCTGGCGCCAGAAGCGCTCGACAGGGCGCGACCGGATTACATTATCATCCTTCCCTGGCACATTACGGGTGAAATCCGCACGCAAAATGCGCATCTGGCCGAGCAAGGCACGCAATTTGTCACGGTCGTTCCCCGGATTGAAATCTCGTGACCAAATGATGCGCCTGTTGAGGTTTCACCCGCGCGATAGGGCGGTGCTTTGGTTTTGACGAACGTGATCAATCATCTGGCATGATGCGCCGAGCCTGAGGAGGGATCGGCGCTTCCAGTTTACGCTCGGGTGATTTGATTGGCCCATTTTGACCGACTGTAAACGCGGCTTAGCCCGCACCTACACGGCAGCCGTTTTTGTCAGTGACCGTTAACGATAGCTGGAACGACGCCGGTTATGTAGGCATGCGGCGCGACCTGGTTCATTTTGAAGGTCTGGATGAGTGACGCGCGCATTGCCCCGTTTTGTGCTCTTACGTCATGAGCCGCGAAGCGCGCATTCTTTCTCTGTCGTGCGATTGGGCGGATCGTGCGCTGGCACCGCTGCCCGAGCGCCGATACGAGGTATCGATGACAGGCGGCGTTGCTGTCCATTTCGATGCGACCATCGGACAAGAACCGGATTGGGCCATTCCAGTATTTGCAATGAATTTGAGGGCATCACCGGTTGGGGATTTTGCGGTTACCTGCGATCTGGCCTGACCCAGCCGGCGATTAAACACCTCGATCTTGGGTGCGTGCTTTTGCCACCGGATGGCGAGGCGTTCTTCGGCTGATTGACCGCGCGCCTGCGCTTCGATCCGGTAATGTGCCGCGATCTGCTGGAGCCCTTCCTCGGCGATGGAGGTGACAGTGTTGTGGGTCTGCTCGTACAGCCTGCGAGCAATACGCCAATTGGATCGGTAGATTGTCCCGCAGATCAAGCACGCGGTTGTATCTGACACAGCCGTCCACTTGCAGTATGCCGCTAAAGCCCTGCGATATCTCAGATGCGTATTTGCCGGACCGCTCCGGCGCATAGGTAAAGGTCAAGCCCGGTGGCTCTGGCCCGTTTTATGCGCGATCATCGCGGGCGGGCGCCCCAAAGGAGCCCTGCTTTGTCTTTCCACGGCCCGGATCGAGGACTTGGGCTGGTGTCTTGTCCATGAAAAGCTTTGCCGATGCTTTGAGATCGGCAAGTAGTGCATGATGAACATGTTTCAACGCATGTGCCGCCTTGCCGATCCGGAAGGCTGAAGTGGAGCTATCGATATCGACGCCCAGTCGGGCATGGATTTGGCTTTGACGGTATCACAGCAAATGGTCTGCAGACTTTGCGACGATGACACTGGCGATAGTGGCCTCGGTTCGCAGGCCGCCTTCGATCAGGCGTGGTGTTGCAGGTGCTCGAACGATCCCCGCCTCGCAGAACCAGCTTGCAGACTTGGGACGGTGAGTGACGATGGCGCGGAACTGGGCCCGGCACGATATCCCGCTGTCCACTCACATCTTCGCCAATGATATGGCGTCCTGCGCCGCATCCGATGGCCGTTCTGAGTCGATTTTGTTGAAGAAGCCGTTTGATCTTACGTTTTGAGGCGAACTTGGTTGTGTGTTTGATTGAACAATCTAGGGGCGTGCCGCCTTTCTAGGCTATGACGGGCACCATTGGTTTGAGTTTCGCTAACGTCCGGAGGTTTTGGGCGGTTGCTGCGAGGGTGAACTTGTCTTGAACACCGCAGGGGCCTCGTATTCGGAGCCGTCCCAACCCGAGGATGCGTTTGAGGTGGGCAAACAGCATCTCGACTTTCTTGCGCCGTTTCTGTGCCGTTGGGTCGACGTCGGACGC